>JAAEPH010000215.1 GCA_024232855.1 Gammaproteobacteria bacterium
CAATCTCGCTTGTCTATTGATTCCACAAGAAATATATCCTCAGTCGCTCGTAATCACCGATACGAGACTTCTTCGGATATTTCCTTGTGAAATCAATATACTGCGCGATCTTTGCGCATATTTATGAATTCTCCGGGTTAAATTTGCTATATCACGGCAGGCGTTTTTGAAATTTTCCAGTTCCAGTTTGATTTCGGCGATAAACGCGGTTTGCAGATCCGACACGATCAGGCGCCTCGGCTGGATCAGCGTAAACGGGTAACGCGGGGCGTCGATCAGGCCGCGCGTGACCAGTAATTCATCCTGCGAGAAAAAGGCGGCGCTGAACGGATCGACGAGCGCAACGCCCAGCTGCTGGCGCGCCATCGCAATCGCGGTAAACGAGACATCGATCGTAATTTTGCTCAACTCGCTGATGCGATTGGCGATTTCCGGGTTGTCGCAGCGCGATATCAGAAAACTGGCGGGCGGCCCGATCAGGTCGCCGGCTTGTATCGCATCGATTGCCAGTGGTCCCGAGTCCCCCGCCAGCGCATGCTCGCGATGCATGACCGCAACGTATTCGAACTGGCTTTCGAACAGGATGGTGACGTCACTGGTCGATTCGCTGGGCGTAATGATTGCCAGCGATACGCGGCCCGAGCGCGTATCGTCGAGGATACGGTCGGACGTGCTCACGTGGGTCGCGATCTGTACCGGCCCGAATTTGTGATTGAAGGCGCTGATGACCTTGGGCACGAATTCAAGCGCTACCCCCGGGGTGGCGCCGAAGGAAAAGCGGCTGCGCCCGAAACCCTTGATTTCCCGCGCCGAAGTGCGTAATTCCCTGAGCCCGAGATAGCAACGCTCGACGTCTCGATAAAACAGCCGCGCTTCCTCGGTCGGTTTCATGCCACGGCGTTCGCGGATAAACAGGCTGAATCCGACCTCTTTTTCGAGATCCGCGATCAGGCGCGACAGGCTCGGCTGCGAAATAAACAACAACCGACTCGCGGCGGATACCGAGCCGGCTTCCATGGTTGCGCGAAACGCTTCGATCTGGCGGAAACTGAACATGGGTACGGATTACTTGAGGTATAGCAAAAGCAGATAGCTGCCTCGGAAAAAGCACTATTTATCTATGCCTGGGTAATGTCAAAATTTGCCTTCCGACTTTCACCAGGCAACGATCATCCGCCCACGTCGCCGTAAACAGCGCAGAACAACCGGAGTCTTGCAGAAGCCCTGGCAAATCGCCGAGCGGCAGTTTGCGCCGGCCGACATCCTGTCGAACGATCAAGTCGACGAAATTCATCGTGCCTCGCTGCAGATACTGGAGCGCACCGGCGTGCATTTCATGGGCCAGCGCGCGCGCGATTTTCTTGCCGGGCAGGCCGGGGTCGAGGTCGATGCCGGCAGCCAAATCGTGCGCTTCGATCCGGCGCTGGTCGAAGCGACCATCGCCGGCGCGCCGCGCGCCTTCAGGATTCATGCGCGCAACCCCGCGCACGACCTGATCATCGATGATCGTCACCTGAATTACGCCAACGTCATCACGCCGCCTTTTGTGTCGGATCTCGATGGCGGCAAGCGCAACGGCAGCCATGCGGAAATGCGCGACCTGTTACGCCTGTGCCAGGGTCTCAACGCGCTCACCGTCGACACGGATTCCCTGGCGCTGGATACGATCCACGAGATCGGGCCGGGCGGCCAGTACTTCGACTGCGATCACACGATTCAGCGCTACCGCCGCGAGCATTACGAACCGCTGGTCTCGGACTGGGAAAGCCTCGAGACCTGGGAGGAGAAAGGCGCTCAGTCCACCGGGGAACGTGCCAATGGTATCTGGAAACGCCTGATGGAGGATTACCGGCAACCCGCACTCGACCCCGCGATCAGGGATGAGCTGGTAGTTTTTTTCGCCAACCGGGAGGAGGAAATCCTTGTCTAGCCCGCATCGCTCACCGTTTTACGTCACGAGGGCGTCGCAAAAACGCTGTGGCGAGCTGCACGGACCAGAGGTCCGCGCCGGCGTAGTCGTCATTACGTTAAGCGGGCCGTCGGGAGTACAGCTCGCCACAGTGCGCTTTGCGGCGTCCGCAGTAGGAAATCGGTGAGCGATGCGGGCTAGCTATAAATCCCTGCTATCGCCGCTGAAGCTGCGCAACCTGACCATCCGTAATCGCGTGTTCAGCGCCGGTCACGCACCCTCATACGCGGTCGACGGCAAACCAAAGGAACGTTATGTCGCCTATCACCGCGAGAAAGCGAAAGGTGGCATCGGATTGACCACGTTCGGCGGTTCGTCGAACGTCGCGCGCGACTCGGGTTCGCTGTTTTGCGCGATCAGCGTGTCCGACGACAGTATTATTCCTTACTTCAGGACCCTGTCGGACGCAGTGCACGATTTCGATACGGCCATTTTCTGCCAGATCACGCACATGGGACGACACTGCCGCTGGGATTTCGCCGATCCGCATATCCTCAACAAGCTCGCGCGCGGCGATGAAGATCGCATCCGTCCCTGCGTCGGTGCCGGCTATTGCCTCGACCGGCCATACCGCGGTCTCGATGCATTGTGTATCCACAATCCGTCGACCAGCCGCGAGCTGACCCTGCCGCACGAAACCATTCGGGCGCCGAAACCGAAACGCGCGGTCGTCGTCGGCGGTGGCCCGGCCGGGATGGAGGCAGCGCGGGTGCTGGCCGAGCGCGGTCACGAGGTCATCCTGTTCGAGGCCCTGCAGCAACTGGGCGGCCAATTGAACCTGGCCGCGATGACCGGTTGGCGTCAAGGATTGGTCGCTATCACCGACTGGTTGACGGATGAACTGGACATGCTCGGCGTCGACGTACAGACCGGGCGTTACGTTGACGCAAGCGAAGTGCTCGAGGAGAAGCCCGATATTGTTATTCTGGCCACCGGCGGGCTGCCGATCCGGGATCTGCCCGAGGGTGGCGGCGAACTAACCCTGACCGCCTGGGACTTTCTCGGTCAGCCCGAGACACCGAAGGGGAAGCTGCTGTTTTTCGACCAGACCGGGGCCGAGAGCGCGCTGTCGAGCGCGCAATACCTGGCCGATTCCGGGGCCGAGATCGTCTTCGCCACGCCGGACCGGCTCGCCGGTTACGATGTCGGTGCACAAAACCTGCCGGTGTTCATGCGCGCGCTGCTCGCGGCCGGCACCGAGTTCAAAACCGATCGCTACCTGCTCAAGGTCGAACGCAGCGGCGCCGCATACCGCGCCCATCTACGTCAACGTTATCTGGACGCGATCGAAACCATCGAGATCGATGCGGTCGTCGTCGACCAGGGCGTGGAAGGCGACAAAAGCCTGCTCGAGGCGCTTGCGGCAGGATCTCGAAACGCCGGACGCATCGACCTCAATGCGCTTGCCGACATGTCGCCACAGCCGGAATGCCAGGCAGGCGATTATCGGTTGTTCCAGATAGGCGATGCTTACGTGTCACGCAACGTGCACGCGGCGATTTACGACGCGCGGCGGTTGTGTCGGGTTCTATAGTTCGAAAAACGGAATGACTCAGACGCTATGAATCAGCAGGCCCAGGTCGTTATCATCGGCGGTGACATCATCGGCTGTTCCATCCTGTATCACCTGGCGAAAGCCGGCTGTACCGACGCAGTGCTGCTCGAGCGCAACGAGTTGACCTCGGGTGCGACCTGGCATGCCGCGGGCACAACGTACATACGCAGAGCGCGTACGCCAACCTGTCCGCGTTGCAGGCCTATTCGCTGCGGCTCTACGACAGTCTCGCCGAAGAAGTCGGCCAGCAAGTCGACAGCCACGTCGTTGGCGGTTTTTTCCTCGCCCAGAGCAAGGAGCGCCTGCGCGAATTCAGTTTCCTCGCCGGCAAGTTTCGTGCGCTGGGACTGGAGTACGAACTGGTCACACCGCGGGAAATTCTCGCGAAACATCCGCTCATCAACACCGATGGCCTGGTCGGCGGCGCCTGGGATCCCGAAGAGGGATACGTTGATCCCTACTCGGTGACGATGGGTCTCGCCGCGGGCGCGCGGCAATACGGGGCGCGAATCGAGCGCGGACAGCGTGTTGAGGCGATCGAGGGCGTCAACGGTGAGTGGCGATTGCGCGTTGGCGATGATGTCTGGAGCTGCCAGTCACTGGTCAACTGCGTCGGATTCTGGGCCAACGACGTCGCTAACATGATCGGTACGCGTTTGCCGATCACCAACATGGAGCACCATTACCTGGTTACCGAGAATATCGCACAGATCGAGGGCCTGGATTACGAATTGCCGATGATCCGCGATACCGATTCGGGCTTTTACCTGCACCAGGAGGCCAACGGCCTGCTGTTCGGCCCCTGGGAGCAAGACTGCCGCGCGCCGTGGGACTTCGGCATGGAGCTGTTCGACCACGATCTCGATCGCCTGGAAGACGGTATTACCAGCGCGTGCCGGCGCTCGCCGAAACCGGCATCAAGCGCATCGTCAACGGCGCGATCTCGTTAGCGCCGGACGCCCGGCCGATGATCGGTCCCTTGCCGGGGGTTCCGGATTTTTACGTCGCCTGCGGTTTTCTCGGCGGCATCGCACAGGCCGGCGGCATTGGTCTCGCAATGAGCCAGTGGATGCTGAACGGCGAGCCCGAGATGGACCTGTCGTTTATCGACGTCGCGCGTTTCGACGACTGGACCACGCGCGAGTTCGCGCGCGAGCGCACCTGCGAGGTGTTCCCGCGGCGCTACGAAATCATTTACCCGCAGGCCGAGCGCGAAACCGGGCGCGGGCTCAGGACCACGCCGATATACGAGGAATTGCTGGCGCGTGGCGCGGTGATGGGCCAGGCCTACGGCTGGGAGCGGCCGCTCTGGTTCGCGCCCGAGGGTATCGCGGCGCAGGATGAACCCTCGTTCAAGCGTCCCAACTGGTGGCCTCATGTCGGCGGGGAATGCCGCGGGGTGGCGCAACGCGTCGGCCTCGTGGAAATGTCATCCTATGCCAAGTTCCTGGTCGAGGGCGACGCTGCGCGGGCCTTTCTCGATCATGTCGGCTCGAATCGGGTGCCGTCGACGGACGGCGGGATGGCATTGTCGCTGATGCTGAATGAGCGCGGCGGCATCGTCGGCGATTTCACCGTTTGCCGGTTGGCGGCGGACTGTTATTACCTGGTCGGAGCGACGATCGACGAGGGCATTTACCGCCGCTGGCTACAGGACCACGCAGGCGATTACAACGTCGAAATCTCGGTGGTAACCGATCGATATGCCGTACTCGGAATTACCGGGCCGAATTCGCGCGCGTTGCTGCGGGACTCGAGTTCGGCGGATTTTTCGACCACGGCCTTCCCCTTTATGAGCATGCGTGAGATCGAAATCGGTCCTGTAGCCTGCCGCGCATTGCGGGTCTCCTATGCCGGCGAACTGGGTTGGGAGCTACATTGCGCGATGGCGGACGAAGCGGCCCTGTTCGATCGCTTGTTCAGCGCCGGCGAACAGTACGGTTTGCGCCTGATCGGTTCGCGCGCACTCGGCAACCTGCGCCTTGAAAAAGGTTATCGCAGCTGGGGCGCCGAGATGACGACCGAGGTGACGCCGCGCGCGGCCGGGCTCGAGCGATTCTGCGCCACTGACAAGAACTATATCGGCAGCGCCGCGCTCGACGCGCAGCGCCATTCGGCACCGCCACGCGTGCTCGCGACGCTGGCGGTCGACTGCGACCGTTACCTATCCGATCGATTTTCTGCCATCCTGATTCCGACCCGCTCCAATATTTAGCTTCAATATCAACTCGAAAACGAGTATTTTCATGGCGAAAACACTGCGGCTTATCAAACCTGTTACAGTTCGCGATGAAATGCAGATCGCGCACTTGCTCATGGGGTTACCTGCCGCCCGAACCAGTGGCGCGATAACACGAACCCGATAAAGCGGAAATATTCAACAACAAATCTCTGTAAATATACACACAAACAATTGATAATTAAGGCTTATTCGAAAAATCATGTAGCTGGAGAGTTATAATGCCGATGTTACGGAGTCTTCCTGAGGAAATCATGCAACGAAAATTTCTTAAGCAAATCGTATTTTATGCCGCAGTCGCCATTGCGGGAAGCTTGCCAATAACCCTGCAGGCAGCCGAAGTCACCCAGGAACAGATCAAGGGGCTCGATGAACAGGTGCAGGATATAAAGCAGGATGTCCTGCAAATTACGACGGAATTAAGCCTGCTCGAGGAAAAGCTGTTGTTTCCGTCCAATACCCAGGTATCCCTGTTCGTATCACTGGCCGGTAGCGAGGAAATGATCCTTGATGCGATGCAGATAGAGATGGACGGTAAAGTGGTCGCCAAACACTTGTATAGTTCCAAGGAAGTGGAAGCCTTGCGTCTGGGTGGCGTACAGCGCATATATACAGGAAATATCAACACCGGGGATCACGCATTGGTGGCCAAATACATAGGCCGCGATGCCTCCGGCGACGAATTCAGGGGCAGTTCCGATTTCACGGTGGCCAAGGCCGTTGGCCCCAAGTTTGTCGAAATTATTATTACCGGCGGCAATGTCGCAGGTAATGCGATCAGCTTTCAAGACTGGTAAATCATGTTTTCGCGTCGCCTGATCTTCCTCGTTGCATGTCTCGGCAGTTTGCCGGTCATGGCGGCGAGCGGATTGAAAAATATCGAGCTGCGCGACCTCTATTTTGGCGAGGTGTTATTTTATGCATACCAGGATTTGCATTTTGACGCACTGGCCAGGCTCGATATCGAATTGACACAACATTACCGGATCGACGAATCCGAGCTCGACCCGATGCACCTGAACCTGGGCCAGGCTGAATTTTCGGTCGGCGATATCGAGTTGCAATATCGCATGGACAAGCGCGCTGGGAAAGCGATTCAGGCGGTACTCGGCAGTGGCGTAGACCTCGCAACACGAAATATGGCGGCACTCGCGCTGGCGCGAATGTACTACCGCAAGAACGACGCTGCCGCAACGCTATATGCGCTTGATCTGATTAAAGAGGATATAGATCTCTCCAAATACGAGGACCAGTCAAGCACCGACCTGATCGGCGAGTTGCCGGAAAAATTCTGGATAAACGTTGCATATCTTCGCGGTCTGGCCAGTGTGGCAACCGGCCAATTTACACAGGCCATCGAAATTCTGGAATCGTTGCGTAACGAACCGTCATTGCGCGGTTATGTGCTCTTCAACCTGGCGATGGCGCAGCTGCAGGCGCAGCAGGAGCAAGAAGGCCTCGTAGTACTGGATGAACTCGGCCGGTTGGAAACGGATAAAAATGACCTGCTGGCGCTAAAGGATAAATCCAATCTGAAGCTGGCCTACCGTTTGCTGGATTCCGGCAACGCCGAGGCGTCGCAAACTTATTTTCAGCGCATCCGGCTGGATGGCCCTTACTCGAACCACGCATTGCTGGGCGCCGGATGGGCCGCGGCCGCGCTGGAACGATTTGACCGGGCGCTGGTTCCCTGGAGCATTCTGCACGAAAGAGAAAAAACCAGCTACCCGGTGCAGGAAGCGCTGATGGCCGTACCCTATGCTTACGGGAAATTACAGGCCTACGGCAAATCGGCAAATATGTATGACCACGCCATGGATGTGTTCGCGTTTGAAGTCTCCAGGCTTGACGAGTCGATAAAATCCGTCCGCACCGGCAAGTTCCTTGAGGCACTACTCGATGAAGAGTCGAAAAAGGACGAGAACTGGGTAGTCAATTTGCGTGAACTGCCCGACTCACCCGAAACCCGATATATCCTGGAACTCGTGGCGTCCAACGATTTTCAGGCTTCGTACAAGAATTACAAGGATCTCGACGCGCTTGAAAAGCACGTCGAGAAATGGCTTGACGATTTGAGAATGTTCGAGGAATTGATCGATATCCGCAGGGCTTACCAGGAACCCCTGCTGCCCGAGTTGGAGGCGAAATTCAAAAAACTCGATGCACAGGCAAAATTACGTCTCGAACAACGGAACAGTCTCGCAAAAAAAATCAGAAACATGCTGATAGCACCACGCCCGGATTACCTGGCGACGGCCGAAGAGCGGCTCGTTTCGGATCAGGTAACCGCGCTCGAGCAATATATTGCCGACCGGCCCGGAGAGATAGACGAGCGCCTGGTGAAACGCGTCAAACGCCTGCGCGGAGTACTACACTGGCGCCTCTACAGCGAATACGATCAACGGCTAACCGACGCTTATAACCACCAGACATCCCTGGATGAAATTATCGAGGCCTTCAAGTTGCGCTACGGATCGTTCGTTCGTACCCGACAAGCGGCCACGCAAAGTTATGAGGGATACGAGACGCCGATCAGGAAATTCAGGACCGACCTTTTTGCTATTCAACGAAAATTGAAGGGAATCAAGGCGCGCCAGGGGAAACTGCTCGAAGCGCTGGCGGTAAATGCCCTGGATGCACGCCGCAAACGACTGGAGGATTACCAGATCAAGGCCCGGTTCGCTCTTGCCGAAAGTTACGACCGGGCGACCAAGGCCCAGTTCGATCAGCAGATTGAAGAGCAAAACCGTTTGAACGAAGAGCGTAGATTACAGGTAGAAGGTCAGGAAGATACTGCGGCGGAACCGGTGCAGGAAGACGGTAGCGAGGAAGGAACACCTTCAATTCTGGAACAGATCCCGGTTAACTGATGATATTTTCCCGAATAAATGAAAGCGCTTTTCGCAGTAAACTGGCCCTGTTCATCGCACTGCTTTGTCTGATGGGTGGATGTGCGGCAAAAAAGGATACCAGCGGAACGCTCGCTACACTTGAAGCCATCGAGTTCAAGGTGGTGGACGAAAAGGTTACCGAGAGCCTGGCAAAGGCCATGGCGAGTTACGAGGAGTTTTTAAAGAATACACCCGAAACCGAGATGACGCCAGAAGCCATGCGTCGCCTGGCTGATTTAAAAATTCAGCAGGAACAATATAACGAAGAAAGAGAGGAACGCCTGGCTGAAGCACAACCCACGGAGGTCGGCGCGAAGCAACCGGTCGTGTCGTCGGGAATAGACAGTTCCGTACCCACCACCGGTGACACGGCAACAGGCGCAGGGATCGAAGCGCCGGAAACTGGGGTCTTACTCCCTGGTGACGATTCGGAACAGGAAAGCATCGCCGACGATTCGGGTTCCATAGCGGTCGTCAGCGAAAGCGAAGAGGAGTTCGGTGAGCGCGCCGGCCAGTCCGTGGAGATTGGCGATTCCGCGCAGAATCTGGACTTGCCTGAAGGAGAGGAGGCCGAAGCCGCTGAAGATCTGATGACCGTCGGTGCGATGGAGGCCATCGAAATTTACAAGAACCTGCTTAAGAAATACCCCCTGTACGAACGCAACGACCAGGTAGTCTACCAATTGTCACGTGCCTACGAAGACAGCGGTCAGATTGATATCGCGATGGATACCATCAAGCAGTTAATCGAGGATTATCCTGATTCGCGCCATATCGACGAATCGCGATTTCGACTGGCCGAGTATTATTTCACGCGGCGGAAATTCCTCGATGCCGAGGAAAACTACATGGCCATTGTGTCCGATGGCGAAAGCTCCGAATTCTATGAGCTGTCGCTGTACAAACTAGGCTGGTCGTATTTCAAACAGGAACTGTATGAAGAGGCGCTCACCGCTTTCATCAACCTACTCGATTATAAAATCGATAATGGTTTCGATCTTGACAACGTTACCAGTAAGATCGAGAAGAAGCGCCTCGACGATACCTACCGTGTAATCAGCCTCGGTTTTTCCTACCTGGAGGGACCCGAGTCGATCGTCGAATTTTTTAGGGGCTACGGTGCTCGCCCCTACGAGGCGAGCATCTACAGCCATCTGGGCGAGCATTACCTTTCAAAATTACGCTATGCGGACGCTACCCGGTCTTATCAGACCTATATCGATCGGAACACGTTGTCCAGGGAAGCCCCCTATTTCAGCATTCGCGTTATTGAAATTTATGAAAAAGGCGGCTTTCCCAAGTTGGTTATCGAAAACAAGAAAACTTTCGCCAATGCCTATGGCCGGGACGCCGAATACTGGACCTATTTTGATATCAATGAAAGCCTGGCCGTGCTGGCCTACATGAAGAGCAACCTGACAGACCTGGCGAATCATTACCATGCCCTCTATCAAAACAAGAGCCTGGAGGAGCAAAAGGAGGAAAATTACCAGCAGGCGGTATTCTGGTACCGGGAATTCCTGGCGACATTTTTCGAGGAAGTGGAGGCACCCGGTTTGAATAACCAACTGGCCGGGTTAATGCTCGAGCACAAGGATTACTTCGATGCGGCCAGAGAATACGAGCAGACCGCCTACAACTATCTGCCCCACCCTGAATCCGCTAATGCCGGTTATGCCGCCGTATACGCCTATCGTGAACACTACAAGATCGCGGAGCCGGCGCAGCGAACCAGTATCAAACGCGAAATTGTTCGCAGTTCGATTCGCTTCGCGGAAACTTATCCCGATCACAAGCACGCGATCGTGGTACTGGTCGCCGCGGTGGATGAATTGTATGAACTCGAAGATTTCGAGCGCGCTATTATCTATGGAAAACGCGTGGTCGAAGTATATCCGGATGCCGATCCCAAGCTGCGACGCTCGGCATGGATGGTCGTTGCCCATTCATCGTTCAACGTCTCCAACTACCAGGACGCGGAACTGGCCTATTCCGAGACGCTGTTACTTACCGATATCAATGACGAAAGTTACGAATCGCTTAGCGAGAACCTGGCCGCCTCCATTTACAAACAGGGCGAACAGGCGCTCAAGCTGGAGAATCATCAACTGGCAGCAAATCATTTCCTGCGCGTGGCCGAAGTGACACCCAATTCAAAAATTCGTCCGACAGCCGAATACGACGCCGCAGCCTCACTGATCGCCCTGCAGCAATGGCAGAATGTCGCCGATTTGCTCGAGGGCTTCAGACAGCGTTTCCCGCAGCATGAATTACTACCCGATATCACCAAAAAACTGGCCATCGTTTACAAGGAGGACGGTCGCATTCTGCTGGCCGCGGCAGAATTTGAACGCATAGAAGAAGAGAACCCGCAAGACGAAGCGCTGCGCCGCGAAGCATTATATCAGGCCGCCGACCTGTACGATCAGGCGGGCACCACGGATCGCATTCTGCTGGTTTACCAGAAGCTGGTGGACTATTTCCCGGAGCCGATCGAAGAGGCGATCGAAACACACCAGAAAATGGCCGATATTTACCAGCAGCAAGGTAACCGCTCGTCGTATTTGGCGCAGCTGGAAAATATAGTTGTCTCGGATGCAACCGGCGGGAGTGGGCGTACTGACAGGACCCGGTACCTCGCCGCACATGCCGCGCTGGTACTGGCGGAGCCCAAATGGGAGGCATTCAGTAGCGTGGAACTGGTCAGACCTTTTAGGGATAGTCTGGTAAAAAAGAAGGACCGGATGAGTGTAGCGATTGAAACATTTTCAGATCTGATCGATTACGAGGTTGGCGATGTGACCGCCGCGGCGACCTTTTATCTGGCCGAAATATACCTCAATTTCAGCGCCTCATTGATCAATTCGGAAAGACCCGAGGGACTGGACGAAATTGAACTCGAGGATTTTGAACTGGCAATCGAAGACCAGGCCTTCCCCTTCGAGGAAAAGGGGATTAACGTTCATGAAAGGAATCTGGAGCTGCTTGATGCTGGTATATATAATAAATGGATTGATAACAGCCTTGCCAAACTGGCTGATTTATTACCGGCCCGCTACGCCAAGACGGAACAGGACAGTAATGTTATTGCCTTGATTCAGCCCCCAAAACCCGTCGTAGAAATCCCCATCGAAGGAATGCCCGTCGATGAAGCACCCGTCGAAGAGGTACCTGTCGATGAAGCACCCGTCGAAGAGGTACCTGTCGATGAAGCACCCGTCGAAGAGGTACCTGTCGAAGAGGCACCCGTCGATGAAGTACCTGTCGAAGAGGCGCCCGTCGATGAAGCACCCGTCGATGAAGCATCGGTCGAATCCACGACACAACAAGAACCCAACGGCGAAACGCCGCCCGTGGAGGGCGACGAGAGTACGCCGGCCACAATAGAGGATTAAAGTGAAACCCGAATATGCCTGTTTCCATGGAGCGTTTAAAACCTGTCGCAATCTGGCGGCAATTTTCAGTTGTCTGATATTAATATCCTGTGCAGGCACGAAGCTGGAGAAGCCTGTCGAAAAGGTACCGCAGGTAACGCAAGAAACAGAGCAAACCGATACCTCCGAAACAGATTCCTATATCGAGCTGGAACCCGGCATCGAGGAAGATTTCAATCATGCCATTATCCTGATGGAAGACGGTGAATACGAGATCGCCATTGCCACACTGGAATCGGTAATCGAGCGCGAACAACGACTGGTCGCACCCTTCATCAATGTCGCAATCGCCTATCGAGTAACGGGTGATAATGAGCAGGCCGAACAAAATCTGAGCAAAGCGGTAACCATTGAACCCAAAAACCCGATCGCCAACAATGAGTTTGGCCTGGTGTATCGAAAGGTGGGAAAATTCGCCGAATCGCGCGCAGCCTATGAAAAAGCGATCAATATCGACCCAGAGTTTGCAGCCGCGAAGAGAAACCTGGGCGTGTTGTGCGACTTATACCTGCATGATTTCGATTGCGCCCTGGAGCAGTTCGAAAACTATCTGGAGTTAGTGCCTGACGACGAGGAGGTTCCCATCTGGATAGCCGATCTTAAACGCCGACTGGGGCAATAGTAATGACGGCTTTAATACTAAAATTCTGGTATTACTGAATAAATACAACAGAAATCTGTGAGAATTAGGGTTATGATGAAAAAAATAATACTTTGCCTTTTAATAACAAGCGGCGCGATGGTGCATTTATCGGTTATGGCACAAGAACAAGATACAGCAACCGGAGGGGATCCCGAACCTGCGGCGACAATATCCGAGTCGGAACAACAAACGGACACTGAACCCAAAGTGGATACCGAGGTAAAAGAATTATCCGGTATTTCCATCATAGGCAACGAGGAAGCACCAAAATCTCTTTACATCGTTCCCTGGCAAAATTCCGAGGTTGGCGTCGCGACGAGTTTACAATCAGGCCTGTTTGACGACAGCCTGCGCCCGCTGCAAAGGGAAGAATTCGCACGCGAGCTTAATTATTACGAATTAACCAATTAATCAATGTCCACGCAGATAGATAGTTACAAATTGAGGGCTTCATAATGAGTGAACACAATACCAATGAAAGTAACCTGGGAAATCAGGGAGACTCGGACCCTTCGGCTGGTTCAGAGAATTCCGCAGATCCTGGTGCCGAAAATGGCACGGTTACTCCGGAAGGGCAGGAAATTCCGGCCGGTGCGGATGCCGGGGATTCCATGGATGTCATGACAGCGGGTGATTCCTGGAATTTCCTCGATACCCTGTTTGAATTCTTCCAGACCGGTGGTGCCTTCATGTACCCGATACTCATTGTGTTTTCGTTGGGGTTAGCAATATCGATCGAGCGCTATATCAAACTGAGTTATGAAAGAGGCGTCAATCGTAAAATGTGGAAGAAATTGCAACCGATACTCGCGGATGCTGATTTCAACGCGGCGCGCGAAATGGTCGAGGTCGATGACAAGTCAACCATAAGCAAATTGATGGCCATGGGCCTGGAAAGGCAGGGCGCGGTCAGGCGCAGGGATGATATCGAAATCGCCATGGAAGAATGCATGATGGAAATCATACCTCAGCTCGAAAAGCGCACACCGTTTATCGCTCTGTTTTCGAACATCTGTACCTTGCTCGGCCTGCTCGGCACGATCATGGGTCTGATCCAGGCCTTTACCGCGGTTGCCAATGCTAACCCGGCTGACAAAGCGGACTTATTGTCTGCCAGTATCTCGGTTGCAATGAACACCACTGCTTTCGGATTGATGGCGGGCATTCCCCTGCTTATCCTGCATGCCTTCCTGACATCGCGAACCGGTGAAATCGTCGACGGCCTGGAAATGGCTTCCGTTAAAACGCTCAATGTCATTTCGTCGGCTTCCAAGCGACAACGAGACGCCAAACAGGGTCCGTCGGAAATTACCATGACCTCACCACCCGCGGAGCAGTCCGCTGAGTCTGGCTCCGCGGAACCAGCCGCCGGGACAGCGGAGGACTCCGAGGCAGCGTCGGATGCGCCTGTGAGCGACGATTCCACTTCTGACGATGAAGTTTCCGGCAGCGAAGACTCCGAGGATGGAGACGATTCCGAGAATAGAGACGATTCGAAGAAATTCGATTAATCGATCGAAACGCCCCAGGCAAGCACTATGATCAGAAGAAAACACGGCAAGTCGAAGGAAGCGCCCGAACTCAATATAACGGCATTCCTGAATTTGATGGTCGTGCTGGTGCCTTTCCTGCTGGTGTCGGCAGTATTTTCACGTATTACTATCCTCGAACTCAACATGCCCGCCGGTGCGGGTGGACCTTCCGGCGACCCCCCGAAGATTACCATCGAGGTCGTGATTCGCGAAGACGTTATCGAAATCAGCGATGGCGGCAAGGTCGTCGTGCGATTCGCAAAAATCGATAATCCTGACCCCAAGACCAGAAACGAAGATCCGACCATCTACGACCGGGTCAAACTGACTAATTACCTGCTGAAACTCAAGGCGGGTTACCCCGATACAACCGATTCCACGATTTTAATGGAACCCAATATCGAATACCGGCATCTGGTCAGCCTTATGGATACGGTAAGAAACGCCGAGATTCCACGCGCGACAACCAACACCGCCGTGGATGAGGCACCCGAATTCGAGAAAATAGAATTGTTCCCGGATATCTCGATCGGTGATGCGCCATGAGGCCCGATACCCGCCGTATCAAGCGCATGAGGCGCAACCGGAATAAAACGCCGGGGATGAATCTGACCTCGTTGATGGACGTATTTACCATCCTGGTGTTTTTCCTGCTCACGAATTCCGCAAGCAACGGAGCCCTGGAAGCTCCGAAAGCCATCAAACTGCCCAGCTCGGTAGTGGAAACCAAGCCACAGGAGACCGTGGTCGTGCTGGTAACTCCCGAAAATATCCTGGTCCAGGGAAACGTTGTCGCCGATACCGCGGATGTCATCGCAGGTAACGAAATAGTCGTGGAATCCATTAAAAGGGAGTTGTTGATTCATCGCAGCAGGTCGCTTGGCCTCGACGCAGACGAAGAGCCCGAAGTCAACCTGCTGGCGGACAGAAAGATACCCTTCAGCCTGCTGAAAAAAATCATGTCCAGTTGTACCAGCGCGGGATACAGCAAGATTTCGCTTGCGGTAATTCAAAAGTCATCTCAAGGCTCATAGTTCTCCGTGAGCGACATCAAAGAAAGAAAGAGGCAACTCCAGGGCAAGCTGAAAAGCGCCAACAAAGAACTCGCGACGCTTGAAACCCGGCAACGCGAGATCGACACGTCGTTGATAAAGCTTTTGAAGGAAAAAGCGCGTTACGACGCGCTCAATGAAATCGTTGCCAATCTGGATCGCCTGAATGTCCTCGGCGGGTCGAAACTTTTTTGGGGAGAAACCAGCGACGAAGAGGAAAGCCGCGAACGGGTGCAGCGTCTCCATCAACTGGTGGCAGATTTCGAGGAAAGTCTCGAGCAATTTAAACGGGAGCGGGACACCAACTGGGACAAAATCCAGACGCTCAAGGACGATATTCACGAGTTTGAAAACGTTAAACAGATTCTGATCGATGTCGAAGAGCAGGCACGTGACGAATTCATCATAGAACGGGAATCGGAAGAACCGGCTTACCGATCACCGGTAATGCCATGGGCCGACCATCCTGATGACCAAAAACGCTACCGTTTAATTTTACTGGCAACTTTACTGCTCGCCCTGTTGCTGGGTTACCTGGTGCCCTTGTGGCAATTCCCCGAAATCGAAGAAGCAGTAACCATAGAAGTGCCCGAACGCCTGGCGAAGTTATTGCTCGAGAAAAAGCCTCCGCCTCCGCCACCAGAAGAAGTCAAGGAAGAGCTGGAAGAGGAGGTCAAGGAAGAGCTGGAAGAAGAGGTCAAGGAAGATATCAAGGAGGAAGTCGAGAAAAAGCCCGAACCTGAGGAAAAACCGAAGCCGGTTGAAAAGCCCGTGGAGCAGAAAGAGGCACCCAAGAAAAAAGTCCAAAGTGCCGGCGTACTGGCTTTCAAAAGCGATTTTGCCAGCCTGCTCGATCTCGACAGCGATGTCGACAGCAAGTTGGGTGCCAAGGCTGTGCTTAGCAACAAGGGAGCCACCGCGAAGAAAAGTACACGCTCCATCATCACGACAGATGCCACATCCGGCACGGGCGGTATAAATACCGCGACACTGAGCAAAAATGTTGGCGGTACCAGTGAAAGTATTGAAGGGGTCGAATTTGCCCGCGTCGAAAGTTCGATCGGGACCGGGTATGCAGGCGAAGACCGACCCTTGAGCGAGGGGCCAGGCCCATCGCGTACGGATGAGGAAATACAAATCGTTTTCGACAAATACAAGTCGGCCCTGTACCGGATCTACAACCGGGAATTGCGCAAAAACCCGACCCTGCAGGGGAAAATGGTGCTGCGTCTGACTATCGACCCTGATGGCAAGGTACCCGAGTGTAGCGTCGATTCAAGCGACATGGACGCTCCAGAAATGGACAAAAAGATTGTTGCCAGGGTGCTCAGGTTCAACTTTGGGGCGAAGGAAAACGTGCCGACCATTACCATTTTGTTCCCGATCGATTTTCTGCCAGCGGGCTAAACCCGCAGGCGGCCAGAGCCGCTATGTGGCACGATTCTGGTAGCCACAAAAACCGCGTAAGATACCGCGTCACTTCTTCGGACACATCAATTTTTAGTTGATATAAATATTTTTTTAGCGCCACGCGACCCAGGCAAATGAGGATGGCCTACTGTCACAACACCCCGAAGCTTGCGGGCAGCCCCACCCGAGAATTTGGGAACAGATCTCGATTAAAACCGTTTATCTTTAAAATTCAACCGTTTATCTAGATATTTTATAGTATCATCCCACTATTAATGCGGTATCCTGCGAGCATGCCATACTACTGGGAAATGTGGTTAAAATCGAGGCATCGAATAACGGCAGACCGCTCATTTAGCCCGGAGA
>JAAEPH010000216.1 GCA_024232855.1 Gammaproteobacteria bacterium
GCTGGGGCTTACTTTCCTGCTGGGGCTTGCTTTCCGGTAGGGGCTTGCTTTCCTGCTGGGGCTTGCTTTCCTGCTGAGGCTTGTTTCTCTGCCGGGGCTTCCTCTCCTGTTGAGATTTGCCTTCATCGCGGGAATCGGACTCCTGGGAAGCCCGGTTAGCCTGGGTCGATTTAGCCTCGTTCTGGCGTCCCCGGTTGCCACGGTTACCGCCACGACCACCGCGCGAGCGGCCCGAACGCGATGAAGCGCCACGCTTATTTTCAGAGCCATCGGCCTTTTCCGCGGCCTGGCCCTTATTACTCGAATCCTCACGTTTCGCGGAATCGGCGCTCTTGTTCTGTGCACCACCACGATTACGACCCTGTCCACCACGACCCTTGCCACGGCGACTACGGTTTGCATTTCGATTCGGCCGGACTTCAGAGCGGGCGGCAGCCTTCGGCTTTACTTCAATCGCGGCCGCTTCGGGTGCTTTATCGCTACTGCCGACCAGCAGGCTCACTATCTTGCCCAAAAACCCGCTTTCCCTGGCAACCGGCTGGGCCGCTACGGGTGCGGCCGGTCGCGGAGCAGGGGGCGCAATTCTCTGCACGGCCGCGGTTTCGGTAACCGGCGTTGTGCTGCTGGCCATGTCCAGATAATCGACCGGCTCCTCTTCGGTCGTCAGTTCGTAGGATTTTTTATAGTTGGACTCGTGACGGTGC
Organism: Gammaproteobacteria bacterium; assembly: GCA_024232855.1. Taxonomy (GTDB): domain Bacteria; phylum Pseudomonadota; class Gammaproteobacteria. The sequence goes on from JAAEPH010000216.1 coordinate 705, forward strand.
GTATCGTTGTCCTTGACGCGTTCGATGACATAATGAGGGGTTTCCAGCCTGGGATCAGGGATTACCACGATGTGGACACTACGGCGCTGTTCAAGACCGTCGATCTTCTCGCGTTTCTCGTTGAGCAGATAGGTCGCGCATTCGACGGGAATTTTAGCCAGTATCTTACCGGTATTATCCTTGAGCGATTCCTCCTCGAGCAAACGCAAGACTGCCAGCGACAACGACTCGACGTCGCGAATGGCGCCTTGACCACTGCAACGCGGACAGACTATCTGGCTGGATTCTTCGAGTGACGGGCGTAAGCGCTGACGTGACATTTCGAGCAGTCCAAAGCGCGAAATACGGCCGATCTGCACGCGCGCGCGATCATCGTAAACAGCATTGCGCAAACGCGTTTCGACTTCGCGCTGGTTTTTATTCTGCATCATGTCGATGAAATCGATGACGATGAGACCACCGAGATCACGGATTCTGAGTTGGCGCGCTATTTCGTCGGCGGCTTCGAGGTTCGTGTTTTTCGCTGTTTCCTCGATATCGCTGCCGCGCGTGGCGCGCGCCGAGTTGACATCGATCGAGGTCAGCGCCTCGGTATGATCGATGACAATCGCCCCGCCCGAGGGCAGGCTGACTTCACGCGAAAACGCGGATTCAATCTGGTTTTCAATCTGGTAACGGTTGAACAGCGGCAGCTTGTCTTCAAAATGCTTGAGCTTGTTGATTGAACCGGGCATGACCATCGACATAAAGTCGTGCGCCTGTCGGTAAGCCTTATCGGAATCAATCAGAATTTCGCCGATATCGTTACGGTAGTGATCGCGCAGTGCGCGCACGACGATATCCGATTCCTGGTAAATCAGGAAGGGCGCCTTTTTCTCGCCGGCGGCCTGTTCAATCGCCTGCCAGACCTGGGTCAAATAATCCAGATCCCATTGCATCTCCTCGGTGGAACGGCCGACACCCGCGGTGCGCACAATCACACCCATGCCCTCCGGCATGGTCAGCTGCGATAAAACCTTCTTCAGTTCATCGCGATCGTCGCCCTCGATACGACGTGATACGCCGCCGGCGCGTGGATTTTGTGGCATCGCGACCAGGAACCTGCCCGCCAGGCTGATAAAGCTGGTGAGCGCGGCTCCCTTGTTACCGCGTTCTTCTTTTTCGACCTGGACGACAATTTCCTGGTCGACCTTGATTGCATCCTTCAGTATGGGCTTACCGTTGTTGTCGTGCGGTGCATCGCCGAAATACTGCTTGGCAATTTCCTTGAAGGGGAGAAAACCATGACGCTCGGCGCCATAATTGATGAATGCGGCTTCGAGACTGGGTTCTACGCGGGTAATTTTACCCTTGTAAATATTAGATTTTTTCTGCTCTCGAGACGGGACTTCGATGTCGAGATCGTAGAGTTTCTGGCCATTGACCATGGCCACCCTGAGTTCTTCGGTCTGGGTGGCATTGATTAAAATACGTTTCATTGGAATTATTATCCTGCTTGAACGGCCGGTAACTGCGAAGCGAATGTTGCATGATCCGAATTTCCTGCGCGTTACACGTGGGCATAAGGCCCGGGCAACTGGTTCTCGGTGAACCGATAGCAAGGAGGAAATTTTTAATCAGAACAAAGCTGTGTATGAGGCAGTACATGGGCCTGTGTGTCACTTGAAGCCCGAAGATCAGACGCTAATACACCGCCTGCCCGGACTATTTCATGTGGGAAACAACCGTTTTCCGGCTTGCTTCCTGTCTAAAAACTGTTTTGGTAGTGTTTTGCCTGGATGAGGCAGTACAATGCTACGGCCTCGAATATATCATAGTTTCTTCCGACTACCATACATTGAATTTAATTAACCCGCATATCTCACCGTTTTACGTCGCGAGGGCGTCGCAAAGACGCTGTGGCGCGCCGCACGGACCAAAGGCCCGCGCCGGCGTAGTCGACACTACGTTAGGCCGACGGGAGTACGGCGTGCCACAGTGCGCTTTGCGGCGTCCGCACGACTGCATGGACGCAGGAGGTAGAGCAATGCAGGAGCAATTGCCGAGCAGGAAATCGGTGAGATATGCGGGTTAGCCCCCAAAAATCCGCGGTAAGCCTGATCGAGATTACCGCCGCGCAACTCGGCCAGCGGCTTGATAATTTTCTCATCAAACAGTTGGGCAATGTGCCGCGAACCCGAATTTATCGCATCATCAGAAAGGGTGAGGTTCGCGTCAACAAGAAGCGCTGCAAACCCGAGTACAAGCTGCAGGCAGGCGATCAGGTGAGGATTCCGCCGCTACGCCTCGAACCGGAAAATAACGATAAGTTACGACCGTCAACGCGCTTGCTGACCCGGCTCGAACAGGCGATCGTGTACGAGAACGCGCACATCCTGGTTATCGATAAACCGGCCGGGCTCGCGGTGCATGCCGGATCCGGAATTAGCCACGGGATTATCGATGCGATGCGCCTGTTACGAACCGATATCGAACTGGTGCATCGGCTCGACAGGGATACCAGCGGTTGCCTGTTGCTTGCCAAGCACCGGCAGGCCCTGTTAGCCCTGCAGTCGATGCTGCTGGACAAGTCGCTCGGCAAGAATTACTGCGCGCTCGTCAAGGGCAACTGGCCGGCCGAACTGACCGAGATCAGGCTTGCGCTGAAAAAATTTCACCTGCCCAACGGTGAAAGGCGGATGCGGGTCGATAGCGCAGGTAAAGCCGCATTGAGCCGGATTCGGTTATTACAGTCGGGTAAACAATTCAGCGTCATCCGCGTGGAACTTGTTACCGGGCGCACCCATCAAATAAGAGTCCACTGCCAGGCGCAGGGGCATGAAATCGCCGGTGACGACAAGTACGGCGATGCGGCGTTCAACCGCATGATGCGAAAACGCGGCATCAAACGTCTGATGTTGCACGCCGCCAGTCTCGAATTACCGCACAGCGACTATACTCCGGAGATTGTTATCAATGCGGCGCTGCCTTCCCAGTTCGAAAAGCTCTTGAATACAGGCTGACCGACATTGGATGCATGGCTCTACAGGCGCTCCGAACCGACTTAATACAGGAAGCAAGATGGCTGAAATACAGAATGACGAAAAACAACCCGTAGCAGCACGCGACAAGCAGGAGCAGGCGGTCGTCGACCGACTGGTGTTTGCCGCGCTGCGCGAACAAACCAGGGCTCGCCGCTGGCGTATCGGCTTCATGCTTTTTTTCATCATTTATCTGACCGTGGTGACGATAGTGGCGTTTAACAAGAGCAGCGGAGGTTTCATTGTCGGCGGCGAGGCGGACGGCGAAAAACACACTGCCGTGGTCAAGGTGTCGGGTGTCATCGCCAGTGGTGAGGAGGGTGGCTCGGAAATCGTTATCGCCGGCCTGGAATCCGCCTTCGAGCACGAAGATACCGCCGTAATCGTGTTGGAAATCAACTCGCCGGGCGGTTCACCGGTTCAGGCCGCTTACATCTATGATGAAATCCTGCGCCTCAGGCAGAAACACGAATCGATTCCGGTGCATGCGGTCGTCGTCGATATCGCTGCCTCGGGTGGATATTTTGTCGCGGCCGCGGCCGATAAAATCCATGTCAATCAATCCAGCCTGGTGGGCTCCATCGGCGTGCGCATGGATGCATTCGGTTTTGTCGATTTGATGAAGAAGATCGGCGTCGAAAGACGCCTGCTGACAGCGGGCGAAAACAAGGGTTTGTTCGATCCCTTTTTGCCTGAACAGGCCGACCAGAAAGCTCATTTGCAATCGATGCTGAACGAGGTTCACGCCCATTTCATCGATGCCGTCAAAAAGGGCCGGGGTGACCGCCTGGTGGAAGCGGAGGAAATCTTCAGCGGTTTGATCTGGAGCGGCGAAACGGCCCTGAGTCTCGGACTGGCGGACGCCTATGGCACCACTCGCAGCGTGGCGCGCGAGCTCGAAGCGGAAGATATCGTCGATTTCACACCCACTACCGGTTTGCTGGATCGAATCGCCGACCGTATCGGCAGTAGCGCGGGACGCAGTATCAGCGGGCAAATCCTCGGCACGCCCGGTCTCAATTGAGCTCGCCACGGCACCGGGTCCAAAACCGCATCGAGCCCAAAACCGTATCGAGCGAGTTAAACCACCTCGATGCCGGCGGCTTCGAGCATTTGCGTCAGCTTGAACAAGGGTAGCCCGATCAGTGCGCTGGGGTCGTCGCCGTGCATCCTGCTGAACAGGACGGAGCCGTAACCCTCCGCCTTGAAACTGCCGGCACACTGGTAGGGTTGTTCGACGCGCAGGTAGTGATCCAGTTGCTGATCGCTCAGTTCACGAAACTCAACCGTAAACGGTACCTCCTCGACCGCGACAAAACCGGTCGCCAGGCTCATGACACAGACCGCGGTATGAAACATCATGCTTTTACCCTGTACCCGGCGCAACTGTTGCATGGCAATCTCGTGGCTGCCGGGCTTACCCAGGATCCGATCTTCGAGCAGTGCGCATTGATCCGAACCGATAACCACGGCTTGCGGGTTTTGCTGAGCGACTACGCGAGCCTTGGCTTCGGCCAGGCGGCACACGTAGTGGCCGGCTTGTTCACCAGCGAGTACCGATTCGTCGACATCGGGTGAATGACACTCGTAGTCGAGTCGAAGGCGGCCCAGCAGCTGTTTGCGAAAAGGGGAGCTGCTGGCAAGGATCAGTTTTGTCTGCACGCGGGTGGTTCCAGGGCCTGGGATAAATTGAGTTACCAATTATGGGCTAATCGGCGACGGTGGCGCAGTATATTACAAGCTTTGGCGGAATGCATAATGCTGCCCATATTACCCGCGAATTGAATAGACAATGTTATCCACAAGCATGTAAAATCGCCGCCTTATGCGGGATAAGTTGCGTAAGCGTTATCAGGTTCAAAAGGAGGTGACCCAAAACGGCAGGTTCGAGGGAAATATTGCGCTGTCAGGACTGAAGCGCCTGGGTGAACTGGTTCATTTCGAAGAGCCAGGTTCGACGGATCGGAATGTCGCCGTCAGTTTTGAGTTTGTGCGCAACGAATTCGATATACCAACGCTCGTAGGTCATCTGCAAACCAGCCTTGATCTGGAGTGTCAACGCTGCCTCAAGCCGATACGGACACCGATGGAACTGGACTTCCGGCTGATGATCGACGCCAGCGATGAAATCGTCAGGCAAAGTAGCCTGGATACGCTTTACAGCGACGATGGCTATATCGATATCACCGAGGTAATTGAAGACGAATTGATACTCGCGGTACCGCTGGTAGCGATGCATGAAGATGCCGCGTGCAACGAGGATTGGCCAATTAAGGATTCACAACCCGAAGCCACCGTGAAGGAAAACCCGTTTTCAGTTTTACAGCAACTGAAAACGAAAGATTAAGTTAACTGGAGATACCCATGGCTGTTCAGAAAAATCGCAAAACCCCGTCGAGACGGGGCATGAGACGTTCACACGATGCACTGGGAAGTGCGACCCTGTCGGTCGAACCGACTACGGGTGAAACCCACCGCCGGCATCATGTCAGTGCGGATGGTTATTACAAGGGGCGCAAGGTAATAGCGGATAAAGTCATCGAAGACGATGACGAATAGTCGCAACTATCGCAATTCCTGAATACGGGCGGCAACAACCGCCCGTATTTATTTCGAATACCGCCTGAATGAGACACAGTACAATCGCACTCGATGCCATGGGGGGAGACTACGGCCCCCCGGTAACCGTGGGCGCAGCGAGCCTGGCCCTCGATGAAATTCCCGGGCTCGAACTAGTGCTGGTCGGGGATCAGCAGCAACTGCAGAGCGAGCTCGAGAAAAACGGCTTGAGCGGGAACCGGCGTATTCGCATTCAGCACGCCTCGGAAGTCGTCGGCATGGACGAAAAACCGGCCGTAGCCCTGAAGAAGAAGAAGGATTCATCGATGCGGGTTGCGATCAACCTGGTTCAGCAGGGTTCGGTGCAGGCCTGTGTCAGTGCCGGCAACACCGGTGCCCTGATGGCGACCAGTAAGTTTGTGTTGAAAACCATCCGCGGCATCAAAAGACCGGCGATCTGCACCGCCTTACCCGGTATCAATGGCCACACACACATGCTGGATCTCGGCGCCAACCTCGAGTGCGAAGCCGAGAACCTGGCCGAGTTCGCATTGATGGGTTCGGTGTTGGCGCAATCGGTCGAGGGCACCAAAAACCCCACGGTAGGGTTGCTCAACATCGGCTCGGAAGCGGTCAAGGGCAGCGACCTGATCAAGCGCGCCAGCCAGATCATCAGCGAAAGTCGACTGAACTACCATGGATTTGTCGAGGGCGACGATATCTACAAGGGCACCGTGGACGTAATCGTCACTGACGGCTTTGTCGGTAACGTATCGCTGAAAACCGGCGAGGGACTGGCCGCTCTGGTCAACCACGTCCTGAAATCCGAGTTCAAACGCAACTGGATTACCAGGCTGGGCGCAATCTGCGCGCTACCGGTGCTCAATTCGGTGCGCAAAAGACTCGATCCGCGCCGTTACAATGGCGCCAGCCTGCTCGGACTGAACGGTATTGTCGTCAAGAGTCATGGTAGCGCCGATATCAGTTCATATCTGAACGCCATCAAGATCGCCAACATCGAAATCGAAAAAGACGTTCCACAGCGCATTTCCGCCGCAATCGAGAGCTATTTCAGCCAGGCAGAGGAAGCAGTTACATGAGATATGCCCGAATTGTCGGCACTGGCGGTTACCTGCCAGAGAATGTCATGACCAATCACGACCTGGAAGAAATAGTCGATACCTCGGATCAGTGGATTCGTGAGCGCACCGGTATCGAACAGCGCCACATTGCCGGCGACAATGAAACCACCGTCGATCTCGCCGAAAAAGCCTCGCGCAACGCCATCGAAGCGGCGGGAATCGATCCCTCGGAAATCGATTTGATCGTGTTCGCGACTTCGACTCCAGATAAGATATTTCCCAGCTCGGCCTGTATCCTGCAGGGACGGCTCGACATCCACGGTTGCCCGGCATTCGATATACAGGCGGTCTGCACCGGCTTTATCTATGCGCTCGCCGTGGCTGAAAAATTTATCAAGACCGGCAGCGCCCGTACCGCCCTGGTGGTGGGGGCGGAAGTGTTTTCGCGGATTCTCAATTGGCAGGATCGCGGCACCTGCGTTCTTTTCGGCGACGGCGCCGGTGCGGTCGTCCTCAGGGCCAACGACGAAACCGGGATTCTCTCGAGCCACATACACGCCGATGGCAAGTACGAAAACTTGCTGTGGGTACCGCATGGTGTCGGTGATGGTTACGACCAGGTAAAAGAGGGTAAAGCCTTCGTCGAAATGCGGGGTAACGAAGTCTTCAAAATGGCCGTCAATACCCTTGGCCGTATCGTCGACGAAACCCTCGCCGCCAACGACATGAAGAAATCGGACATCGACTGGCTGGTGCCGCACCAGGCCAATATCCGCATTATTTCGGCGACCGCGCGCAAGCTGAAGATGTCCATGGACCACGTTGTCGTCACCGTCAACAAGCACGGCAACACGTCGGCGGCCTCGGTACCACTGGCGCTCGATGTCGCGGTGCGCGATGGCCGAATCAAACGCGGTGAACTGCTGATGCTGGAAGCCTTCGGCGGCGGCTTTACCTGGGGCTCCGTACTGGTGCGCTTCTAGCCCGCATATCTCACCAGGATGGCTGGCCCTCGCTTGTTCTTTGAATCCACAAGGAATTTTCTTCAGGCGGGTTACGCACTGTTATTCCGCTCCTTCAGAAAATCCCTTGTGAATCCAAAGCCCTGCGCGATCATCCCGCCCCCTGGTGAGATATGCGGGCTAGCCCGGGCATGGATTACACGCAGTAGGATAGGTGTGCTATTATGGCGCGGATATGCGTGTAGCTAGCGCGCAGTAACCCGGTCCCGTTTCAATGATAGATGTATTGCTCACCGACGATCATGCCCTGGTGCGAACCGGTATTCGGCGGCTGCTGGAAGACAGCGGGGAAGTCCGCGTAGCAGGCGAGGCCAACAACGGTGAAGAGGGCGTCGCGCTCGCGCAAAAGCTGAATCCCGATGTCATCCTCATGGATGTCAACATGCCCGGCATCGGCGGAGTTGAAGCCTGTCGGCGAATCTTACAGCGCGACCCCGCCCAGAAAATTATCGTACTGACTATCCACAACGAGCAGACCTTCCCCAAGCGCATGCTCGAAATCGGCGCCAAGGGATACCTGACCAAGGAATGCGATGTCGATGAAATGCTGATGGCAATCAAGCAGGTATACAACGGTGGCGCCTATATCGCACCCAGTATCGCGCAGCAACTGGCCCTGTCATTGTTACCCGGCAACGAGCACAACCCTATCGACCGCCTGTCACGCCGCGAATTCCAGGTGATGCTAATGATTTCACACGGTTTGACCAATACGGAGATATCCGAAAAACTTTGCCTCAGCCCGAAGACGGTCAGCACCTACCGCCTGCGCCTGCTGGATAAACTGGGGGCACAAAACGAGGTCGACCTGGTCAAGATCGCGGTGGAGCAGGGGATGGTTGAGTTCGCCAGTTCGCCGGACTAGCCTTGATCGATCCAGGCTGCCAACTGTGCACGCGGCTCGCCGACTACGGCACAAGCTTACAGATCCAGTATTCCGATTATCACCGCGCGTCGGTTGCGGACTTCGGCGCGCGCGACGCCAGGCTGCTCATCGTCGGGCTGACGCGGGGACTACAAAGCGCCAACGCCAGCGGCAGGCTCAACGCCGAGACTTTTGCACGCGTGATTCATGACATCCGCAAGGTGCTGCCGTGAATCAACCGGACAAGTTCGATCACAGGGAATTCCTGGCCCACGTCAACGGCAAGCCGGGCGTTTACCGCATGATCGATCGCCACGGCAAGGTCATTTATGTGGGCAAGGCAAAGAACCTGAAGAAGCGCCTGGCGAGCTATTTCCGCCGAACCGGACTGTCGACCCGCATCATGTCGCTGGTCAACAATATCAGCAAGATCGAAGTCATCAACACCCGCACCGAGAGCGAGGCGCTGCTGCTGGAAAATGATTTGATCAAGAATCTGAACCCACGCTACAACATACTGTTTCGCGACGACAAGAGTTACCCGTACATCTGCCTTACCAACCATGATTTCCCACGCCTGACCGTGTTTCGCGGCAAACCCGACAAGCGCAAGGGAATCTTCTATGGTCCCTTTCCGAGCGCCGGTTCGGTGCGTTACACCATCAACCATGTGCAACGTTTGTTCCAGTTGCGCAACTGCGAGGATTCGGCGCTGTCGAATCGCACTCGCGCCTGCCTGCAGTACCAGATCAAACGTTGCACCGGGCCCTGCGTCGGCCATATCGACAAGACCTGCTATCGACGCCAGATCGAGCAGGCGCAAATGTTTCTCGAAGGGCAGAGCAGTGCGCTCATCGACCAGCAGATCCGGATGATGGAAAAGTTTTCAGCGGATCTCGAATTCGAAAAGGCGGCCCAGGTGCGCGACCGCATCGAAACCCTGCGGCGCGTTACCGAAAAACAGTTTGTCACCGATTTTCATGGCGATATCGATATCATCGCCTGCGAATTGCGACAGGATTTCAGCTGTATCCAGCTGTTCATGATTCGTAATGGCACCTCGCTCGGCAACAAGCCGTTTTTCAACCGCGTAAAACTCGATACCGATGCGCCCGGCCTGCTCGAGGCCTTCATCATGCAGCATTACTCGAATCATCCGGCGCCGGGCGAAATCATCGTCAGCCACGATCTCGAAAACATGGAGATACTGAGCGAATCGTTGAACCAGCTAAACCCGGCGCGCATCCGCATTACACACCGGGTGCGCGACAAGCGCCGCCGCGCCCTCGAGAGCGCGATCGCCAACGCCCGGCAGGCGCTGGAAAGTTACCTGCTGTCCGCAAGCCTGTTGAGCAAACGATTTCAAAGCCTGGTCGAAATCCTGCACCTGGAAAACCCGCCCGGGCGAATCGAATGCTTCGACATCAGCCACACCATGGGCGAGGCAACCAAAGCCTCCTGCGTCGTCTTCGGTAAGGATGGCGCGATCAAAAACGAATACCGGCGCTACAACATAAAGGACATCGAACCCGGCGACGATTACGCGGCGATGCGCCAGGTGCTGGATCGCCGTTATCGCAAGCGCCAGAACGCGCCCGAGCAATTGCCCGACCTCATTCTCATCGATGGCGGCAAGGGCCAGCTCGGCATCGCCATGGATGTGCTCGAAGCGCTCAATATTCCGACCATTAAACCGGAGCTGAGGGTTTTCGGTGTCGCCAAGGGCGCCGAAAGGCGCGCCGGCCATGAAGAAATCATCGATGAAGAGATGGCGGCGTTGAATTTCCCGATGGATTCACCGGCGCTGCTTTTGATACAGCAAATTCGCGATGAAGCGCACCGCTTCGCAATCACCGGCCACCGCCAGGCGCGCGCCAAAGTCAGACGTCGCTCTCGGCTCGAGGAAATTCCCGGTATCGGCGTCAGAAAAAGGCAGATGCTGTTGAACACCTTTGGCGGGTTGCAGGGCGTGCAGGCGGCCGGGGTCGAAGAGTTAATGCAAATCAAGGGCATTAACCGCGAGACCGCGCAGGCGATCTATGATAGTTTTCACGGCTAATTTGCTGAAACCGGTTCGATGCGAGTAACCCTGCCAACCCTTATTACCCTGTTTCGAATGGCGTTGATTCCACTGTTCGTGCTCGTATTTTACCTGCCTTTCAACTGGGCCAATATCGCGGCGACATCGATTTTCGCAATTGCCTGCTTCAGTGACTGGGTGGATGGCTACCTGGCGCGGTCGATGCAGCAGGAAACTTCGTTTGGCGCCTTCCTCGACCCGGTGGCCGACAAGCTGATGGTGGTCGTTATCATCGTGTTGCTGGTCGAAGCGCATCCGAGCATCTACGTCGCGCTGCCATCGGTGGTGATAGTCGCCAGGGAGATTTCCATTTCGGCCCTGCGCGAATGGATGGCGCAGCTGGGCAGCAGCGCGACGGTAAAGGTTTCGTTTGTCGGCAAAACCAAGACCGTGTCGCAGATGTTCGCCCTCGGTTTCATGATTTTTGCCGAACCGTTTCTGGATTTGCCAATCTTCGAGATTGGCCTCGCGATCTATTACCTGGCCGCCATTTTGACCCTGTTATCGATGGTGATATACCTGCGCGCTGCCTGGCCGGTAATAACCCGTCACAGTTAGCCTGCATATTGCACCAGTCGGTCTCAGGCCCTATCCCGGCCCTGACTTGTCCAGATACGCCTGAACTTGGTCTTCCCTCAACCCATAGCTTAAGCTATGGGTTGAGGGAAGACCGGCGTTCAGCCGCATCTGTCCGGCGTCAGCCTCCGGGATACTGGCGCAAATGCAGGCCAGGCAATTCGGTGGCCTGGCGGCTTGACAGGTCAGGGCGAATCGATAGAATAGCGGCTCTTTTGCGGGAATAGCTCAGCTGGTAGAGCACAACCTTGCCAAGGTTGGGGTCGCGAGTTCGAATCTCGTTTCCCGCTCCAGTTTCCAGGCCTCGATTCGATCGGGGCTTTTTTTGGTCATCGATAATCAGGTA
>JAAEPH010000217.1 GCA_024232855.1 Gammaproteobacteria bacterium
GGCAGCGATGGGCTGTCGCAGGGTTACAAGGTATTAGGTTAGATGGGCTAAACAGGAACCTTCGATTTACGTTTACCATACCCAACCAACCCAATCAGGGCTGTACCGAATAGCCAGATGGCTGCGGGGACTGGGACGGTTGATGTTGTATTGGCGACCAGTAGCCAAGATACCGGAACGTGGGACTGATAGCCGCTGTGCGACCACGAATCTGACGCTGATATGGAACCCCAGTCAAACAACCGGTGAGGTACATTGAAGTGTAAATTTAACTCGTTCAGCTCTATGATTCCCGCGCGGCCCGCGTTAGACCCTAAAAAAAATGCGGAGTCGGTCGTGTATCCATGATTGTCGCCGAAAAAACCGTTGTAATAATTGTCGGGCGTATGGCACGTATTAATGACAGCGTCACTCGTGACTACACAAGTACCGTCCATAGCTGCCTCGAAAAATGTCTTAGCCTCGTCGAAGTCCGCGATGTGGTAACCGGAATACAATCCACCATTAGCGGTGGCATCCACAGTATCCTGGTAAGTGTATGAACTTATCAGATCCCAACCCAAATACGTTTGTTGGGTTTGCTGATTCGTTATAACGCCCGTTAGACTGTTGTATTGCAAATCTCCAGTCGTATACGTCGATGCGTGGGACACATTGAATAAAATCAGCGGAGCGGTTAGCAACGCGTAAATAAATACTTTAAAATAGGACATATTTATCTCCTTCCTTTGTTTACATAAATAATAAAGTACGACCA
>JAAEPH010000218.1 GCA_024232855.1 Gammaproteobacteria bacterium
GCGTGTTGATCAAACGGCCCACGGCTGACGAGCTGCTCTGCTTCGCATCCGGTTGGCTTCGTTATCACCAACAAACATTTCAGTGCTTGGGTCAAACGTCAGCTTGCGGTTGAGCTTCCAGGCAATGGCAGCGGCATGACATGCAATATGGGATGATCGCATGATGTCTTCATTGGTGGTGGTACGACCTCTCGATTTGACGCAATCGAGGAAGTTGCGGGTATGGTTGGTTGGCATTCCTCCTCGAATTGTTGGAGCGGGTAAGTCAGCGCGAAGTGAATCGAGTGAGACGGCAATTCGGCCCGTGTCACCCGTTTCAACCCAGCCTTCGTCTCCCTCGAATCGAACGGGACACGTTCCCAGACCAAGCCACCCCGTGCTCCGTAAAATCAACTTCACACCATTTGCGTACGTACACTGAATGACGTTATCGCCAGCAACATCAAGCGGCTCATATTCAACAGGAGTTGTTCCATCTGCTCCGGCAGCAGCTTGGCAGAGGTCAAGCGTATGGGCGCCCCAGTCGAGCAACCGTGCCCCGCTATCAAAATCGTAGTAGCCACGCCACTGCCCTTTCATCACATACGCCTCATTGTATGGACGCCAAGGCGCGGGTCCGAGCCACATGTCCCAGTCGATAACGGCTGGGTCAGGTTCTGGTTGCGCGGGAAGCCAGTCGTGACTATCTCTTAGCGAATAGATTGAAGCGTGCAACGTATGGAGGTTGCCGAGTTTGCCGGTTCGGGCCAGCTCAATCGCATGAATAAAATTCGAGTTACTTCGTCGTTGTGTACCACACTGGAAAATGCGGCCAGTGCGATGGATGGTATCGGCCAGTCTTCCAGCCAAGTCAATAGAAATGGCACATGGTTTTTCACTATAGACGTCCTTGCCGGCTTCCGCTGCAAGCATTGAAGCGGGTGCATGCCAGCGGTCTCCAGTCGCTATCAGCACGGCATCGATGTCGTCACGCTCAAGCATCTCACGGAAATCACGATACGTATCGCATTGGGTATCACCGTTTCGTTGATCAGCCATTTCCTTGACAGCTTTGCGACGATCGGCCCGAACATCAGCTATTGCCACAAATCGCACGTCAGGATGCGGGAGCATCGTCTGTAGAACTGTTGTGCCGCGACTTTCAATGCCTATGCCAGCAAGGCGGATCATATCACTGGGAGGGACCGCACCGCCGAATCCCATGACTCGAGCGGGGATGAAAGTCGGTGCGACGGCACCGGCTGCAGCTGTTGTTGTGAGAAAGCGACGCCTTGTCTGATTTTTTCTTTTAGCGAGTGTCATGTGTGTCCTCTCAGCTTTTATGCATCAATGGATGGTGTCTGCTTGTGCTGAATGCCATGTGTTCGGCATCCCTTCTATTACTACTGCCTCGTGCTACTGATTTTTTGCACTAATTATTTGGGCTCGACTGGTTTTGAGTTGGCATCGTCGGGTGCCTTTAGTTTTGCGTTCAATTCAGCCTCATTCATTCCTGCTATTTTGACTTGCGGATTATGAGTCAGCGTGGGATTTCGGTAATGGACTGTTTGTGGCGGACCTCCATGAATTTGAAATGCTATCTGACCCGATCGCTCACCTTGCGGGTCTTTTATTGCAACGCAGAGTGTACCGTTGATGGCTGTCCAGATACGGTCGCCTACGGCGAGAATCTCATAGTGATTCCAATCGGCCTGTTTTATTACCTCCAGCGCCCGGTCGTTCCAATCGAGTTTTTTACGTCCATGTTCGTGATAGAGTTTGCCCCAAAAAATTCCACCCGCGTCGGCCTGGTACCCTCTCGCCTGCCCTCGCTCGTTGATCGATACTGAGCGAAACTGAATGCCTGCGTTCCGTTCGGCTGGTGTCAGCTTCACGTCCAGCGAAAGGTAGAAGTCGTCGACCGGCACTTCCGACCAAATGAATTTGTTTCCTTCTACCGGTTCATCTGAGTGGCCCACAATGGCGTTGTCTTGTACAGACCAGTAAGCACTATCTCCCTTCCACCCTGTCAGGTCTTCGCCATTAAAAAACGATTGCTCCGTTCTCGGAGCCTGGTGTTCATTTTCTTTGACAGCCGATTTCTGTTGACTCTTCTCGAACTCGGAAGCGTCTGACGGAGAGACGAGCATGCAGATGAAGAGACATACGAAGGCCAGTCTGTTACTTCGAGGAATCAGGCATGAAGGCATATTGAAATGTTCCTTATGGCACATAATGGTTAGTTCTTCGGTCTGCCGTCTTCCGCAGGTTCTTTTCCGATCACAAGTGCGTGGCCTTGCCGCGCAAAGCGTCGACCGAGCGTGATGTAGCCCTCCGGCCTTTCGTAGTGAACAGCGTTCTGCGTCTTACCGTCTTTCATTCTGTCATTGAGATCATCACAGTCCACCCAGGCGCCACTAGGATCTTCATTGGCAATTTCCATCTGGATCTTTCGCATTGCCCCCCAACTCTCTTTATTCCCACCAGCATCGCTTAAGCGGCCGATGACAATGTTCATATCCGGGCGATCCAAATCACGGCGCAGTTTGGTAATCAATTGCTTCAAGGCATCTTTATAGGCAGGCTGCCCCCCGCCGTTGGCATCGCGTTCGCCCTGCATCCAGCAAAAAGTCACTGAAGCCGGCTTGGGGTGCTTTTTCAGCATTTCCTTGTATTGATCGAGAATCGGCTGGTACAACTCGACCCCTTTATCTTTCCACAGTCTTTCTCTGTCCCTCTCAGTGAGTCCATTCTCTTTTGCTATATCATCCCATTCCTCCAACCATCGACATATTGGCTGACCGCCCTGTGCAACTTTGATATAGACAACCTCTTCGTCTCCAAAGAGCGTTTTGGCCTCCGGCATGAAACCAGTCTCCGGATCCATACCCTGCATGTTGGATTGCCCTGAGAGGATAAATAGATGAACTGGCTTGTCTGCTGCTACCACTACAGATGCCGTGAGCAAGAGTGTTA
>JAAEPH010000219.1 GCA_024232855.1 Gammaproteobacteria bacterium
CAATCAACGTGAAACTACCGTGGTGTGGGACCGCGAGACTGGAAAACCGGTTTATAACGCGATCGTCTGGCAAGACCGGCGGACCGCAAAATACTGCGCGTCGCTGCGCGCTAAAGCGATGGAACCCATCGTCACCGCCATAACCGGCTTACTGCTTGACCCTTATTTCTCCGGCTCCAAACTCAACTGGATTCTGGAGCACGTCGATGGCGCGCGGGCACGTGCCGAAAACGGAAACCTGTTGTTTGGCACCATTGACTGTTTTCTTATCTGGCGCCTGACCGGTGGCAAGGTCCATGCAACTGACGCGACCAATGCGTCGCGCACGGTCGTGGTCAATATCCGGCGGCAAGCGTGGGAGTCAGAGTTGCGGGAAATGCTGGGTATTCCCGAGTCCATGCTGCCCGAGGTTCGGGATGGTGCCGCGGACTACGGTCGACCCGGCTCCACCGGGTGTGACGCAGAGCTTCAAGTCGCCGGGGTCGCCGGTGACCAGCGGGCGGCACTTGTGGGCCGGGCCGGTTTCGAACCGGGAATGATGAAGAGCACTTATGGTACAGGCTGTTTCATGATACTGAATACCGGTCCACAGGCGCTGGTATCGAATAACAAGTTACTAACCACGGTCGGATATCGACTCG
>JAAEPH010000220.1 GCA_024232855.1 Gammaproteobacteria bacterium
CCCAAACTGGATGAGGTTTACAGCCATTTTATGGGCCGGGAAATGTCATGAAGATGTTGTGGACACTGGCGTTAAAAGAACTGCGTGACGGCTTTCGCAACCGTTGGGTTGCCGCGGCCATCGTCGTGCTCGGCATACTGGCATTGGTGTTGTCGATACTGGGTTCGGCGCCAACCGGCTCGGTGCGTGTCAGCGAGCTCGATATCAGCGTCATCAGTCTTGCCAGCTTGAGCGTCTACCTGATTCCGCTGATTGCGCTGATGTTGTCCTATGACGCGCTGGTGGGGGAGTTTGAGCGCGGCACCATGATGTTGCTGCTGGCTTACCCGGTGACGCGTTGGCAGATCATCATCGGCAAGTTCCTGGGTCACGTACTGATTATGCTGATTGCTATCGTGGTCGGTTACGGCGGCACCGTCGTCGTTCTCACCCTGGTCACCGATAGCGGCACCGAGGGCTGGCAGGCCTATGCCGCGATGATGGCCAGTTCGCTCGTGCTGGGGGCCGTATTCATCGCGTTGGGATACCTGATCAGCGTGATTGTCAGGGAAAGGGCGACCGCCGCCGGCGCGTCCATAGGCCTGTGGCTGGTTTTTGTCGTGTTGTACGATTTACTGCTGTTTGGCGCATTGACGATGGACGAGGAGCAGAAAATCAGCCAGCAACTGTTTTCGATGTTGATGCTGGTCAGTCCAACCGATACCTATCGCGTCCTCAACCTGGGTCTGTTCGAAGGGGTAAGCGAGGCCGCGGGGATCGCCGGTGTCGCCAGTGAAGCGGGTATGAGCGGTATGTTGCTGGCCTGTTCCCTTACGCTGTGGATAATCCTGCCGCTGGTGGCCACCTTGCTGGTGTTCCAGCGCCGCGAACTCTAGCCCGCATTCGTCACCGAATTCACCGACCGTTCAAAACAGCTACGATTCAAACCTGTGCGGCCGGGGCGGATTGGCAACCGGGGCAATAGTACATTTTACGCCCGCCGGCGTTCGAAACCTCGATGATGGAGCCGCAGAAATGACAGGCCTGGCCGGCCCCGCAGCCGGCCTGAAAATTGGTGCAGGTGCGGAAACGCGAACTCGATCCGGGTCGCCGGCCGCGCGACCAGCGCCCTGGCGACTTCATCGGCGGCGAGCCGTATCTCGGGACCTTCGGGCATTGTTTACAGGTAGTTTTAATCCATCGGGCAGTATAGCGCCGAAGCGAGAGACTCAGGCTGAAAAAGTGATGGTGCGCCGTGCTACCGGCCCAATCCGGAACCGCTACCTGGTGTCGACAATAATCATTTGTTACCGAATTCTGGAAGTAACTGTACAATCGTCTGGTTTTGCAATCCGCGGGTATCCGGGAGTAATGTTATGTGGGCCGCAATTCGCGCATCCTGGCCACTTTTCATCGGCATGATCTTTCTCATGGTGAGCAATGGTTTATTGACAACCCTGCTCACCTTGCGCGGTAGTGGGCTGGGATTTAGCGATTCCACCATCGGTTTGATGCAATCCGGCTATCCCGTGGGATCATTGCTGGGCTGCCTGATCGCGCCGCGTTTGATCATGCGCGTCGGTCACATTCGTGTTTTCGCTGCGCTCGCCTCGGTCGCAAGTGCCGCGGCGCTGGTGCACCTCGTCACCTTCGACCCCTGGAGCTGGGGCGCCATGCGGCTGATGACGGGATTTTGCTTTTCGGGTCTCTACATCGTCTCGGAAAGCTGGTTGAACGGCAGTTCGAGCAACGAGAGCCGCGGCAGCGTCCTGTCGGTTTACTTTATCATTCAGACCGGCGGCTTCACGGCAGGGCAGATGCTGCTCAATATTTCCAGCCCGGAAGGCATTCTGCTATTCATCGTCAT
This sequence comes from Gammaproteobacteria bacterium, assembly GCA_024232855.1. Classification (GTDB taxonomy): domain Bacteria; phylum Pseudomonadota; class Gammaproteobacteria. The sequence goes on from JAAEPH010000220.1 coordinate 1,847, forward strand.
CTCCATACTGATTTCCTTTTCACTGGTCCCCATGCTGGTGTCAGCCAGCGCCACGCCGCCTTATGAACTACCGGAAAGAGTTTCCCTGCCCGAGTTGTTCCAGCTTTCGCCGATGGCTCTGACGGGTAGCTTCCTCAATGGTATTTCCCAGACCGCGCTGTACGTGGCGTTTGCGCTCTACGGTAAGGCCATCGGGCTATCCGCGGGTGCCATAGGTGTAATGCTCGGTTTCATGACAGTAGGCGGGATGCTGTTTCAGTTCCCGCTGGGCAAGCTCTCCGACGTGGTCGACAGGCGGTTGGTGATTGTCGGGGCGCCAGGCCTGTCGATTCCGGTTTGCCTGGTGCTCGCTTCACTGGAGAACCCCGCCGGCAATCTGAACCTGCTTTACCTGCTGGTCGCATTGCTGGGCGGGCTGACGCTGCCGGTGTATTCGGTTTGCATGGCGCACATGAACGACCACCTGAAACCTTCCCAGATTATCGCCGCCAGCGGCACCCTGGTTTTAATCCTGGCCGCGGGCATGACGATTGGTCCGACCCTGGGCGGTACCGCAATCGAGCACTACGGTCCGCAAGGCGTTTTCTACCTGCTTTCGTTGGTCGCGGCGTTGACGGTGATGACGGCGTTGTTTCGCTGGTTGAATGCGCCAACCCGCGCCGAAAACCGCACCACCGCCGTTGCCGTGTCGGCCAGCCTGACACCGGAGGCGACGACCCTCTATCCCGAGGCATCATCCAGGGACGATTCCCGGGTGAGCGACTGACTCCTCGAGCCTCAGCCGTGAATACGCTCCAGGTAGGCATCCATCGCCGCTATTCCTTCGTCGATAGCGGAGCGACCGAAGCCGATTCTGAATCGATCAGTTGGGGTAGGCGCCAGTTCGGACGAAAAAATACTGCCGGGTAACAGCAGTACCCCGGCTTCCTCGAGCAACTGCTGCGTGAAGTGTTCCACCCCGTCCGCACCCCGGTAGCGCGGGAACGCCATGCAGGATGCGTCCGAAACTTTCCAGTCGAACAAATCCGCGTGCCGGTCAAAGAAAGCGTTTAGCTTTGCCAGGTTGGTATCGATGATTTTGCAGTTACGAGCCAGAATCTGTTCGCGATTCCTCAGTCCAATCTTCGCCAGGCGTTCGCTGGGTGCGGAATTACAGATGGAAAGATAGTGTTTGGCGCGTTCCATTTTTGACAACAGATCTTTATCGGCACCGGCGATCCAGCCTATTCGAAGCCCGGGCATTCCGTAGGCTTTTGACATGACGTTGAGCGACAGGCCTCGTTCGTAGATCTCTGTGACGTACGGCATGTGCATCGTTCCGCTGCGCCCCAGGCCATTGAATATTTCGTCGCTCAAAATATAGATGCCATGTTTGCGGCATAACGCAACCAACGCGTCGAGTCGGTCCCGGGGGAGGTTTGCTCCGGTCGGGTTGTGCGGGAAATTGATGGTTACCAGTCGGGTATTCGGTTTCATCGCCCGCGCAATCCGGTCGATATCGAGCGCCCAGTCGTCGTCGGGGTCGAGTGGAACCCCGGTCGTATCGCAAATCGCCAGTGGCAGCGACTCGTGAGATTGATAATTTGGCGTTATCGCGATCGCGTGACTGTGCCGATCGAGGATGACCCTGTTGGCGGCAAAAATGCCCTCGCTGGCGCCGGCGAAACAGAGCACCTCGTCGGCGTTTCTGCTCGCGTACATTTCGGCGATCACTTCGCGTAAATCAGGCGCACCGAAAGTCTCGGTATAGCCCAGCCAGAGATTCTCGAATTCCTCGCGTTCGTCGGCGGTCGCCATGGCAAGCAGGTCGCGCATCGAAAGGCTCTCCGCGTCCGATGCCGTCATGTGGTGCTTTGCCCTGAACTCCCATTTGGAAAAGTGGGTTTCCAGCCTGAATTCCGGCAGTACTTTCATGTCCGAATACCTTCTGTCTTGCCGCGCAGGGCACATTGATATCGATGAGAATCATATATCGCTGGCCTCATCGATTCAGGGGAATCTCCGGCACAGGCTCGCAACTTTACTTTTTGCCCCGGGGACTACCCGGTCGAGTTCGCTCTTGCCGGCGGCGTTGATCAAATCGGCGATACAGGTCGCCAATTCGGCCATCGCCGCTTCATCCAGTCCGCGCGTGGTCGCGGCGGCGACTCCGAGGCGCAAACCCACCCAGTCAGCCGGCCTCGGAGCGTCGAACGGGATGGGATTCTTATTGGAGGTAATGTCGGCTGCCGCCAACGCGTCTTCCGCTTGCTTGCCGATGATTCCCTGGGGTCCGAGGTCCAGCAACACCATATGCGTGTCGGTGCCGCCGCCGACGATCTTGACGCCGTTTTGCTGCAACACTTTCGCCAGCGTTCTTGCGTTGGCGACGACGCGGGCGCCGTACTCCCTGAATTCGGGTCGCAGCGCCTCGCCCAGACACACGGCTTTGGCCGCCAGTACATTCGAGTGCAGGCTGCCCTGAACGCCCGGAAAAATGGAGGACTGCAACCGGCTTGCATAGGCTTCACTGCGCGACAGGATCAAACCTCCGCGCGGTCCGCGTAGCGTTTTGGTGGTCGTACAGGTGACGATGTCGGCATGCGGCAACGGCGACGGATAGACATCCGCCGCCACCAGGCCGGCGACATGCGCCATATCGACCAGGAACAGGGCGCCGGCCCGTTTTGCGATCGCCGCCATTCTGGCGAAATCGATGTCGTGCGGATAAGCGGAGCCCCCGGCTATCAGCAGATGGGGTTTGACGTCTTCTGCCTGTTTTTCGATCTCATCGTAATCCATCAACCCGCTGTCACGATCGACGGTATAGTGGTGCGAATCGAACCAGCGACCCGACACGTTGGGTTTGGCGCCATGGCTGAGGTGACCGCCGGCCGCCAGGTCCAGGCTCAAAATACGATCACCGGGTTTAACCAGGGTGAAAAACACCGCCTGGTTGGCCTGGGTGCCGGAGTGCGGCTGAACATTGGCGTAGGCGGCGCCAAATAATTCCCGGGCGCGGTCGATGGCCGCCTGTTCGACAATATCGACAAATTGACCACCACCGTGAAAACGATTTCCGGGGTAGCCCTCCAGCGTCTTGTTGGCCATTTCATGACCGAGCGCATCGAGCACGGCCCGGCTGACGATGTTTTCCGAGGCGATCAATTCAATTTGCGATTGTTGCCGCGCTTTTTCATTCGCGAGCGCTTCGGCAATCAATGGGTCGGATTGCGCCAACCCGGGCCCGGCATGTGCATTCATATTCGAATCTCCTGTAGCGATAGTGGTTAAACCTGGTTACGAGGTCGCCGGGTGGCGCTCCGTATCTTGCAAGTTTATAGATTGATTCTGATATCGCAAATGAGCCTGGGGGAGTAGAGGACAGACTCCTAGCCGCAAAATCTCACCGTTTTACGTCGCGAGGGCGTCGCAAAGACGCTGTGGCGAGCTGAACGGACCAGAGGTCCGCGCACAGGCGTAGTCGTCATTAGGTTAAGCGGGCCGTCGGGAGTACAGCTCGTCAGATATACAGGGACAGTTTACTCAATTCCCCGTACCCTCCTGAATTCCGTATCATGACCGGAATTCAGTAAACTGCACCCGTATATCCGTTGTTTGAAGGAACCACGGTAGCAACGTTTAGCGATTTCAGGCTATCCGCACGGTGTAATATTGGTGTCCTGTTTGAATCGAAATGATTCAGGCGTTGGCCTGAATCGGCTCGGATACCTTCTCCGCTGCCGGATGCGGGCTATCCTTGCGCGTCAGGTAAATGGTGCATGCGGTTCTGAGAAACGATGTGAAATTGCGCACTTCGCCGAAGTTCTGGTGAACTTCGGTATACAGAGTATTGATCAGCTCCGGAGTCGAACTTTCAGCCGCCGCGGCCATTTCTTCAAGAATGTTCCAGAATTCTTTCTCCAGTTTCAGGCTCGTTACACATCCCTGGATGCGTAGAGAACGCGCCTCGCTGTCATAGCGTGCCGGTTCGGTACTGGCATAGATTTGACACATGATGTATTCCTCCTCCGTACCCTTGCTAAACCTGAACCCGTTGGTCAAGCTAAATAAGCCTATTTTAATTTTGGAAAATTATCAAATTTGAGTGGGGGTACGGCTCGAGCAAAGCAAGATGCTCCGCTGGATTCACCGAGATCGCTTTCTGAAATAAATCGAATGTAGTAAGCCCTTACTACCACCCGATAATGCGGAAAGCCTATACTTCTCGGATTTAATGACACAATCGGAGGTGGCCTCGTGGCGAAAATCATACACACCATGATTCGAGTGCTGGAACTGGACCGATCCCTCGAATTTTACCGTCAGGCGTTTGCATTGACGCCGTCACGTCGGCTTGATTTTGAAGATTTTGCGCTGGTTTACCTGCGTAACGACGAAAACGACATGGAAATCGAGTTAACCCTCAATAAAGGCGAGGCAGAGCCATATACGCATGGCAGTGGTTATGGTCACGTCGCCGTGTGTGTAGATGATCTCGATGCAGAGCATCGGCGCTTCAGTGAACTCGGCTTCGAACCCACGGATGTCGTGGCGTTTGCGCCTGACGATAATCTGCTTGCGCGTTTTTTCTTTGTTACCGATCCGGATGGATACGAAATCGAGGTTTTGGAACGCCACGGTCATTATCAATAAGCCGATTAATAAGCCGGGAGCAGCCGATATCCCGGTATTCGAAATCCCTGGTAAGTGAGGATATGAGCAATGAAACAAGCATCCGTAAAAGTGGACGCCCCCGCGGTATTCAGCAGGCGTCATTTCCTGAAAACCGGTTCCGGCGTGCTGATGGGTACGCTGGCTGCCGGCAGTGGGGTATTGGCGGCGCTGGCCCCGAGCCGCAGCTGGGCGTTGACGCTTAGTGCCTTGAACGAAATCGAGGGCAGCAAACTGCTCAAAGTGGCGCGTGCAATTTTCCCGCACGACACGCTCGACGATGCGGTTTATGCACTGGTCGTCAAAGATCTGGACGCCGCCGCTGCAAAAGACGCCAGTGTTGCGACCCTGTTACGCGATGGCTTCAAACAGCTGGACACGCTGGCCAGTGGCGACTGGGCCGGTCTTGACTACCTGGCGCGCGAAAACATCGTCATCAAGATGGCCGGCACCGATTTTTTCGAAAAGATTCGCGGCACCTCGGTGGTGTCACTTTATAACAATGAAATGGCCTGGGCGCATTTCGGTTACGAGGGAGCATCTCATGAGCTGGGAGGTTACTTCGATCGTGGATTCCAGGATCTTGACTGGCTGCCCGACCCTGACGCGGCCGCCAGCCCGGCTAAAGCCTGATATCTGAGGAGACGAAAAATGGCAAATATAGCATTAGATGACGATAGCGCTGTTGTTGTTGTTGGCTCCGGCGCAGGTGGAGGCACACTGTCCAACGAACTTTGTCAGAAGGGCATAAAGGTCGTTCTACTCGAAGCCGGATCGCGTGAATCGGCGGAAAGTTTCCAAAACGACGAATGGGGTTCATTCGGTCAGATTTCCTGGCTCGATAAACGCACTACTTCCGGCAGTTGGCGCGTGTCGCGCGATTTTTCGGGGTTACCCGCCTGGATTTGTAAAACCGTCGGCGGCAGCACCACGCACTGGGCTGGCGCGAGTCTGCGAATCCAGGAACACGAGTTCAAGGCGCGCACCAACTACGGCGACCTGGCAGGCGCCAATCTGCTCGACTGGCCGCTGACGCTGAAGGAACTGGAACCCTATTACGCCAAGGCGGAAGACAAGATGGGCGTCACGCGCACCAACGGCATACCGGGCCTGCCCGGTAACAACAATTTCAAGGTCATGTACGCAGGCGCGAAGAAGCTCGGATACAAAGACTGTCACACCGGGCGCATGGCGATCAACAGCCGCGACCGCGATGACCGCACGCATTGCCGGCAACTGGGTTTCTGTTTCCAGGGCTGCAAGATGGATGCCAAGTGGTCGACCATGAATAGCGAGATTCCAAAAGCGGAGAAAACCGGCAATCTCGACCTGCGCCCGGGCGCCCATGTGCTCAAGATCGAGCACGATAAGTCGGGCAAGGTCAACGCGGTTGTCTATGTCGACAACGATGGCAAGCAACAGCGGCAGAAAGCTCGAGTGGTCTGCGTGGCCGGCAACTCGATCGAATCACCGCGCCTGCTGCTCAATTCGGAATCGAGCAAGTACCCCGATGGCCTGGCAAACTCCTCCGGACAGGTAGGCCGTAACTACATGCGTCATATGACCGGTTCGGTTTACGCAACATTCGACGAACCGGTACGCATGTGGCGCGGTACGACGATGGCCGGCATCATCACCGATGAAGGTAGGCATGATCCCTCGCGGGGTTTCGTCGGTGGCTATGAAATGGAAACGCTTTCAATCGGCCTGCCATTCATGGCTGCGTTTCTTGACCCGGGCGGATGGGGCCGTGATTTCTGTCGCGCGATGGACAACTATGCGAACATGGCCGGCATGTGGCTGGTGGGCGAAGACATGCCCCAGGAAACCAATCGGATAACGGTACACGCGACCGAAAAGGACCAGTACGGTATGCCGGTTCCGAATGTGCATTTCAGCGACCACCCTAACGATATCGCGATGCGGGAGCACGCCTTTGGGCGGGGTCGCGCCATCTACGAGGCGGCCGGCGCCAATCATGTTTATCC
>JAAEPH010000221.1 GCA_024232855.1 Gammaproteobacteria bacterium
CTGCCCGACCTTCACCATCCGCCCGGATAGAAACACTTCACTCAAAATACCAACCAGCGCAAACGCCCAGATGACCGCCAGGATCAGGAAACCGTTACCGTCGCGCAGACTGACGAGCATGTACGGCGTATAGGTTCCGGCGATCAACAGGTAAATCGCGACGTGATCGAGCAGCTGAAACAGGTTTTTGAGTTTTGGCGGGTGAAAACTGTGGTAGAGCGTCGACATGGTGTAAAGCAACACCAGCGAAAAACCGAAAAGGCTGAAGCTGGTAATGATCCAGGGATCGCGCGACTGTACGCCGACGGTCAGCAGCGCACCCAGCCCGACCAGCGCCAACACGGCTCCGACCAGGTGACTGACGCTATTTAGTTTTTCGCCGTAATACATGACAAACCGGGCTGGCCAGCCTCGGGTAAAGCCGAAGCTGCAGCAGTTTACTCGAAAGCGATCGCCGCGTCCCGCAGCCACAGCAGCAGGTAGTCCGCGAAACTGCGTCGAATGATGACTTCGAAACCCGAATCATCGGCCAGTGGCGACAACGTCATACCGGCCCTGGCGAGCCGGGTTTGCGCACATTGCCCGTGCTTGAACTGGCGCGGGTGCAAATCGAGCGGACAGTCGGTGGCGAGCAGGTCGGCGGCGTTGGCGCCGCTGATATGGATCAAGGTGAGGCCGCTGGAATTGTCCACCACCGAGGAAAACACGCCGTCGAGCGCCTTCTGCAGCGCGTTCTGAAGTTCTTCCTGTTGACCGGCCGGGGTAACGATCAACCATTCATCCGGCCCCAGCCAGTAAATGCGATAGTCGCCCGAATCGACGACCGTATTCGCCACGGTCGGCGGTTCGCAGCCGAGAACTTTCAAAGTAGCGGCAAGAAACCCGGTATTGTCAGCGCGGCCGCGCAGGTTGACAAACCCGAGAAACGGCTTTTCCTCGATGCGCGGCGCCGCGCCGCGCGGCTCTTCCAGCTTGATCTGCACCAGCGGGCTTTGCTGTTGGAATAAATCAGGCATTCGGTTTGCTCCCTTCCTTGTCGTAGAACACCGGCGTTGTGATGGTCGCCTTGATCACGCGCCCATTGGCGAGCGGCGCGTGAACGGTTTCGCCCATGCGTTGATGACCACCCTTGACCAGCGCCATCGCAATCGAGTGCCCGCAGCAGGCGCTGTAGTAACTCGAGCTGACGTGACCGACCATCGGCATCGGCAGCGGCGCCTGCGGATCGTTCACCAGTTGTGCCCCTTCCGGGATTACCGTGGCCGGGTCATCGGTGAGCAGCCCGACCAGTTGCTTGCGATCCTTACGCAGCGTATCCGGCCGGTTCAGCGAGCGCTTGCCAATGAAATCCTGCTTGGTCTTCGACAGGGCCCAGCCGAGGCCGAGATCGTCGACCGTGACCGAACCATCGGTATCCTGGCCGACGATGACATAACCTTTCTCGGCGCGCAGCACGTGCATGGTTTCGGTGCCGTAAGGGGTAATATCGTAAGGCTCACCCGCCTGCATCAGCTTTTCCCACATGAAGCGGCCATAGTTCGCGGGGACGTTGACCTCGTAGGCGAGTTCGCCCGAGAAGCTGATGCGATTCACGCGACACTCGATATCGCCGATGCTGCCGGTTTTCGACGCCATGAACGGAAACGCAGCGGCCAAAAAATCGATGCCATCGCAAACGCTGCTAACCACATCGCGACTCTTCGGGCCAACCACGGCCGCGGTTGCCCAGTGATCGGTCACCGATGTCAGGAAAACCTCCATTTCCGGCCACTCGGTTTGCAACCAGCGCTCCATCCACGCGAGCACGCCGGCGGCGCCGCCGGTGGTGGTGTGCATGAGGAAATGATCTTCGCCGATGCGGATGGTGACGCCGTCGTCCATGACCATACCGTCTTCGCCGAGCATGAAGCCGTACCGCCCCTTGCCGATTTCGAGCTTCATCCAGTTATTGGTGTAAATCATTTCCAGGAACCTGGCCGCGTCCGGCCCGCGTACCTCGATCTTGCCGAGCGTCGACGCGTCGAGGATGCCGACGCTCTCCCGTACCGCGAGGCATTCGCGGTTGACCGCATCGTCCAGGCTTTCACCTTTGCGAGGGTAATACCAGGGGCGCTTCCACTGTCCAACATCTTCGAAGCTGGCACCGTTTTCCTCGTGCCAGCCATGCATGGCGGTCTTGCGCGCCGGGTCGAACAGATGTTCGCCCAGATTCTGCCCGGCAAAGGCGCCGAAGCTGACCGGGGTGTAATTGGGGCGATAGGTAGTTGTGCCGGTGGCGGCGATGGTCTGCCCCATGGTCTGTGCGAGGATACCCATGCCGTTGATGTTGCCGAGCTTGCCCTGGTCGGTGCCAAAGCCCATCGCGGTGTAACGCTTGACGTGTTCGACCGACTGAAAGCCCTCGCGCACCGCCAGCTCGATATCGGCCACGCCGACGTCATTTTGCAGGTCGATAAACGCCTTGGGGCCTCGCCCGCGGGTGTAGGGAGACGGCAATGCCCACAGCGGCAAAATCGCCTCGCTATCCACCTGCTCGGCAGCGGGAACCGCCAGTTTCGCTTCCAGGCCGCATGCGTTAGCCGCATTTGCACCAGCCGCCGCGCCTTCGCGCAGGCAACCGGGCAGGTCGAGCGTACCGTTGGCGCCGCCGGCCGAGACCTGCGCCTGGGTGGGCTCGCCGGGGCAGAACATCGCGGCTTCGTCATCCCACACCGGACTGGCGCCGGACTGGGCGTTCAAGTGCACTACCGGGCTCCAGCCGCCGGAAATCGCGAGCAGGTCACAGTCGAATGATTTACGGTTGCCGCTGACCGAAGAACCATCCGCGGACAGTCGCATGACCTGCACCGAACGCAAGTGCTTGCGGCCCGCGGTATCGACCACGACGCTGCCATTGAGCACCTCGATTCCGGAATTGCGCACGGTGTTGGCAATCTCGCTGGTGGAGTCGCTGCGCGCATCCACCACCGCGGTGACTTCAACGCCGGCCGCATTGAGATCCAGCGCGGACTGGTAGGCGCTATCGTTATTGGTGAATACGACGGCGCGGCTACCCGGTTTAACCGCGTAGCGGTTGGTATAGGTCGATACCGCGGAGGCGAGCATGATGCCGGGGCGATCGTTGTTGGCGAAGATCAGCGGGCGTTCCGCGGCGCCGGTTGCGAGCACGACCTGATGCGCCCGAACCTGCCACAGCTTTTCACGTCCACCGAAGCGCTCCGTGAGCGGCAGGTGGTCGGTCAAACGCTGGTTGATCGTCAGAAAGTTGTAGTCGTGATAGCCGAATACGGTGCTGCGCGGCAACAGGGTCACTTCTGTCATGCCGCGCAACTCGGCAACGGCATCGTCGATCCAGCGCGCGGCTTCGACGCCGTCGATCTGCGCCCGGCTGGCGAGAGTCAGCCCGCCAAATTCCGATTGCTCGTCCGCGACAACGACACGCGCACCGGCGCGTGCGGCGACCAGTGCCGCGCTCAAACCGGCGACGCCGCCGCCGACCACCAGCACGTCGCAATGGCGGTGGCTGTGCTCGTAGCGATCGGGGTCGGGTTCGCGCGGCGCAACGCCGAGACCCGACGCCTTGCGGATGAAATGCTCGTACTTCAGCCACATCGATTTTGGCCACATGAAGGTCTTGTAATAAAACCCGGCCGGCATCAGGCGACTGAACCAGCTGTTGACCGATAGCAGGTCGAAATCGAGGTTGGGCCAGCAGTTGACGCTGCTGGCATCCAGGTCCGGGTAAAGCTCGACCTGGGTGCCGCGCGCATTCGGAATCGTGCGATTGCCCTTTTCCAGCTGGAACAACGCATTCGGCTCTTCGGCGCCCGCGCTCACAACACCGCGCGGACGGTGATACTTCCAGCTGCGGCCAACCAGGTGTACGCCGTTAGCCAGCAACGCAGAACACAGCGTATCGCCGATCATGCCGGTGTAAGGTTTACCGTTAAAGGTGAACTCTATTTCCTGCTCACGATCGATACGACCACCCTGCCCTGTTCTGAAGCGCTGACTCATTTACCGGCCTCGCCTGGCGCTTGCTCGCCGATCCTGTAGGTAGCGCTGATCCGGTAAGTCACGGTATCGCGCTCGGCGTTGAAGTAACGACGGCAACCGGCGACGTGCAGCCACTGTTCACGATGCATCCCCTTCGGGTTCTTGCGCATGAACAGGTAATCCGCCCATTCCTCGTCGCTCAATTTTTCCGGTTCCAGTGGGCGTACGATGTGTGCCTCGCCGACACAGTTGAACTCGGTTTCGTCGCGAACCCCGCACCAGGGGCATTCGATTAGGAACATGTCATTGGTCTCCAACCTGCATATTGCACCAGTATCCCGGATTCTGTGATGCGGCATACCGACGCCGGACAGATGCGGCTGAACGCCGGTCTGGACTGAGACCCATAGCCATAGCTATGGGTCGAGGGAAGACCAAGTTCAGGCGTATCCGGACAAGTCAGGGCCGGGATAGGGCTCAGGCCGTTTACAAACTGTACTGTTACATTCGCCTGTGATGTCATGAATTTTCTCTTATCGTTCCAATAGTTCAATCAAGGTCCGAGACCGACTGGTGCACTATGCAGGTTAGTGCGCCACGCCGGCGGCGCCGTGTTCGTCGATGAGGAAGCCGGTGACGAATCGATCCAGCGCAAACGGGCGGTTGAGCTCGTGCGGTTCACCGGTGGCAACGTTGTGCGCAAATACCCAGCCCGAGCCGGGGGTCGCCTTGAAACCGCCGGTGCCCCAGCCACAGTTGAAGTAAAGCCCCTTCACCGAGGTATTGCCGATGATCGGGCAGGCATCGGGCGCGGTGTCGACGATACCGCCCCACTGGCGATTCATGCGCACGCGCCGGAAGATCGGAAACATTTCGCAAATCGCCGCAACGGTATGCTCGATGGTCGGGAAACTGCCGCGCTGGCCGTAACCATTGTAACTGTCGATGCCCGCGCCGATGACCAGGTCGCCCTTGTCCGACTGGCTGATGTAGCCGTGGACCGCGTTCGACATGATGACGGTATTGATGACCGGCTTGATCGGTTCAGACACCAGCGCCTGCAGCGGGTGGCTTTCGATCGGCATGCGAAAACCGGCCATCTCCGCCAGCACCGAGCAGTGCCCGGCGACGACAACGCCGATCTTTTTCGCATTGATGGAACCGCGCGTGGTTTCGACCCCGGTGACGGCGCCGTTTTCCTGGCGAATGGCGGTGACTTCGCAATTCTGAATGATGTCGACGCCGCGCAGGTCGGCGCCGCGCGCAAATCCCCAGGCGACCGCATCGTGCCGGGCAACCCCGCCACGCGGTTGGAAGGAGGCGCCCAGGATCGGGTAGCGGCATCCCTGGTCGATGTTGATTTCAGGGATCGCACGCTTGATCTCTTCGGGCGTGACGACGTGGCCGTCGATGCCGTTGAGGCGGTTGGCGTTGACGCGGCGCTGGATGTCGCGCATGTCCTGCAGGTTATGGCCGAGGTTGTAGACGCCGCGCTGGCTGAACATGACGTTGTAGTTCAGATCCTGGCTCAGGCCCTCCCACAATTTCATCGATTTTTCATAGAGGTGGGCGGATTCATCCCACAGGTAGTTGGAACGTACGATAGTGGTGTTACGGCCGGTGTTACCGCCGCCGATCCAGCCTTTTTCGAGGACCGCGATATTGGTCATACCGTGCTCCTTGGCGAGGTAGTACGCGGTCGCCAGCCCATGACCACCGCCACCGATGATCAGCACATCGTATTCCTGCTTCGGCTCCGGGCTGCGCCACGCGGCAGCCCAGTTTTCGTGGTAGCTGATCGCGTTGCGAACCAGGGAAAATATCGAATATTTACTCATGATCGTGCCGGATTTTCGAGACCCGCGGGCCTAAAGACCCGTGGGCCTAAAGGCGCGTAGCATAGCAAGCCTGATTGTCGCGGGCAAAGTGAAAAGCGAGCCCCGGTCGGGAAAAGTTAAGTCGGCGGCGCATTTGGTACAGCCTCGGGGAATTTTCGAAACCCGCCGTTTCGACTAGACTTCCCGCCTTTAGGCCCTATGGGTCTCTCTTTACAGGGCCGCCAACAGTAAATGATCGACAACAATGTTATCGCCCGGGCCATGACCATGATGATCGTCGCCATGCTCGCGCTGCCCGGCATCGACGCCATCGCCAAATGGCTGGCCGGATCGGTTTCTTCGGGACAGGTCACCTGGAGCCGTTTTTTCTTTCAGATCATTTTCATGTCGCCGTTACTGCTGCGAACCAGTGGGCCGTGGTTTACAAGAGCGCTGTTCCTGCATGCGGCACGCGGCGCGATGATCGCTTTCGCGACCCTGCTCTTCTTTTCCGGGCTGGCCTACCTGCCGCTCGCCGATGCGATTTCGATCTTTTTTATCGAGCCGCTGCTGGTGACGCTGCTGTCGGCGCTGTTTTTCGGGGAGGCGATTCACTGGCGACGGATTTCGGCGATCAGCCTCGGTTTCGCCGGCGCGTTGATCATCATCCGGCCGACCTTCTCCGAAGTCGGCCTTGCCGCGCTGTACCCGGTCGGCGCGGCCTGTTGTTTTTCGTGTTACATCCTGTTGACGCGTAAACTGGTCAAAAACGAAGACCCGATTCGCCTGCAGTTTTTCGCGGGCGTCTTCGGCTGCCTGGTGATGGGTGTCGCGCTGGCATTCGGCAACGCCAGCGAAATCGCCATCCTCGACGCGGCCTGGCCGCGGCCGCGCGAATGGCTACTGCTCGGCATCCTCGGTCTGATCGCAACCGCCTGCCACCTGCTGGTTACTTACGCCTATCGGTTGGCCTCGATCGGCATACTGGCGCCGTTCCAGTATGTCGAAATCATCGGCGCGACCATCCTCGGCCTGGTCGTCTTCAACGAGTTTCCGGACCCGCTGACCTGGCTCGGCATCGCCATCATCGTCGGCTCGGGCATGTACGTTTTTCACCGCGAGGCAAAGCTGGACAAATTTTCCATCCAGGTCTGAAGCCCGATTTCACGCCGACTTGCGGACATAGCGGGCTTGGGTTCTAATTGCCCGGGTAAATGCACTCACACAACCACAAGAAATAGAGGGGACAATCATGGAAATCGAAACCAAAGCGATACATTCGGGCTATAGTCCGGATCCGACCACCAAGGCCGTCGCGGTACCCATTTACCAGACCACGGCATACGCCTTCGACGACACCCAGCACGGCGCGGACCTGTTCAACCTGGCGGTACTCGGTAACATCTATACCCGCATCATGAACCCGACCACCGATGTGCTCGAGCAGCGTATCGCGGACATGGAAGGCGGCGTCGCCGCGCTCGGGCTCGCTTCCGGACAGGCCGCCACCACCTATGCCATCCAGACCATTACCGAGGCCGGCGACAACATCATCAGCACCTCGACCCTCTACGGCGGTACCTATAACCTGTTCGCGCACACTTTCCCGCAAATGGGTATCGAAACCCGTTTTGTCGATCCCGAGAACCTCGATGGTCTTGCCGCGCTGATCGACGACCGCACCAAGTGCGTGTTCTGCGAGTCGATCGGTAATCCGGCGGGTAACATCATCGACCTGGAGAAGGTGGCCGAGATCGCCCACGCGCACGGCGTACCGGTCATCGTCGACAATACGGTGGCCTCACCGGTACTGTGTCGGCCCTTCGAGTGGGGCGCCGATATCGTCGTGCATTCGCTGACCAAGTACATCGGCGGCCACGGCACCATTATCGGCGGCATCATCGTCGACTCCAACAATTTCGACTGGGTCGCCAACAAGGATCGCTTCAATCGCCTCAACGAGCCCGACGTTTCCTATCACGGTGTGGTCTACACCGAGACCGGCCTGCCGCCCTATATCCTGCGCGCACGTGTGGTGCCCTTGCGCAACATGGGCGCCGCGCTGGCGCCGATGAACACCTTCCTCGCGCTGCAGGGGCTGGAGACGCTGCCACTGCGCATGGAGCGGATCTGCGACAATACCCTCACCGTGGCACAACATCTGGAAGCACGGGATCAGGTCGAGTGGGTGCGCTACGCGGGACTGGAAAGCAGTCCGTACAAGGCGCTCGCCGACAAGTACATGCAGGGCACAGGCTCGGGCATTCTCACTTTCGGCATCAAAGGTGGAATCGAGGCGGGCACCAGGTTTATCGATGCGCTACAGCTCATCACCCGGTTGGTCAACATCGGTGACGCCAAGTCGCTGGCCTGCCACCCGGCTTCGACCACGCACCGTCAGCTCGGCGAAGACGAACTGGCGGCCTCGGGTGTTACCGAGGACCTGGTGCGGCTGTCGATCGGTATCGAGAACGTCAAGGACATCATCGCCGATATCGACCAGGCGCTCGCGGCCGCATCCTGACATCACCCCGCCGGCAAGGCCGGACTACTACAGTCCGGCTTGTTAGCCGGGCAGGCTAGCTGGCGGAGTTGACGAAGGACAGCAGGGCGAAGGCATAAAGGATGAGCAGCAGGTACAGCAGGTTGTAGGTCTTGCGGTAGCGATTACCCCGCGCGGAAAAATTTTCCGCCTTGCCGTAGGGCAAGACGTTGTTCCAGGCAATCTTGCGTCCACCCCTGACCTCCTGTTCCATTTGCAGGCGCGAGTAGATCGCACCCGCAAACAGCGCGAGGCCGACCACCAGGAACAACAACCCCGCCAGAATGCGGCTTATCTCCAAGCGCTAATCACCCGCGAAACCGGCGCGCAAGCAGATGCCCGGGCATTTCTATCAATCATGATCGTCCGGCGCCAGGGTTCCCGAACTTGCCCTCTCTTCGGCCGCGCTACGTTGATACTTTTCCCCCAGAAAGAGGCTTGCTCGATATTTGAAATGAAACAGTCCCGCTCCGAGAAAGGGAACAAATACGAGAAATCCACACCAGAGTAACTTGCTTTTCGTGGAGATCGCTGCGCGCAGGGTATGCGCAATCGGGATAGCGATTAACAAAATGTGCACGGAAATGACAAGTATGAAAAAACCTAACCATGCTTTGTCCATTTGCTACTCCACACCCGGGTTACACCCGCTTCAGTGACAGGGTGCCCTTTTTAACGGGGTAAAGTCAAATGTATCGGCAGCAATACCTTACTTCAAAGCCGGGCTAGTCAGCGACAAGGTCCCATAGCAAATCCAGGTTATCGAGTTGTTCGATACGCTTTCGTTGAGTCGCTCAACCCCGGATTTACCGTTTTTTTTGCTTGTTTGCATCGAGGTCGAGGGCCATTCTCTTATTTCTGTAGCGGATATGCGACAAAACTCGTTGATCATATAAAGGGCTATCTAATTGCCTCGTTAGCGGGGTTCTACTCGCGCCAATGCCGAGGCTGGTTTAATACCTGCGAGCACTGAACCGTCCCTTCGATGCGGCCGATTACACCGGCTTTCAGCCCCTGAACCATCCAGGCCTCCGCGTGCTCCGAAGGAATTGAATGAGGCGCCTGCAACCCAAGCAGACCCGCAGTTTGAAACCCGAACTTCGGATAGTAACCGGGATGACCGAGCACGAAAACCAGGTCCACGCCTGACTCCGCCAACTGTTTCAGGCCTTCTCGAATCAACAAACCTCCGACGCCTTCGCCTTGAAAGTCGCTGGAAACCGCCAGTGGCGCGAGAATCCGGGCCGAGACTTCCTGATCCTCTGGTTGGATTCGTACCGCTGTAAAAAGGACATGACCCGCCAGCTTCCCGCCCATTTCCGCCACCAGCGAAAGCAAGGGCCTTGCCGTCTCATCGTCGAACAGGTTATTGACGAGTTCCACTATCTCCTCGCCTTGACCCGGACCAAAGGCACTCCTGTGGATACCGTCAATTGCAGCACGGTCAGATTCAGTAGAACGCCTTATCTTCAAAATGGACGTCCAACCGGGCTATAAATCGCTTTCATCCGCAATTTGCAGTTTCGAAGGCTTTCGCCATACCTGTTCGGCTACGCGTCTAAAATTGCCCCCAAAAATTGCCCTGATTTCCGGCTTATCGAAACCAACATATTCCAGCGCATTTACAATGTCGGGCAGACGACGAACGCTTAATGTCTGTGCGGGCCGGTCGTATCCCGTGCCCACTGGCCAATATTTATCATCGCTTGTCTCCATTACGGTACTCAAAGTATCCGATTGATATCGCGCCTCTTCTTCAGGATCAAAATCAAGGCTGATGCCCACATGTTCAGTGCCAGTCATTTCCGCTACATAGGCTACGTGTTGGGCTACAGCATTTGGTGTGGATTCCCGTTCGCCAAGAAAGAGGTTCACACCGCTAATACCAATAACTCCACCTGTGTTGGCACAGGCCTTAATTTGCTCATCCGTTATATTGCGTGCATGGTCGACCAAAGAGCGGGGGTTGGAGTGCGAAAAAATAACAGGATGCGTGGTGCGCTCCATTGCATCCATCGTTGTCTTAAATCCCGCATGGGAGCAGTCTATTGTCATCCCAATGTGATTCATCTCATCAATTACCTCGCGGCCGAATTCGGTAAGACCCTTATCTTCATCATGACAACCGGAGCCCGCAAGATTGTTGCGATTGTATGCAATGGCCATTTGTCGAACCCCGCGCTCATAGTAGTGATTGACCATGTCAAGCTGCCCATTTAGCCCGGAGAATTCATAAATATGCGCAAAGATCGCGCAGTATATTGATTTCACAAGGAAATATCCGAAGAAGTCTCGTATCGGTGATTACGAGCGACTGAGGATATATTTCTTGTGGAATCAATAGACAAGCGAGA
>JAAEPH010000222.1 GCA_024232855.1 Gammaproteobacteria bacterium
CACCAGCGTCACAATCGGCAAGTCCACCATTTTCCTGGAAGCACATGGCGACAGCAGTCTTGTATGAAACGATACCGGCGAGACCGCCAGCCAGCTTGGTGCGCTGGGTGTAGTCAGCGTACTGGGGAATAGCGATTGCGGCCAGAATGCCGATAATCGCGACGACGATCATGAGTTCGATCAATGTAAAACCAGCTTGTTGCTTTTTCATTTGTGTTTCCTCGTGTAAAAAATCTTCTGTTCGATTCAGAAATCGACAAATGCCGTTTCATGATGATATACAAGCAAACCCGGTGCCAACATCGATCAGATTTAGAATATGCTTGTAAAACAATAACTTAGAATAAAGCATCGCTGTCACGGCGGTGACTCCCGGGTGGGAACTTGACAAAAATGTCAGGTTTTTACAGCTATTGTCACTTTTTTACGTGGAAATGCGCCTGCTTGTCACTGTTTCAGGTTCAGCTTTTCGATGCGGTATCGCAATTGGCGCAAAGTCAAACCCAGCGCGCGCGCGGTCGCAGACTGATTCCAGCGATTGTTTTCCAGGGCGCTGGCGATATGTTCCTTTTCGAGGTTGCGTGTCATTTCACCCAGGCTGGCCTGATCTTCGTCACTGCTGGATGCGATTTCCGGTAGCTGCAGGTCGACTGCCTCGATCCTGTCGTCATCGCACAATGCCATCGCGCGTTCGAGAATGTTTTCCAGTTCTCGCACGTTTCCCGGAAAGGAATAGACCTGCAGCGCGGTGAGCGCCTCTGCGCTGATCGAGGTGCTGCCGGAATTCTGGTAGTTGTGCTTTTCGATCAGGTAATCGACCAGTTGCGGGATATCATCGGCGTGATCGGCCAGGTTGGGTACATTGACGCCGATAACATTGACGCGGTAGTAGAGGTCCTGACGAAAACTGCCATCGGCAACCATTTGATCGAGATCTTTATGCGAGGCGCTGATGATACGCACGTCGATTGCCTCTTCCTGTTGCGCCCCGACGGCGCGGATCGACTTTTCCTGGATGACCCGTAACAGCTTGACCTGCATGGCGAGCGGTAAATCGGCGATTTCATCGAGAAACAGCGTGCCGCCATGCGCCGCCTTGAACAAGCCCTCGTTGTCGCTGGTGGCGCCGGTAAAACTGCCCTTGACGTGGCCGAACAGTTCGCTTTCCATCAATTCCGAGGGGATGGCACCGCAGTTGACGGCGATGAACCCGGCATTGGCGCGTGCGCCCTGCAGGTGAATCTGTCGCGCCACCAGTTCCTTGCCGGTGCCCGAGGCGCCACGGATAAAGACCGGGGCCTGGCTGCGTGCAAATTTTTCAATCGCGTTCTTTAAATCCTGCAGGGGCGGCGAATCGCCGATAATCTGGTATTTGGTACTGATGGCGGCTTCGGACTGCGCCGGCGACTGCGGCAATGTCAAAGCCTTGTCGACGAGATTGCGCAAGGTTTCCAGCGACACCGGTTTGGAGACAAAATCGAATGCTCCGCTTTTCATCGCCCTGATTGCGAGGTCAATACTGCCGTGTGCGGTTATTACCGCTGTCGGCGTATTCGGACAATGTTGCTGGATATGTTCGACCAATGCGATGCCGTCACCGTCGGGAAGCTTCATGTCGGTCAGGCAGAGATCGAAGGATTCGTCATGCAGCATGCGTGTGGCATGGCTGTAGTCTTCGGCGCTACGGGTTTCGAGCCCCATCCGCAACAGCGTAATTTCGAGCAACTCACGGATATCGGGTTCGTCGTCGACGATCAGGACACGTTGCTTGCTCATGGGATTTTCTGTAGATCCGGTCGGGTTGCGGGCGAAGTCATCCGCAGGGTGAAACTGGCGCCATTATACTCATTAATCCTGGCTGAAATAGATGCGTTGTTGAGCTCGCAGAGTTGCGCCACGATATACAGGCCGAGCCCCGATCCCTGGTGACTGGTGGTGTAAAACGGTTCGAATACCTGATCCAGGATATCGCCGCTCATACCCGGTCCCTGATCCGCTACTTCGATACACAGGCTGTGGGAGCTGTCAGCGAAGACGCTGATGGATATCGGTTTGTCGGCATCACCGTGAAGGCAGGCATTACTGCATAGGTTGGTCAGAATCTGGCCGAGATGGCCGGCATCGAACAACATGCCGGTATGCTCCGCCTCGATTTCAAGCGAGAACGACTCCGCGCTGGCGAGACCGGACTGGCAAAAGTCGTCGATAAATTCAGGTAACCAGGTATCCAGCTCAATAGGCTCTTTCGTGGTTGCGCTGCCGCGCGAAATCTTCAGGATATCTTCGATGATGTGATTGATTCGCAGCGTATGCTGGTTGATGATTTCGAGCATGCGCTGATCGGCTTCCTCGAACTTGCCGCTCTCGTTGAGAAGTTCCGCCGCGTAGGAAATCGCTCCTAGCGGGTTACGGATTTCATGCGCGATACTGGCCGTCAAATGACCCAGTGACGCCAGCTTGGCCTGCTGCATGCTAGCCCGAATCGAGGATATATCGTTTAGAAAAATCATGGTGCTGGGTTGCCCCGCGCTCTGCAGCCCGCGAAAGCTGATCTGCAGATCATCGCTGCCGGTGATATAGGGTATAAACGGCGATTCATACGCCGACGAGTTGCGCCAGGAATCCAGTGTGGAGTGCAGCCCGGGGCAATCGCGTTGCAATGAAGCCGGTTTGTCGCGGTCCAGGTGCAGCATTTGCAGCGCGGCTCGATTGATGTGACGGATCTGGTCATTGCGATTGAGGACGATGACTCCCGCCTGCATATTCTCGATGATTTCCTGGTTAAGCGCCGACAGCAGCGCGATATCGCGTTCGCGTTGCTGAATCAGCTGTTCGCTGCTGCGCACGCGCATCACCAGTTTGTGGGTGACTATCGCGGTTGCAATCAGGCTGGCGCCGAGAATTCCGACCTGGGTCGAGGTACCCGTGTATACGGGGATATTCATCACCGAATAGATATGCTCGGCGAGCAGCCCCAGCGAGGCCAGCGAGGCAAACAGGATCGCCAGGGTTTGCTCGGTTAGCAGGCCGCTAATCGCCACCGAAATGATCAACAGCATGCCGAGCCCGCTGGATATGCCGCCGCAGGCATGCATCAACAGGATAATGATGATGGTGTCGCCGTATATCTGCAGATGCACCTGCCTGTGAAAACCACGCCTTTCGATGGATGCGGCAACGATCCAGACCAGCGACAGTGCCAGGAAGGCAAAACTCACCCAGGAGTACAGACTCAGGTGAACGATATTGATCAGCGGTGACGGGCTGACGAAACTCTGGGCGAAAAATATGGATGCCAGCCCGAGCCGGTATATGTTGAGCAGGCGGACCGAGATCCAGTTCGTACTGCGCGCCCTGTAGCCTTCGCTCAGGGGAGGATTACTGGTCAAGGTCGGCATGTTCCTGGCAACAGTAGGGTTCATCCTTTAGCAGAAGAATCGATGATTCCGGGACATGGATCCCGCAGTACTTGCACTGGCGCATGTTTTCCGCCTGCGCCGATTCGATTTGTTCGGGCTCGGGATCGCCGCTGAACAAGCGTTTTAACAGCCACATGAGGATCGCGACTATGACCAGCAATATTAACAGGCGCATCAGGAACATTGGATCCGGGCCGGGTTTTGTAACAGGGTGTTTAACTTCAAGTCTATGATTAATCCGTCAAAAGAACAAACCGCGGTCTATCCCGCATATCTCACCGATTTCCTCGGCAATTGCTCCGATACGTCGGACCGCTGCATTGCTCTACCACCTACATCCATGTAGGCGTACTGCGGACGCCGCAAAGCGCACTGTGACGAGCTGTACTCCCGACGGCCCGCTTAA
>JAAEPH010000223.1 GCA_024232855.1 Gammaproteobacteria bacterium
TCCATAACCTCTTTCGTGTGGGTCGGCATTTACTTCGAGCAGCGAACTATCGGCTCTTGAGAAACCGATCATTTGAAACATGGCAGCAGGTGACGTGTGCCTGCTGAGCAGGAAAGCTGATATTTGTGAGTGCCCTTTTTGCAATTATTGGTAAACTCGACAGAACCAGTACCAAACCCCATACTATCGAAACAGATCGGCTGGTCCTGGGGCAAATATGTGGGTTATGCTTCCCATACGCAAATATAGGCTATATTACATTGATGCAATCCGGGTCAGATGCGAGGCAGATAACCTGGTTCCCGCGCCAAGCAGTAATAACGGGTTTGTAGGACCCTATTTAGGGAGCTGAACTTAGTGACGATCGATGGATCTCCACCTGTCTCGATTCATTCCGAGATTGCAGCGAAGATAAACTTCGCCTGTCATCAATCCTCCTTTGCGTTTCTGCGGGACCTGAGAATCGAGAATGGTAACGAGCAGGATCGGGTATCCGACTTGCTGGTCACCATATCGTCTAATCCATCCTTTCTTAAATCCAAAGCCTGGACGATTGACCGGATTGCACCGGGTGGTTCGGTGTCCATCAAAGACCGGGACATCGAGCTCGATGGCGCGTTTCTACTGGATCTTACGGATGCAATGCGGGGCACGGTTACCGTCACCGTCGAAAAAGACGGGGAGATTATTGCCGAGGATTCGAAGCCAGTCGAAATACTGGCGTATAACGAATGGGGTGGTGCCGGCTATATGCCCGAACTGCTCGCGGCTTTCTCCGTTCCTAATGATCCGGCCGTGGACCGGATAATACGGGAAGCCAGCCTGGTCCTTAGGAAGGCGGGCAAGGAAGATGGCATCGATGGTTACAAATCTGGCAGCCGGCGTCGGGTTTGGGAGATTACCTCGGCGATCTACACGGCCATCGCAAACCTTGGAATCACCTACGCGGTGCCGCCGGCCAGCTTCGAGCGCGATGGACAAAAAATCCGGCTCCCGGGTCAGATCCTGGAAAATCGCGTTTCCACCTGCCTCGATACCAGCATGCTTTTTGTGTCCGCCCTGGAGCAGGCCGGTTTGAATCCCATCGTTTCGTTGCCCGAGGGGCACGCGCTGGCTGGAGTATGGTTGCAGCCCGAAGAGCTCACCACCATTGTGGTGGACGAGGCTGAAACCCTCAGAAAACGAATTCAACTTAAAGAACTGGCCTTAATCGAAACAACTTTTCTCACGGCCGCTCCGTCGCCGCCGTTCAGCAAGGCAGTTGATGCGGCGCATAACTTGATCATTCAAGAGAATGACGAGACCTTTAATGCGGCGATCGACATCAAGCGGGCCCGCGCACATCAAATTATGCCCCTGGGACTGAAAACTGCGACCGACGGGCAGGCGGGAGCAGCGGCTGACAACTCGAGCCTCGAACTCGCGCTCGAAGAAGCGCCGATATTACCCGATTTCGACGATGAGATGGGTGACGAACCTTTGCCGCAAACCCCCACCGGGCGCTTGGAGCGTTGGCAAAGAAAATTACTGGATTTAACCGCTCGCAATCCCCTGCTAAATCACAAGTCGACTAAAACGAGTCTCAAGATCTTTTGCCCCGACCCTGGCTTGCTCGAAGATAAGCTGGCCGAGGGGACCCGTATTTCAATTCGACCGATACCGGATCAGCCTGGTCAGGGTCAGGATACCGAGCTGCATCGAATGCGCACCGGAGATGAAATTCTCGAGGGTTATGCGCGAGACGCGCTCGACCGAAAAGAAGTGCTGGTAGATCTGGAGGAAAATGAATTATCGAAACGCTGTGTCGAAATCTATCGTAAGGCGCAGATGGCTTTGCAGGAAGGCGGTGCAAACACGCTGTATCTGGCTTTGGGATTCCTATTATGGAAGCGTGACGAGAACGATGATCGCCGATTTCGGGCCCCGTTGGTGCTGGTGCCCGTCACCCTGGAAAGGAAATCGGTCCGCAGTGGCGTCAAGCTGCTCGCCCACGACGACGAGACTCGCTTCAATACGACGCTTCTGGAAATGCTTGGAAAGGACTACGACATTCGCATTCCCGGTTTGGAGGGTAATCTTCCCGAAGATGAAAGCGGTGTTGATGTCGAAGGAGTATGGAATACCGTACGAAGGGCTGTCAGGGACGTGCCGGGTTTCGAGGTCGTCGAGGATGTTGTGCTCGGACACTTTTCTTTCGCCAAGTATCTCATGTGGAAGGATCTCGTGGATCGCACCGAGGCGTTGCGCGAAAACGCCGTTGTCAAACACCTCCTAGACACACCCCGTGATTCCTATCCGAGTGAAATCAGTTTTGTAGAGCGGGAACAACTCGACCGGGACTATAAGCCGACTGATCTGCTGGTGCCGCTGCCCGCCGACGGCTCGCAAATGGCTGCAATCGCGACTGCCGACCGAGGCAAAGACTTTATCATTATCGGCCCCCCGGGCACGGGCAAGAGCCAGACCATCAGCAACTTGATTTCGCACATGCTGGGGACGGGTCGAACGGTTTTGTTTGTTTCCGAAAAGACTGCGGCACTGGACGTGGTATACCGGCGGCTTGATGAGATCGGATTGGGCCGCTTCTGTCTAGCGCTTCACTCTAATAAAGCACGTAAGGCTGATGTGCTAGCTCAACTGCGTTCCGCCTGGGAACCCATGCGACTCAAGAAAGCTGAGGAATGGGAAAAAGAGGCAGAGCATCTTCTGGGGCTCAGAAATCAGCTGAATCATTTAGTCGAGCGGTTGCATATACCAAGACGGAACGGCATGACGGTTCATCATGCCATCGGCATCAAGGTGCGTGACGAAGCGCTGGCTAAGAGAGTTTCGTTTGATTGGCCATCCTCGGATCACCATGATCAGGCCAGACTCGAGGCAATGAGAGAGGCGGTCGAGAAACTGCGGATTCAGTTTCAGGCAGTTAGGCAAGTTGCTAAAAATCCCTTTCAGTTGATTAGCAAAGGGGATTGGTCGCCACAATGGGAAGGACAAGTGGTCGCGCAGGCAGGTCAGCTTTCTTCGGCCGCATCATCCTGTGAAGAAGCTTGCTGTGCACTACTTGATGCGATCGGTATCGAGATTCCGGATCAGTCGTTGGATCGTTTGGATGCCCTCGCAGAACTTGCAACCGTGTTAATCGATTCCTATCGCAAACAAACTTCCCTGGCCCTGGAACCAGACGGGACTGATCGCATAGAAGCTCTTGAAGAGTCGGTCAATCGGCTAAAAGCCTACTCGAAGGCCCAGGCGTCGCTGAGCTGTTCGTACGGAGCCATGGCGTGGAGAAAGCTGGACGGTGAAGAGATAGCGAGAAATTGGCAAGCGGCCGAAAACAGCTGGTGGCCGAAAAGTTTTTTTGCGCGTCGCCGGGTAATCAAGGAAATGAAGGCGGGAGGAGCCCAGGGTAAGCCGAATCCGCTCGAGGATGCCAAAGTTCTGGTCACGTTGCGTAAAGAGGGCGAAGCCATCGATCGGCTGGACAAGACTCTGTCGGTGTACAAAAACTGGGAGGGTCACACCACGGATCCCAAGGTGCCGCTTGATTTAAAGAACCTGGCGCAGAAAGCACAGGTTGCTATCGGCAAGTTAGCCGATGACCCTAGTGCACTGACGCATACTCGCGGAAAGGTCCGATCTTTGATGTTCGATGGTAACGACCTGCTTGCCCCCGACGCGGCGATCGGTCGTAAGGCGAACAGTTTCCTCGAAGCAAATGAGAATCTGAGAGCGGCATCCGATCGATTCGAGAGTATCGCCGGACAACCCGTGCGCAATATTTTCTCGAAGAAAGGCAAAGCTTTGTCGGTGATTCGGCGAATCGCCGATTACATCGCGGCCCACCATGCCGAATTGCATGACTGGTGTGGATGGCGCCGCCGCCGTACCGAGGCCATCGATCTGGATCTAAAGCCCTTGGTAAAGGCGATTGAGGCCGGGGTGGTGCCCGCGGAAGAACTCGAAGACACGTTTGAAGCGGCTTATTGCACCTGGTGGTCGGGCGCCGTGATCGGCGAAGACGAGGTTCTGCGTACCTTCTCGACACCAGAACACAATGCCGCTATCGAAAAGTTTCATCAAGCGGACAATAAATTCCAGGAGCTGACCGCTGCATATATCGCCGCCAAGTTATCCGGAGAGTTGCCGGATCAAGACGATGTCACCCGGGCTTCCTCCTGGGGTACGCTCAGACGTGAATTGCAAAAGAAGACTAGACACAAACCGGTCCGGCAGCTGGTCGAGGAAATTCCCGATGTCTTAACGACGCTTGCGCCGTGCCTGATGATGTCGCCGCTGTCGGTCGCACAGTACCTGCCTGCAGAACAGGATCTATTCGATGTCGTCATATTCGACGAGGCCTCGCAGATAACGGTGTGGGATGCTGTGGGCTCATTGGCCCGGGGGAAACAGGCTATCGTTGCCGGCGATCCGAAACAAATGCCGCCGACCAACTTTTTTGCCCGAGCTGACGATGATCCCGATGGGGACATCGATGTCGAAGGTGACTTGGAGAGTATCCTCGACGAAATGGAAGGCGCCAGCATTCCACAACAAACTCTAAATCTGCACTATCGGTCACGTCGCGAGAGCCTGATTGCGTTCTCTAATAGTCATTACTACGACAACCGCCTCGTTACCTTTCCCGCACCGATACATCCTGACAAAGGCGTGCAGCTCGTGAGTCCAGAGGGTTTCTATGCCCGAGGCGGCGCTCGGCACAATGAAGGTGAGGCAAAAGCCATTGTCGCGGAAATCGTACGGAGACTGACTCACGAGGACGAAGGGGTCAGAAATCTATCCATCGGTGTGGTCACCTTCAATTCGGAGCAGCAGTCCCTGATCGAAAATCTCCTGGATAATGCCCGGTCCAAAGATCCAGGTATCGAGTGGGCGTTTTCGGCAAATAACCTGCAGGAACCGGTTTTCGTCAAGAATCTCGAAACGGTGCAAGGTGATGAGCGCGATGTGATTTTATTCAGCATCACTTACGGCCCGGACCAGGGTAATCACGTGACGATGAATTTTGGTCCGTTGAACCGCGAAGGCGGCGAGCGCCGGTTGAATGTAGCGATGACTCGTGCGCGATCCGAGATGCTCGTTTTCTCGACCTTGAATCCGGATCGGATAGATCTTTCGCGAAGCCAGGCGCAGGCTGTTGCTGATCTGAAGCACTTCCTCGAATACGCGCATCGAGGCCCGGCGGCGCTTGGCGCGGCTGTGCACGGTTCGATCGGGGATTTCGATTCTCCGTTCGAGGCGGCGGTATCGCGGGCATTGAAGGACAAAGGCTGGGCTGTGCATCCGCAGATTGGCGTATCGGCTTACCGGATTGATCTGGGTGTCGTTCATCCTGACGAGCCAGGCATTTATCTGGCGGGGGTTGAGTGTGATGGCGCGATGTACCACAGCTCGGCATTTGCCCGCGAGAGAGACAAGATCCGTCAGGGCGTATTGGAGGGCTTGGGTTGGACGCTGTTTCGAGTTTGGTCCACGGACTGGTGGACTAATCGCGCCGGAGCATTGGAAAAGTTAGACCAGTCGTTACGAGAGCGTCTTGAAACAAGCAGGAAGGAACGCGCGGAGGCATTGGCAGCTAGGGAAGCCGAACAAGCCGAGGAAAATGATGCGCACGGTGAACAGAATGCTGCCCTCAATGCGGGTGTCGAGGATACTGCACAAGAATCCGAAGCTCCTGGCGATTCACAGGTCTCTTCCGATGTCGATGTTGATACCACTGCCGAGGCCGAGGTTGAGGCCAGTGACTCGAACGATCCCAATACTTACGAGGTAACGCAATTCGATAGCGATCGTTTTCAGCCGGATCCCGAGGCCTTCTATTCCAGTGAATACGTCTCTCGTATACGGGCAATGATCGAGCATGTTATCGATGCGGAAGGGCCGATACACGAAACTGTACTCGTGCGCCGTATAGCGCGTCATCACGGTTTCCAGCGCGCCGGCCGCCAGATAAAGGAAATTGTTCTGAAAATCGCAAAGCGCCGGCGCAAAAAGACACAGGAGAAAGTCGGCTTGTTCTTTTGGCCGGAAGGAACCAATGAACATAGTCAGGCGCCTTCCCGATTCCGGGAACGAGATGACGAGATGCGCAACATGGACTTCATCTGCAAACAGGAAATATGCGCCATCGATGAAACACAGTCCCTGGATAAGGACCCTGTGGAGTTGGCTCGAATTATCGGTATCTCTCGCCTGGCGCAGACGACACGCGAACGTATCGTCGATGCCTTGGCCGGCGATTAAAGACTTAAGGTTTGTTGGCTGATTAAGTGCTGGAATGGTTGACCGTTATGGATCGGTTACGGAAGCCCAATAGCCCTGGCTGAGCGGCAGGTTTCTCGTAAGCAGACCCTCATCGTTCCCGGCCAGGAGGCAATCTTCGGCCACAAGCGGACCCCAAACAACTAAGTGGTAATATGTATTAGGCCAAGAACCTTTTAATCCTACTTTAGTCTTCATGAAATCCAATACTGGAGGACCGTTACGATGAACGCCCATGAGACCAAGGTCCAGAACGTCAGACCAGACCGCGAGGTCATGACGCGACAGCGACTGCCCTATTTTATTGGCATCTCAGGACAGACTGTCCAAGCCACGGGACTGTCCATGCATCTGGTTGGGTGCCCAGCAGGGTAAGAAAGTATTCACACTGAAGACAATGGCTGGCGTTAGCGAAGACCGGGGTAATTCGCAGGCTGCAAAGGAATCCGGTTTTAGCTTGCATGCCGGCGTGATGGCTTATCCCTGGGAGCGGAAA
>JAAEPH010000224.1 GCA_024232855.1 Gammaproteobacteria bacterium
CTTGACTCAAAACCTTGCTTGGGGTTCAAACCGCAATAAAGATGATGTAATTATTGCAGCAGCAACCGCTGATGCTTTAGACGGTGACGGTAACTTGAACCCGTTCCCAGCTACACAAGAAGTTGGTGATTACAGCACAGCGATTACATTGGACCTTATCAATGAAATGGACCAAAAGTTCTATGACAATGATATTGACCCTGATGAGCCTAAGTGCGTAATTATATCACCATTCCAACGTCGTACTTTACTTGGCTTACTTGAAGTTACTTCTGGTGATTTCCAAGGCGATGCTAAAGCGTTACGTAGTGGTTATTTACCTAACTTCTTAGGCTACGATTGGATTGTATCAACTCGCTTGTTATCTCCAAGTGCTGGCCAAGTTGATTGTTTAGCGTATACGCAAAAAGCAATCGGCATGCAATTAAACCGTGATATCTCAACCCGTGTTGCAGAAGACCCAGGCAAGTCTTTCATGTGGCGTGTATACGGCTTCCAAACTTTGGGCGCTGTACGTGTTGAAGATGAACACATTGTACGCCTTAAGCTAGCTGATGCTTAATCGTGTTACGGGGCTGAGGGGTTAGACCTCAGCCTTTCTCTTTGGCCCCAATTTAAAGAGGTGTTAACATGGCTATTGCAGGTGTAAGAACAGAGTTAGACGTTTCTATTGAAGCGACCACATTAAAAACCGGCTTGGTTTGGTGGATGGAAGACGGCACAGCGAAAGGTCAATCAAGTGATTTAGCGGCAGGGCTGCCGACCAC
>JAAEPH010000225.1 GCA_024232855.1 Gammaproteobacteria bacterium
AAAATCGCGCAGTATATTGATTTCACAAGGAAATATCCGAAGAAGTCTCGTATCGGTGATTACGAGCGACTGAGGATATATTTCTTGTGGAATCAATAGACAAGCGAGATTGTGCATATTTATGAATTTTCCGGGTTAGATGTTCACCGGAACCGGTGGCATCGGACAGTCCAGGCAGGTCGAGATCGTGCGCACCAGTTCCATCCCCCTCGTGGTGGTTTTGCCATCCTGTAAAATAATTGCGACACAGGCTTTCAATATGCGCGGCTTTGCCAATGGCTTCAGCTGCGCAAGGGCATCCAGCGCGTGATTGAGTGATTCGAGCCTGAAATCCCTGCGCGCCATGATTCCCAACCCCGCGACACCCGTTTCGGAGGCGCCGTGAGCAAAAGCCGCCCTGGCTTCATCGTCATCGGCATGTTCGACATGTGCGATTAACGACAGCAGGGTTTCAACTTCCGGCTTGACCGGGTCGAGCGTTTTATATTTCGCCTGCGCGGGTTTGCGGAAACCGAAATGCTCATCCAGTTGCTGCATCAGCAAGCGCTGCAAAATCCATTCTTTCAGGTTCACCGACCTGTCCGAGATAATGATGTTGTGCACTGCCTGTTTGAATTGAACAAACTGGTTGGGTGACAGTTCACGCAAGGCGTTGATGCTGAGCTCCAGTAACGGCAGCTTGAATTTATCCTGCAGGCTTTTCAGATCAGGCAGCAGCTTGTCACCCAGGGCTTGCATGTCCGGGTCGGTATATTTCTGCAATGCCGATACGGCTGCGGTTTTGTCTTTTTGCAGATCGACCAGCATGGCATAGATCAACGCGCGCGCGGAATAGGCGTCCTGCGCCGTTTCCCTGAGCAAGGGCGGCATCGCGACAATGAGCTCGCGCACGTATTTGATATTTTCCTCGTTGAGGGTGCCTACCTGGCTGATAGCCTGCTCCGCCGAAGTTAGCACGGCCGCGGTCACCGCCAGCTTCTCAGCCGCCGAAGCCGGTTCTTCGCCGGGTTCGGGCGCCACGCGAGTTTCGACCCGGGACTGCAGGAACTCACCGTCCCACCTGGGCTCTATCCTGCGGATGCGGTCTTCCAGGGGAGGGTGGGTGGCAAAAAACGATTGCAGGAAAAAACCGACGCCCTCGGCAAAATAGGCGTGGCTGTATTGCGCTGCCGCCGGTGAATGAAGATAGGAACCGACGCTGCCGCCGATTTTTTTCAGGGCGCCGGCGATGCCATCCCTGTTACGCGTAAACTGGACCGCGGATGAATCGGCCAGGTACTCGCGTTGCCGGCTAACAACGAACTTGATCCAGTTACCGAAAAACGATCCGGTGTAACCGATGATCAACAACCCCAGTCCGAGTATTGCCACCACGGCGACGCCCGAGCCGCCCTTGCCGCTTCGCGAGCGCCCCGTGTGGCGCATCGAGCGCAGTAACCAGCCACCGATCAGGCCGATCAGCAAGATGCCGTGCAATATCCCTATCAGCCGGATATTGAGGCGCATGTCGCCATTGGCGATATGGCTGAACTCGTGCGCTATGACGCCTTGCAGTTCGTCCCGATTAAAGCGGGTCAGGGCCCCCTCGGTAATGCCGATCACCGCGTTGGCGGGAGACAGGCCGGCGGCGAATGCATTGATCCCGGGTTCATCCAGCAGGTAGACGCGGGGTATCGGCATGCCGGCGGCAATCGCCATCTCTTCGATCACGTTCAACAGCCGTCTTTGCCGTGCATCGGTGGTCGCCGGCGAAATCTGTCGGCCGCCGAGCATTTCTGCAACCGTGGCTCCGCCGCCGGACAGGGACATGGATTTGTACAGGCTGCCGCAGAATATGAGCAGGCAGACGCCAAGCGTAACCAGCGTGAACTCCTGCCATGAATAATAGCTCTGCAAGCTTTCGGCGGAGAGGGCAAGCTGACTCGATCTGGCAAACATGAAAACGCCGAGCAGCAGCAAGTTTGTCAGCAAAACCAGCCCGCCGACGGCCAGCACGAAGAGCAGGATGAACCAGGTGGTATTTCTCCGCGCCCGGTCCTGTGCTTCGAAAAAGTTCAAGTTGAAACGATGCTAGAGGAATCTAGAAGGACACTTTCGGGGCGGCCTGGATCGCGGCGCTGTCTTCAAACTCGAGCAGGCTCGCATCGGCGGCATGCCCGAACATACCGGCAAACAGGGTCTGTGGAAAAGACTGCTTGTAAGTGTTGTACAGCATTACCTCGTCATTGAATGCCTGGCGCGCAAATGCCACCTTGTTCTCGGTGCTGGTCAATTCCTCGGTGAGTTGCATCATGTTTTGATTGGCTTTTAAATCGGGGTAAGCCTCGACCAGCAGATTGAAACGACCGAGTGCGCCGCTGAGGTTGCCTTCCGCCTGTCCCAGCCCCTGCATGCTATCGGCATCACCGGGATTGCGTTGTGCGGCGGACAGGTTGTCCGAGGCCGAGTTGCGCGCCTTGATAACCGCATCCAGCGTTTCGCGCTCATGCTGCAGGTAGCCCTTCGCGGTTTCGACCAGGTTCGGAATCAGGTCGTAGCGCCGTTTCAGCTGCACTTCGATTTGTGAAAACGCATTCTTGAAGCGGTTTCTCAAGGCGACCAGCTTATTGAAGATTGCAATGATGTAAATGACGAAAACGCCAATTACCACCAGGCCGACGATAGTCGATGTATCCATAGTGCCCCCACCTCGTGAAAATTCTGCGACAACTGAAGAATGATTCTAGCAGACCGGTAGAAATACTTCGGGATTTAATACTGACATGGTCTAATAGATTGATACCACCCAGTTAAGAGATAATGAAACTTAACTGAGGAAACGATTGATGACAACAAGAAAGAAATATTCAAAAGAATTCAAACTGGATGCAGTCAGTCTGGTGGTTCTGTCAAGTTGACCAATAATTGCAAAAAGGGCACTCACAAATATCAGCTTTCCTGCTCAGCAGGCACACGTCACCTGCTGCCATGTTTCAAATGATCGGTTTCTCAAGAGCCGATAGTTCGCTGCTCGAAGTAAA
>JAAEPH010000226.1 GCA_024232855.1 Gammaproteobacteria bacterium
CACTAACTAAATCTTGAAGTTCTTCAGCCTGTTGATACCCTAATTCGCTTAATTGTGAATTCTCCCATCCAGAACAAATACGATTTTGATTATCTGTAGTTGTCGAATGTGCAAAAAACCATATCATTACATGTAACGCCTATGTTAATGGGCCGCGTTGTTGCGAAGCAACGCTTTTAGCGGTCCAGCCACAAAGTGGCGAACATTGAACGCCTTGTTATGTGTTTCACTCTTCATGGATAGATATTACATGATATGAATGAAAATGGACTAACTGACCACAGGTAACACAGTCACTACCAGATGGATCATTGTCTAGCTTACCTGTATAGAACGATGCGTTTGCAGCTGTGACTTCTACCCACATCCGCTCTACTGACACATCATCAGATCCTTTAGTTTCTTCCATTCGAAAAATGAGCTTAACAATATCACCGGGCTTTAAGGACTCTCTTTTTTCCTTTTCTGGAATCCAAAATGAATCAGGATATTCTTGGTGAATTTCTTCGCCGTTATCCAGTTCATAGTGATCTATCTCATATGAGGGTAATTGCATAATCTTCCTTGTGCACATAACG
>JAAEPH010000227.1 GCA_024232855.1 Gammaproteobacteria bacterium
GCAAATAGACTTTTTGCATACACCTGTATTTGTAAGCGATGAGAGCTATTCATTAGGTACCGTAGGCGGTGATTTCGACCCAGGTGTAACCACTACCAATGTTGATATATAGAGGGTAATTGGTCGGAACGGTAGGATTTGAACCTACGACCCCCTGACCCCGAGACAGGTGCGCTACCAGACTGCGCCACGCTCCGACCGAAGCCGCAGATTCTACAGCAGGTCGACTGTCTTCAACAAGCCTTGGGAATAAACTCGGAGAGATCCGCGCTACTTTTCGGGACTTAACCGGTCGGCAGCCGTGCGCCCGCAGAAAAACAGCCACAGCGCCGCACCGATAAACTTGCAGCCTTCTTCGAGCACCTGTACCTGGGCGTAATCGAACGGAATTTTACGTTGTTTCATATCGATAATGATCGACGACGCCAGCAACAAACCGGCGAACATGAATGAAAATCCGTCCATCTCGATGATGCACCGAAAATGACGAACCAAAAGGCTCAGGGCACAAACGGCATAAAACAGGAAAATTCCTTTCTGGTAAACGTAACGCTCATGCAGCAGGAAAAAGTCATCCACCGCGATCAGCAGGGATAACAGACCCAGCAAAACCAGCAACTCGGTGTGGCGGGATTGCCCCTTCGCCGCGCCGGTCAACAGGCTGAAACAGCAAATGGCCACTGACGAAACCCACATCCAGACCCGGATATTGGAAACAAAGCCGAGAAAACTCGACAACCCGGTTTGCTGTGCCGGGTCTCGCAGAATCTCCCGCAGTGTAAATCCCGAACCGGTCAGAATAAAAACTGAGCCGGCGTAAAACAACAGCGCCGGCAAGACCACGCAGAGCATGCCGATTGCCAGTTTTCGGGCTTCGAATATTTGTTTCAAGTGCAATGGAGTCAACCTGGTTGAGTCTGTTCGAGGGCATGATAGTTTTTTGTCATGCGTTTGTCGCCTGCTACCGCATATTCGCGTCACGCTCTGCGCTGCGATAACATTGATTGCGAACCATTCGTTGACACCCGGATCCGATAACCATGCACCGCTTCCGCGGGTGCCGATGAACACCCTGCGCCGCCGTTATCGTATTTTCAGGTATCATTCTGCTTTCCACCGAAAAACGAAGGGCACGCGCCGAAACCATGGCACAGGCATAACATGACCGACAACACAGCACAACATCCGAATCCAGATTCGCGGTGGTCCCCGCGGCCGCTCATCGACTGGTTGTTCAGCGAGGGCCGCATGATCGGCAACGATACCGATTTCGTGCTGCAATTTTTGCGCCGCCTGTCAACCTCTGGCGCCCCGGTAGAACGCGTGTTAGTCACCATCCTTACGCTCAACCCGGAGATCGTCGCAACATCGAACCTCTGGTTGAAATCGACCGGCAAGATGCACTACTTCGAAGCCGAACGCCGCATTCGCGAAACCGATCGTTATATCGGCAGTCCCCTGCAACGCCTCTTCGATACCGAAAAACGCGTGCGCCAGCGGCTCGATCATCTCCCCGAAGATTCGCATCTTGCCTACACCGAGCTGGCCGATGACGGATTTACCGACTACCTGGCGCTACCTGTGATGTTTGCCGAAGTCTCGGAGCAGCGCTGATTCTGAATACGAAACGACCGGGGGGATACAGTGAACACGACATCGCCAACTTCCGCGTCATTCGCGACTACCTGACTCCTATTGTCGAAGTACATGCGTTGCGCTATTTGTCGAAATCACTGATACGAGGTTCCTTCGGATATTTCCTTGTGAAATCCCATTTCTTTTTTATAAACGATGGCCTGCGCGATATTCGCGCAAATTTATGAAATTTCCGGGCTAGCAAAAACAAACCACTATATCCTCTGGCAGTTGTCGAAAGCGGTACTATACTCGGATGAATTCAGTTGATTTCATGGCTACGTATGAACAAGGATTATGTATTGCTTGCCATAGTGACGGTCATGAGTATCGGCGCCAACCTGCCCGATACCCTGGCCGGGCTCAGCGGCCTGGATCGCAAGCTTCTGGTCGCCGGTCTGCTGCTGGTCGTGACCATCGCGCTGGTCCGCCACTCCAAGTTTGCACTGATACTGGCCGTCGCTATCCTCTCGGTCGGCGCCAACCTGCCTCAGGAAATCGCCGCCACCCTGAACATAGAACCGCGAATACTGCTGATCACGCTGGCGGCAATCGTCCTCTTCTCGCTCGCCAACCGGATTTTTAAACTGCCCAGCGGGCTCGACAAGAAACAGGGATTTATCAGCGATGAGGGTTCCAAGGCCCTGTTTCGCGCGGTTGCAAATCGCCGCATCAGGATCGCTCGCAGAATTATCGATGCAGGAACCAACGTCAATGTCCGTTCGCAGCAGGGTTACACCCCGCTGATGATCGCGGCCTCACACGGCCACGACGAAATTGTACGCATGTTACTGCAAAAGGGCGCCGACCTGACGGCAGTCGACGCAGAGGGAAGAAACGCCCTGCAAATTGCGCGCGAGGCTGATCGTCGGGGTAGCATTAACATGCTGCTCGTAGCCAGCAAGGCTGAAGTCGCCGACGCGACCGGCGCCTTGCCCGCCACCTGAGCCCGCGATATCGCTTCGGCAATATTGCCTGCCACCGGGATAACCCCGCGGTCGCGGCCTGCGCCTCACCCCTGAACGCCGAGCTGTTCCAGGTATTTCGCGTTCTATGACTGGTTACACTACTTTAGACGGGCCGGGTAACTAAGCTTGCTCAACAACACGGAACAATCCCAGGTTATCGGATGACTATCCATACCGACGAAATTACGTTAATCCTCTCGGGTGTAAAAATCCTGCAGGATCTCGATGTCGAAATCGTCAATGACATCGCCGGCAACACTGAAATTGCCGAATTCAAGCAAGGCGACATGGTAGTCAGGGCCGGAGAGGTTGGCGAGCGCATCTACTTCATATAAAGCGGTAAGCTGGAAGTCCAGATTCCCGATGACCCCGGTGAAATCAAGCGCCGCATCCTCGTCAAGAAAGGCGAGGTGGTCGGAGAAATATCCCTGCTGGTGAAATCGACCTACTCCGCGGACATTGTCGCGCTGACAGAGGCGAGCGCGTTTTACCTGGATCGGACTCGTTTTCAGCTTTTGATCGAACGACACCCCGACCTTGCCGAAGTCATGTCACAGCTGATGACCAGTCGCATGGCGCACTACGGTGGTATCAACCGGGTCGGCAAGTACGAGTTACGCGGCAAGCTCGGCGAAGGCAGCATGGCGACCGTGTTCAATGCCTGGGATCCGGACCTGGAGCGCGAGGTCGCCGTCAAGATGCTCAAGTACAAGTTTTCCTACGATGAAGTTTTTCTCGACCGATTCGAGCGCGAGGCCAGGACCATCGCCAGCCTGAACCATCCCAACATCATAAACGTATATGAAATTATCGATGCCTTTTCGACGCGTTTCATCGTCATGGAAAAATTGCATGGTCAGGACCTGTCCGCCTGCCTTGCGCAAAACGGCGCCTTCGATCTCGCGCAGACACGCGACATACTGTCCCAGGTTGCGAGCGCCTTGCACTATGCACACAATCACGGCGAAACGGGCATTGTTCATCGCGACATCAAACCGTCAAACATCGTTCTCGATGCCCATGGCAATATCAAGCTTACGGATTTCGGCATTGCCAGCCCTCCGCAGAACGAGGAAGTGAATATCGAGGGTACGCCGTCCTACCCGGCACCGGAAATCATCCGGGGCGATCTGCTCGATGGGCGTGCCGATATTTACGCGATGGGTGTCATGGCGTTCCACATGTTGACCGCCAGTCTGCCCTTTAGCGCAGCGACCCTGTCCAGGCTCCTGCACATGCAGCTGGAACAAACCCCACCAGACATCCGCAATACCTGCACCGACATCGACCAGGAACTGGCCGAATTTATTGAAAGCGCTTTGTCGAAAGAACCGCAAGACCGCATTTCAGACTGGCAGGAAATTCGCAGAATTCTGAAATCGCCGAGCCAGTTGAAACTGATGCTCGACCCGCATGAGCTCGCGGTCGTTATCCGCTTTCGCGATACCGCCTACCAGCAATCCGCAACCCTTATCAACACCATGCAAAAGCTACTCAATGACGAGGACATCAATCACCAGATCGAGATGCATCGTGGCGAATATGCCAGTAGCTGACCACCCCTCGAATGGACCCCGGCTTGCGCCGGGTTAATGGAGCCGACCGGCACTACGACACCGTTACTCCCAGAGGTTGGCCTTCTCGTCGAAGCCATCACGGCACACGCCGATGATGCAAAAGCGGTGTTTACTCGGGGCTTCCATGATGGTCCAGCGCTCCATTTTTTCGACCAGGATCGCGCCGAGACCTTCGAGGCGCCTCACCTCGGCGTCGATATCGTCGGTCTCGATATCGATATGAATCCAGCTCGGATGCTCGACTTTTTGTAAAATGACATGCGGGTCGGCCGCATCGCCAGTAATATCGAGGTATCGCCCGCTGGCTTCACCAGTAGGCACCCGGCCGCCCAACGCGGCACCCCAGAAGCGCGCCTCGCGTTCCAGATCGTCGGTCTGACAATCGATAATGACGGTACCCAGTCGACTCTTGTGCATAACGCTACCCTCCTGTTTTCCATACACCGGCACAGCTTAGACGAGTCCACTAAAATGGGCTAATCCTCGTGCCTGGTTTCGAGTAGTATTGGCAGCTGCTCACAAGCAACCGTGGAACCGGAATCAACGACCCGAGTAACTCCATCCGCCGCAAAACGGCCGGTTTTCTGATCCTGCTGATGATCATCGTCACGATCCTGACGGGTTTCGGCATCCAGCATGCCGGCTTCTATCCGCTCTGGATTGCGGGCATCGCCGCCTGGCTGGCGGCGTTACTGTTGTTCGCCGATACCTCGCGCGTCCTCAAGATCCAGGTTTCGCTGATTTTACTGATCGGCATCGCCATGATCGTGTATGCGCATCAGCAGACAGCTGTCATCGACCCGCGTAGCTTGATCAGCGCTAATACCGGCCTGATGACGATGATCGCCTCGGTTGGCTTCCTGCGCCTGGTGGTGATACCCGACACACAGCAGGAAGAGTCACTGCCAATCGGCGGCAAGGCTTTCCTGCAGACAACCCTGGGGCTGAACCTGTCGAGTTCGATCATCAACATTTCGGCGCCCATCCTGATTTCCGACCGCATCCACCGCAAACGTCCGCTGCAACGTTTCACCGCGCAAACCTTCACGCGGGTTTTTTGCGGTGTATCCAGCTGGTCGCCTTTCTTCGGCGCCATGGCGGTGGTGCTGACCTACGTCAGCGAAGCGAGCCTGGTCTGGATTATCGTCGCCGGATTTCCCTTCATGCTGATTGGCCTCATCGGTGTCTACGTCGAGGCGCGCCTGCGTTACCCCGCCGAGGTGGAAAACTTTGTCGGCTATCCGACTCATCTGAGTGCACTCAAGGTGCCGGCAATCCTGATCATCGTCGTAATCACCCTGTCACGGTTATTTCCCGATAAATCGATTCTCATTTTGATCGCGGTGAGTGCGCTGCTGGTGACTATATCGGTGCTATTGCTGCGCCACGGGATCGGCGGAACCATAATCCGGCTTCAGGGATACAGCACCGCCGGTTTGCCCAGGATCGTCAACGAGCTGTGCCTGTTCCTGGCGGCCGGTATGCTGGCCGGCGGCATTTCGGCACTGATCCTGCATGGCGTGTTTGAAAATCCCTTTACCCAGTTTGACTCCGTGACAGCGGCGCAGCTACTGGCGATCATGCTGTTGTGCGCATTCTGCGGCATACACCCGATCATCATGATCTCGAGTTTTGCACCGATGATCATGACTCTGAATCCCGATCCCAACTTGCTGGCGGTGACCTTTCTCTTCGCCTGGCACCTCGGCACCTGCTCCAATCCGCTGTCGGGCACCAACCTGGTGTTCCAGGGGCGCTACGCGATCCCCGGCTGGAAACTCGCTTTCTGGAACTGGCCCTACGCGATTGTCATGCTGGCAGTCGGCACAATCTGGCTGCAGGTCGTGGCCAGGCTATTCCCCTAGCCGCACCAGCAGTGACAACGGGTCCGGGCAATTCTGTCTGAAAAATTCGAGACCGGACGGGCGCACCACGCCTGGGTAGTCGCCGCGATATCCCTGCACGTCCCGAATCAGTTGAAAATGCAGGTGCGGCGGCCAGTTGCCATTGCCGGGGCGGGCGCCGATGCGGGCGAACTGCTCACCCGCGGAAATCCGCTGGCCCTCACTTAACCCATGCAGCGAGGAAACGCTCAAATGGCCATAGAGGCTGTGAAACTCGAAACCATCGAGTTCATGCCGCAGGATAATG
This sequence comes from Gammaproteobacteria bacterium, assembly GCA_024232855.1. Lineage (GTDB taxonomy): Bacteria > Pseudomonadota > Gammaproteobacteria. The sequence continues at coordinate 6,332 of JAAEPH010000227.1, forward strand.
ACCGGCCCGTAGTCACCCGACACCTGGCGATTGGCAAAGCTTTGCACAACACCGTCGAGCGGGGCACACAGCGGGGTTTCCGCCGGCATGAACACATCAACGCCGATGTGAATGCAGCGTTCGCTATCACCCTGAAACAAATCGGTATGCTGGTAAAGCGATCGGTTTTCGAGGTAACCTCCGACCCCGGCAATCGCGCCCGCGCTCGTCAGCTTTTGTAATATCGCCTGGTCGAGTGCGTCTTCGCCCAGGCCTGCGAATTCGCGACTCGACGACGACAGGTCCATGCAAACGCTATTGTCCCGGGTCAATGCCGGATCGAATATGGGCGTAAACCGCGGCCGGTTCTGTTTTATGAATGCATCGAAACCCATCGGCTTATTCTCTATCAGGACGTCATCCCCTCGCAAGTAGCGCCGCCAGGATTCACCTGTTTCGTGCCTGTACATAAGCAACCGGAATGGTCTGAATCCCACCGTAGTGTGAGCTGCCATGACACTGGATCCCGGCTTTCGCCGGGATGACAGCACCTGGTGTTATTTCCACGCGAAGTAAGGCTCCTCAAAATGTGACACGCGCGTACTTCTGCCGTACAGCGCCACTTCCCTAAACTGGTAAGCAACCGCGGCGCTGGGGGCGGCAAGCCAGTCTTCACCCAGCGGCATGCCTAGCACCGGGTGCCTGCTTTCCTTGATCGAGTAGAGTATCGGCGCCTCCTCGCGCAACAGTTCCTGCAATGGAATTCGATGGATTAGCTCGACCTCGGCAGGATTTGCCACCAGCTCAACATCCTTTCCACCCCACACCACGTACGGTGTAATCACGAACCCGGAGCGGGTCGGGTAATCATCCAGGCGACCGAGAACGCTGCTGCTGTCGAGCACCAGGCCGACCTCCTCGTTAAGTTCCCGCAACGCGGCCTGCTCAGCCGTCTCCCCGCAATCAACCCGTCCGCCGGGATAGGCGCGCTGGCCGGCATGGCTGGACAGGGAAGCGGCGCGTGTCGTCAGGATGTATGCCGCCTGGGAGCGTTGCCCGGCATCGTAGGGGATGTTGGCAATATTCGCCGGTTCGCTGGCGTTGACCAGGGTAAAGGCGACGGCCGCATGTTTGCGCCCGTTGCGTTCGAGACTCTGTACCTCGTGTTGCTTCAGATTGCTGCTGATCAGTTCGCGTAGCGCCTGATCATATTGGTATTTCGAAGTCATCGTCACCGCGATCTGGTGGAAAGTTGAAACCCTGTTTCGTTGCTACTGCGCTGGAGCAACAATTTAACCCATTTGGGTGATGAATTGTTGATAGCTTCGGAGGATACTTGCCCGGAAAATTCATAAATATGCACAATCTCGCTTGTCTATTGATTCCACAAGAAATATATCCTCAGTCGCTCGTAATCACCAATACGAGACTTCTTCGGATATTTCCTTGTGAAATCAATATCCTGCGCGATTTTTGCGCATATTTATGAATTCTCCGGGCTTGATTCCGTAATGTAACAAAGTCTCTTTTTTGGCATGAAGAATGTCACATTCTTTATATCGGAGGCAATACATTCGGTTAGAAACCCGGTGTGTGGACGAGTTGGCAAGCTGGCAACGAATCCAGTCCGGGCAAGAGTTGCACCAGGGATTGGCCGCGCTCTGTTGATATATGATTTAATCGCGCAGTATTTTGCGGGCTCCTTCGGGAGCCTTTTTTTTGCCTGGCCCGCATCGCTCACCGATTTCCCACTGCGAGAGCTTCCCTGGAGGGGTTCTCGCAGAGGCGCTGAGAGCGCAGGGAGCGCGGAGGGATAAAGAGGTTATCGAAGTTTGAGTTAGAGATGCCCAGACACCCGCCCTGTAAAATATCCTCCGCGCTCCCTGCATCTCTGCGTCTCTGCGTCTCTGCGAGAACCTTTATTGAGTAGTCCCGCATCGTGGACCTGCTGGTGAGTGATGCGGGGCAGGTTCAAATCTCCGGCATGGTAATCGGGGGTAGTTGCAGCGCCGACAGTAGTTCCTTCAGTTCGAGAATGTATTCCGACCAGTAGCGCGGGCTGTTGAACCAGGGGAACGCCATTGGAAAGGCCGGATCGTCCCAACGCCGCGCGAGCCAGGCGTTGAAATGGATAACCCGCATGGCGCGCAACGGCTCGATCAGCTTCAGTTCACCCTGATCGAAGTCGTGAAAGGTTTCATAGCCTTCGACAATTTCAAGCAATTGTCGTTGTTGCGCCTGGATATCGCCCGATAAAAGCATCCACAGGTCCTGAATCGCCGGACCGCGAATGGCATCGTCGAAATCGACGAAATGGGGGCAGTCATCCCGCCACAGGACATTGCCGCGATGACAATCGCCATGCAGGCTGATCTGCCGGAACCGGTTCGCGTCCGGCCGCCGTTCGTCGATGGCGGCGAGGATTTCAGTGCTGATCGCGCGGTAGGCCGCTTCCAGATCGCGCGGCATAAATTCTGCTTCGAGCAGGTACTCCGCGTTCGCGCTGGTCTGCTCGACCGACAGGCTAAGCCTGTGCTGAAAAGGAAATCCCTGCGCCAGCGCGTGAATGCGCCCGATGAATCGGCCCAGCTGATGCAGGTGATCGAGGTTGTCCAGCTCCGGCGCCCTGCCCCCCTGGCGCGGGTATATGGCGAACAGAAAGCCATCGTAAGATCCGAGGGTCGCGATATCGGCCGCGCTGTCGATCACCAGTGGCGGAACCACCGGAACTTCATGATCGAGTAAAAACCGGGTGAAGCGATGTTCCTCGTCGATTTGCTGCCGGCTCCAACGATTTGGCCGGTAGAACTTGACGATCAACGGATCGTCATCCTCGATGCCAACCTGGTAAACCCGGTTTTCATAGCTGTTCAGCGCCAGGATCCTGGCGTCGCTGAAGCGGCCGGTCGATTCGACGGCCGCTATCACGAGATCGGGCGTCAGGCGCGTATAGGGGTGAGTCAAAGCCGGCTCAGCAAGCTCTGGATTATCTCGATGTTTTCTGTTGAATCCCATTCAAGCGCCCCCAGGTAAGCGTAGCGAATTTTTCCCTGGTGATCGACCAGATAGCTCGATGGGTAAACATATATCATCCAGTCTTTAGCGATGCTGGCATCATAGTCCATTAACAGTGGCAATTCGACCGGTACCTGTTGCAGAAACCGGTCGATACGCGCGCGATCCTCGCCGGCCTTGACCGTGACGATGGCAACCACAGCATTCGCGTTCCGCCGTTGCCGCTAACCCGCATATCTCACCAGGATGACGGGCCCTCGCTTGTTCTTTGAATCCACAAGGTAGTTCTTCAGGCGGGTTACGCACTGTTATTCCGCTCCTTCAGAAAATCCCTTGTGAATCCAAAGCCCTGCGCGATGATGTGCAAGGAAGCACGAATGCGGTGGAGGCAGGAGC
>JAAEPH010000228.1 GCA_024232855.1 Gammaproteobacteria bacterium
AAATTGGTTATATCATAGTGATGCTACCCTGACATTTCCCCAAACAATATACATGCGTTATGCATTAATGGAACCTGAAGAGCGTCGTCAACCAGGTGTAGCAGATGATTATCGTAAATGGTATCTGGCTCGATTACGATTACTGAATAATTATCTTGATGGTCGGGAATTTCTTTGTGGTGATCGATTTACCATTGCTGATATTGCTATTGCTTATCCGCTATATCTGGGAGAGAAGCTTGGATTTAGCAAAGATTACGAACCACAAACACAGCTTTATCTGGACAATTTGAAAGCAAGACCTGCATTTATTCGTATTTTGGAAAAGCAGCAACAAACACCAGAAGACTAAATAGCATTACTGAACGGAACTGTATACTGGAGATTTTTATGCAAATTTCACAATCTGAACTTAATGATAACCTTATTGACAGAGTTGCAATGGGAGATATGCTGCGTCGCCGTTCTCGTGATAGTGCAAACAAAGAAGCTCTTGTAGATTATGTTGG
>JAAEPH010000229.1 GCA_024232855.1 Gammaproteobacteria bacterium
CAATCTCGCTTGTCTATTGATTCCACAAGAAATATATCCTCAGTCGCTCGTAATCACCGATACGAGACTTCTTCGGATATTTCCTTGTGAAATCAATATACTGCGCGATTTTTGCGTATATTTATGAATTCTCCGGGCTAGCTCTTATAAGACTTGGCCGGAGCTATAAATTAATACTATTTTCAGCGTCCTCGCCAAGTCTTTTTTATTGCCTGTGACCCACATCCCACCTTGTTCGTCAGACAGATACTAGGATTGATAATACCCTTAGGTCAGTTACACGGCCCCTTAACTCACTCTCGCGGTGGGTTTTCTTTTGGCTCCTACACGCGGATATATTGGCAGAATCGGGCAGTATTCATGCTCTGCGAGTCCTGGTAGCACCACAGCGCCGACATACGTCCTTTTCGACAGCATCAGTCCCGAATCCAAACGTGACGTCAACAATGCGGAAGTCATGAAACCCTAACCAGCAAAGGATCTGGCCAAGTAACTGCGGTAGCTTAACCATACCAGGGAAATATACTCCCTTTCTCACGCGCGCGTACTGATTTTGAAATGTCCTCCAATATTCCCATCGGCCCTGTTCGAGTAGAGTGAAGCCCAATGGTGCAGATACATCGATTCTGGCGCTGACAGGGCGGGGTAGAAGGCAGTTTCAGCCAGCTATCTTAATTTGAGGCATACCCGACGAGGCAGGCTTAAATCATCGCAGCCGAAACAGCGTCTGATACGCAGGTTTTTTATTCTTCCAGCGATGAGCTGTCACCCTGACTCGAGTACCCGGCGAGTTTCGTTGCCCAATTGATCGATCAGAGCGCGATGCAGATCGGTTTCAGTCAGAATGCCTACTAACTTGCCATCGGTGTCCAGAACGGGCAGGCCTCCGATTCGATTATCGATCATTTGTTTGGTTGCCTCTGACAGGAGTTCGCCAGGTGATATCGTGACGACCGGGCTATGCATCACTTCGGACACTTCCACAGTTACCTCCCTGAAGTGCATGGCAGCAATTTTCATGTCATTGCGAGTGAGGATACCAACAACCTCACTTCTCTCATTGACAACGGGGATATGATGCAAGTTCCTTTCTTTCATGATCCCAAACGCCTTCCAGTAGTCCATGTCGTCACGAATGGTGATTGGTGCATGCGACATATAATTATCTACTCGCATCTTGGACCCCCCTGTGGATAGATATCAAAAGTTTAAAAACTTATTCTCCCCCTACGACAAGTTGTGATATTGACATCAATCAAATTATTGAAAAGATGTTTTGCGAAAAGAGCGAAAAGGAAGAAAAGGGGGACGGATACCAGCTATTGGCAAAGTTGACAGGATTTGCAAATGCGAGCTTTCAACCACGAGGTAGCCACAAAACTGCGTCAAATCGCACAGCTATTGAGAGCGCAACAGGCCGACCAGTTTCGCGTTAACGCCTACCTGTTGAATCGCATTGAAAATTGTATCACTCTGGTTACCTTCGGTTCCGAGCCAAATCCTCCTGTTTGGACTAGCCACAAACATCGAACAGGTACTCAACTAGTTTGGCCGTCGGATGAGCGGGTTTTTGGCGAGCGACTGACGATAATCACGCCGACGACGCAGATCAGCATACCCGCGATCGAAAGCACGCCGAGGGTTTCGCCGAAAAGGAAATGCGTCTCGATGACCACCAGCGGCGGCACCAGGTAAAACATGCTCGATACCTGGCCGGCCTCGCCACTGTTGATGATGTACATCAACAGCATGACCGCGCCGATCGACAGTCCGATCACCTGCCAGCCGAGCGCCAGGAGAAAGCCCGGGGTCCAGTCGATGACCCAGGCCTCGCTGAACAGCAGTGCGAACAGGGCGGTTGCCCCCGCCCCGGCGACGTACTGCATCATGGTGCTCGGCAGCAGGCGCGACTGATCGCAGAACTTTTTCTGGTAAAACACGCCGGTGGCGATCGCCATCAGGCTGACGATACACCTGCCGAGATCGAACGGATCGAGACCGCCGTTCAAGCCCAGCGTAATGCCGTACTTGCCGATGATGACGATACCGATTCCGACAAAACCGATGACCAGTCCGGCGAACTTGCGAAAATCGAGATATTCACCGATGTACAGGGATGCCAACGCCATCGTCAGTATCGGCTGCACGCCGATGATGATCGCGACGATGCCCGCCGGAACTCCATTCTTGATCGGCCAGAAGAGAAAACCCAGGTAGCCGCAATGCAGCAGCACCCCGGTGACCATATCGTGTCGAAAGGGCCAGATGCGGCGCGGCAGCGCAGCGCCGGCGATCAGTATGATCGGCACCAGCGCGAGCGCGGTGATGGAGAAGCGCAGGCACAGAAACACGAAGGGATCCGCGTTGTGCATGCTGTACCTGGCGGCGATAAACCCGGTACTCCACAGCGACACGAACAGTAGAGGCGCTATCCGTATGAACAGTGCATGGCTGGGCATGCCGACCTGAGTGTTGTCGCGCCTCGCAGTCAGATCAGGAGTTGATCTCGACCAGTTCAACCTCGAAGATCAGGGTTTCAAACGGACCGATCGAGCCACCCGCACCGCGTTCACCATAGCCCAATGCCTGGGGAATGACGAATTCGAACTTGCTGCCCACGTTCATCAGCTGCACGCCTTCGGACCAGCCCGGAATCACCTGGTTGAGGCCGAAACTGGCCGGTTCGCCACGCGCATAGGAACTGTCGAATTCGGTGCCGTCGATGAGGGTGCCGCGGTAGTGAACCGTGACCTGGTCGCTGCCCGCCGGTTTGGCGCCGTCTGTGGCGGTGATCACCCTGTATTGCAGGCCGGACTCAGTTACCTGCACGCCTTCCTTGTTGGCGTTTTCCTGCAGGTATGCCTCGCCTTTTGCCTTGTTGGCCTCGGACTTGGCGGTAAACTCTTTTTCCATGTAGGCATTGAGCGCGGCGCCTGCCTCTTCAAGGTTGATTAGCGTCTCCTGATCCCTGTGCTGGGCCTTGATGCCCTTAAACAGCAGTTTATAGTTGACCTCGCCGTACTGCTTGAGGACACGTTCGCTGATAATCATGCCGAGCCCATAGCTGAAGCGGTCGGCTTCGGTTTCGAGGGTGACGGGCTCTTTCGTCTTGGCTGCTGGCTCCGCTTCCTTCTTTTCACAGGCGGTAAGGCTCAGTAATGCTGCTAACAGCACGAGTGCTTTAAATTTCATTTCGGGTTCCTAAAAGTTGAAGTAATTCCTGGGTGATTCTGGCGATTACATTCATGAAATCGCCGATTTTGATCAGGGGTGAATAATGTCCGCCGAGGATAATACCATCACTTGCGGCAAGATACTCTACCGGATCGCTGCCGGTTCGTTCGGTGGTGTAAATGTGCGCGATGAAATCGCCTTTGCGCACCGGGTCGCCAGGCTCCACGCAGGACTCGAGCAGGCCGTTGTGTTCGAAGTCGATGGTTGCCGATACTGGATTGGTCATTGCTATTTCACCAACAGCCGTTGTTCTACATTCGCCAGGCTCTGGTAATCGGACTCGGTGATGACGACGGATTCGGTAATCTCGAGACCACCGTCATCCAGCCACAACGCCGGCATGAAATGAAAGGTCATGTTGGGCCTGAGCTCGGTCTTGTCGCCGCGCCGTAGACTCATGGTGCGCTCGCCCCAGTCGGGCGGATAGGACAGGCCGATCGAGTACCCGGTGCGGTTTTCCTTGTGAAAACCGTGTTTCTCGAGGGTGTCGAAAAAGGCAATGGCGACGTCCTCGCAAAGCCTGCCCGGTTTCGCGTTTTCGAGACCGGCGTGCATCGCGTCGAGCACGGCTTTTTCGGCGTCGAGGTATTTTTTTGGCGGCTTGCCGAGCGAAATCGTGCGCGACAACGGGCAGTGATAGCGCCTGTGGCAACCGGCGATCTCGAAGAAGGTGATATCACCCGGTTCGAGCTTTGAATTGTCCCAGGTCAGGTGCGCGGCGGTCGCATCCATGCCGGTTGGCAGCAAGGGCATGATCGCCGGGTAATCGCCCCAGTGTTCGTCCTTGCCGAGGATGCCGGTGTGAAAGATTTCGGCGGCGAGCTCATTCTTGGCGAGTCCGGGTTCGATGATGTCGTAAATGCGTGCATGCATGGCTTCGACAATGCGCGCCGCGCTGCGCATGTACTCGATTTCCTGGGCGGACTTGATCAGACGTTGCCAGTTGACCAGCGCGGTTGCGTCGACCAGCGTTGCGTTCGGCAAATGCACTTGCAGCGACGCGTAGGCGGCGGCGGAAAAGTAATAGTTTTCCATTTCCACGCCGACCGTGCCGCGCTCGAGTTTGAGTTCGGCGAGCAGCTCGGAGAGGTGGTCCATCGGGTGGCAGACATCCGATTGCACGAAGTGATCCGGATACTTGAGAATATTATCCTCGTCGAGCCAGGTGGTGCGCACCGCGCCCGGTGCGTCGATGCCGCGGCCCCACCAGATGGGTTCCTGGTCGTGCTGTACGACGAGGCATTGATGAGTATAGAAAGACCAGCCATCGTAGCCACTTAACCAGGCCATGTTGGACGGGTCGACCACCAGCAGGCAGTCGATGCCCTTGTCCGCCATCGCGGTCCGGGTGCCGTCGAGTCGGCGTGCATACTCGTCCAGCGAGAAGTTCAGTTTGGCATTTTTTGGCATTTTCTGGCTTCTCTCAGGTGGCGAATTGGGTGCCGGCCTGGTGCTGCTGGCAACGTTGATAGGCGAGGGTTGCTATGGCGGTATCCTGGATGCCGGTTCCCGTCAGATCGCACAGGGTCACTTCGCTGCCGTTATCACGGCCGGGTTTCTGTTGTGATATGACCTGTCCCAGTTCGGGGAACTCGGTCGCCGGGGAAATCATCCGTTTCTCTATGGCGTGATGCAATTCGCCCAGCACCCTGACTTGTGACAACCGATCGCAAAAATAGTTGGCTCCCGCGGCGATAATTTCCGGGTCTATTTCATTTTTATGCTCGCTGTCGGAACCCATGGCGGTGATATGTTGCCCGGTTCTAATGTGCTCGGCCAGTAGCAGCGGTGAGGTGGAGGGTGTCGTGGTGACGACTATGTCGGCGTTGGCGGTAGCCGTCGCGATATCCGCGCAGGCGCGCACCTCGATGCCGAGGCGCCCACTCAGTTTTCGCGCGGCGGCGGCCGCTTTGTCCGCGTCACGCGCCCACAGGGTTGCCGATTCGATATCACGCACCAGGGTCAGTGCCTCGAGCTGTAGCCCGGCCTGCGAGCCCGCGCCGATAATCGCGGCGCTGCGGCTGTCGGCGCGCGCCAGGTACTTCGCCGCGACGGCGCCGGCGGCGGCGGTGCGTATATCGGTCAGGTAGCCATTGTCGAGTAGCAGCGCCTCGACCATGCCGGTACGCGTACTGAACAGCACCATCAAGCCGTTGACGCTGGGCAGGCCGAGACGAGGGTTGTCGAAAAAACCGGGGCTGATCTTGATCGCAAGGCTTTCGACACCGGGTATGTAAGCCGTTTTAACGTCGATTTCACCGTTGTTTTCAATGATGTCGAGGCGCATGATCGGCGGCATTATGACGGCCTTGGTGGCGAGCGCGTTGTACGCGTTCTCGACGCATTCGATTGCCGCGAGATCCAGCTGGATATGGCTGCGCAATTCCGCTTCGGTCAAAATTCTTATATCGGACATCAGGTCTCCCGAGTCTCCTGACAAATAATGCTACGGTGGAGTTCCATGTCGATGTTCTTGCCACTCAACAGCACGATGGTTTTCCCGCCGGGCGCGACCTTGCCAGCCAGCAGCGCGGCGATACCGACGGCGCCACCACCCTCGATGACGACCTGTTCATTGAAATAGGCGTGGCGAATACCCGCGGCGATCTCGGCTTCACTGACTAGTACGATTTCATCGACGTAGTCGCGCACCATGTTGAAAGTCCACCGGTTGTCCAGGGCGATGCCGCCCCCCAGTGAATCGGCGAGCGTCGGCAATTCCTCTACTTCGACCGGCTTGCCCGCCCGTTGCGAGGCCGCCATTGCCGCGCCGCGTTCCATGGAAATGCCGACGATGCGCACACCGGGTTTCTGCGCCTTAATGGCGAGTGCGATTCCGCTGATCAGACCGCCGCCGGAAAGCTGCACCAGTACAGTATCGACGTCGGGCGCCTGTTCCAGCATCTCCAGCCCCAGCGTGCCCTGGCCGGCGATGATGTGGGGGTGATCGAAGGGCGGAATCATCGTAAATCCCTCCTCGCTGACCAGCCGTCTGGCTTCGATTTCGGCCTCGTCCTGGGACTTGCCGATGATGCGGGTCTCGGCGCCGAGCGCACGGATGCCTTCGAGCTTGTTTTGCGGCACCAGTTCCGACATGCAGATGATGCAGGGCACTCCCGCCTGCCGCGCGGAGTAGGCCAGGCCGCGACCGTGATTGCCGGTCGAAACCGCGGTCACCCCGCTGGCGCCGGGCGCGAGCTGCAGCACCGAGTTCATCGCGCCGCGCAGTTTGAATGCGCCGGTGGTTTGCAGGTATTCGTGCGCGAGCAGGATTTCGCTGTCAAACCGGCTTGATAAGTCCTGGGAAGCGGTGATGCGCAAGGGCTGGATATGCGCCGCGATACGCTCTCGCGCCGCCTGGATGTCCGCAAGGCTGATTTTTTCGTTCATGCGTTTTGCCTGTGCTTATGCAGCAGGCGTGCGCACATCAGGTCCAGATGACCGCCGCCGCCGTTTTTGAAAATCGTGATTTCGCTGTCCGACTGTCGTCCCGGATGACCTTGCCGGCACAGATCGGATAAGTCTGCGAGCACATCGTCTTCGCTGATGACGCCGCTGGCCAATGGAATCGTCAGTTCGCCGATGTGATGTACGGTGGTTGCGCGTGCATCGACGAACAGGCTGCCGCGCCGCAGGCACTCATCGTCGGCTTCGCGCATGTCGGGGGTATAGGCGCCGATCAGGTCGACGTGCACGCCGGGTTTGAGCCACTCCCCCTGCAGAATCGGCTTCTTGCTGGCGATTGCTGAACAGATCAGGTCGGCTTCGCGGGCTTGTGTCTCGATTTCCGAAGTCATCGCAAAGCTGATGTCGGGGAAAAGCCCGGCCAGTTCCGTGCACAGCGATTCGGCCTTGCTCATGGTTCTGTTCCAGATGCGGACCCGTTGCAGCGAGGGTCGAACCTGGCAGTGCGCGCGCACCAGGTGGAGCGCCATCCGCCCCGCGCCGATCATGAGCATGGATTCGATGTTGTCGCGCGATAGCAGTTTACTGCCGAGCGCCGAATCGGTGGCGGTCTTGACCCAGGTCAGCGCGGTGCCGTCGAGACAGGCGATGGGGGTGCCGTTGACGCCCTCGAAGAGGATGTATACGGCCTGGATCGATGGCCATTCCTGCGCTTCGTTGTTGCGCGGAAATATGGTGATGACCTTCGCGCCGACCGCTTTCTCGGGTTGCCAGCCGCCGCGGATAAAGAAATGGCTGACGTTGTTTGCGGCATCTTTTGACTCCATCAACATTTCGTCGACCAGGCCGATGGGTTCACGATGCAGCGTGGCCAGTTCATCGACCAGTATCGGAAATGGCATGCAATCGAGGATAGTGTCGGCGTCGAGCATCAACATGATTAGCTTGTTCCCCAGGGGCGCGGCAGGTTGTAGAATCGAATCCTGTATCAGGCGTGTGAAGTTTACTTAAATCACGCCGGCTTTAACAATTCAAATTTCGAGGTGCCGTATTGTCCGAATTCAAAAACGATCTGGGCCAGCCAATAGGGTTTCCGATAACCGGCTGGCAACGCAGTGAACACCCCCACGGCGCGATCATGCAGGGTAGCCTCTGCCGTCTCGAACCGATTGATGTCGAGCGTCATGCGGCCGACCTGTTCGTCGCGTTCAGCCAGGACCGGGAGGCAGGCAACTGGACTTACCTGGCTTACGGACCTTTTCAATCCGAGGCAGAACTGCGCGACTGGATTTTGAACAGCTGCGTTGGTGACGATCCCTGTTTCTTCAGCGTGATCGATCTCGCCAGCGGTAAGGCGGTGGGAGTTGCCAGTTACCTGCGCATAGACTCCGCCAACGGTGTTATCGAAGTTGGGCATATCCATTTTTCACCGCTGATGCAGGGCAAACCGATATCGACCGAAGCCATGTACCTGATGATGCGCGAGGTGTTCGATGGCCTCGGCTATCGTCGCTACGAATGGAAATGCGATGCGTTGAACCAGCCGTCGTGCAACGCCGCGCGGCGACTCGGGTTCATGTTCGAGGGTAAATTTCGCCAGGCCTTTATGTACAAGGGGCGCAATCGCGATACCGCCTGGTTCTCGATACTGGACCGTGAGTGGCCGCTTGCGAAAGCAGCGTTCGAGCGTTGGCTGGCGCCTGCTAATTTCGGTGAAGACGGTAGCCAGATCGAGCGCCTGGCGGCGCTGATGCAGCCGTCACTGGATTCGATTCGCTAGCCCGTGGCTTGCGCCAGGGCCTCGAAATCAAGCATCGCGCGCGCGCTGCGGCGTACTTCGATCCAGCGAAAGCGAACCGAGTTTTTGACTATTGATTCGTCCTGTTCCTTGAGTTCATCGGCAATCGGCGACCAGTAAAACAGTGCCTCGGGGCTCTGGCTGAAAACGGTGTCGTCATCGCGTTCCAGTTTCCAGTCACAGGTGGCGATGCGCTGAACGATCTTTTCGCGGGCGCTGGCAAAATCGCTACCGGCTTCTTCGGGTTCGCCGGTTTCCGTGAGCACCTGCTGTAGCGCCGCCGGCAGCAATTGCTGGATGGCGTCCTCGTCCAGCTTCCCGGATTGATACATGCACTGACCCGCGAACAGACTCAGATCCGATACACAGGCCAGCCAGATATGCCACTTGGCGATGTTGATCGATTGCAGGATGTCGGGATTTTCAAACATTTCAGGAAAACGGGTGCCGGCGCGGGTGCGCAGATAGCCATACAGTGAGGTCTGGGCTACATGGCTCGCACGCGTGCCGAGGAAGGTCGCCAGCGAATCACGATCGGCTATGACCTCGTTTTTTTTGTTTTTGCCTATGCCCACGTAGTCGCCCAGCATCTGCCAGTAGCTGCGTGTGAACAGGGGATTAATATAGGTTTTGACGAATTCGTGCGATTTCAAAGTGTTTCGTTCATTTGTTACCAAATGTAACAGCAAAATTTCAGGGTCGGAAAAATATGCCCCAAATCGGGCGAACTTGCTACTAAAACCGGGCTTTTATCTAGTAAATAGTAACAATTCTGGGCATATTGGCGGCGCGATACAAATATAAATATTACACAACCAAAACGTTAACGTTGTTTTTTTACCTATTGATTAGGGGGACATATGACTGATACATCCAAACGGGAGGAGCATTGGCGGCGCACCAAGTCGCTGATGATGATTACTCTCACCATCTGGTTTATCTTCTCTTTCGTAGTGCACTGGTTTGCCGCATCTCTAAATGCGGTTACTTTTTTCGGATGGCCGCTCGGTTTTTACATGGCCGCGCAAGGTTCGGAAATCATCTTCGTGCTCACCTTGTTCTGGTTTGTTAAATCCCAGGACAAAATCGACCGCGATTGCGGACTGGCCGAGGAGGACTAGACCATGGCGAATAATTCTGGTGGCAGTTCTTTTATAGAAAACCTGCCGAAAATATATGGCATGTATACCGGGGGTTTCCTGGTATTCGTTCTTTTAATGGCAATCCTCGAGCAGATGGGCGTCGGTGCTGACACCATCGGTATCCTGTTCGTTGCCTTCACGATCTGTATCTATGCTGGCATCGGCTTCCTTTCGAGGACGATGGCGGTCGACGCCTACTATGTTGCGGGGCGTCAAGTCCCTGCGGTGTTCAACGGTATGGCGACGGCGGCAGACTGGATGTCGGGCGCCTCATTCGTGGCGATGGCCGGTGGTATCTACTTCGGTGGACACGGTTATCTCGCGTTTGTGGTCGGCTGGACCGGGGGTTATATCCTGGTTGCATCGCTGATGGCGCCTTACCTGCGTAAGTTCGGTTGCTACACGGTGCCTGACTTCATCGGTACGCGTTATGGCGGTAACCTGCCTCGTTTTCTCGGTGTTGTCGTGCTTGCGGTCGCGTCGTTTACCTACGTAACCGCGCAAATCAATGCGACGGGAACAATTGCGGCACGCGCCTTACAGATTCCGTTTGAAGTCGGTGTCTGGTTCGGCCTGCTCGGTATCCTGCTGTGCTCCATGCTCGGCGGTATGCGTGCGGTAACCTGGACCCAGGTGGCCCAGTACATCGTACTGATCATCGCTTACCTGGTACCGGTGTTCTGGATGTCCAACAAGCAGGGATTCGGTCTCATTCCGCAGTTCGTCTATGGTGACGCGGTTGCGCGTATTACCGAACTGGAAGCATTGCACGGTCTGGGAACGCTCGATCCGGTAGCCGGCGCCAAGGGTGGCCTGAAAGCCCTCTCGGTACCATTTGCCGCGGCTGGTGATTCGGCCATGGCGAGCTGGAAGTTCGTGACCCTGGTGGCCTGTATGATGATGGGTACCGCGTCACTGCCGCACATCCTGATGCGTTACTTCACCACGCCTTCGGTTAAAGCGGCGCGTCAATCGGTAGCCTGGTCTCTGATGTTCATCTTCCTGCTTTACTTCACGGCTCCTGCGCTGGCGACCTTCACCAAGCTGCAGATCCTCGATCCTGAACTTGCGAGCGGTATCATCGGCAAGCCGATCGAGTCCGTGCTAGCGCTGGAATGGATACAGAAATGGTCTGCTGTGGACTTTGCGCAAATCATCGATGCGAATAGCGACGGCATATTGCAACTCAACGAGTTCTTTATGCGCGGCGATATCGTGGTGCTGGCGACGCCGGAAATTGCGGGTCTACCATACGTCATCTCCGGCCTGGTGGCCGCGGGTGGTATGGCGGCTGCGATGTCAACCGCGGACGGACTGCTGCTCGCAATCGCGAATGCACTGTCTCACGACCTGTACTACAAGATCATCGATCCTGAAGCGGAAACCCGGAAGCGCCTGCTGGTTGCACGGATATTGCTACTTGCAATTGGTGCCGCCGGTGCGTTTGTCGCGAGTCTGAAGCTGACCAGTATTCTGGGAGCGGTGGCCTGGGCATTTGACTTTGCCTGTTCCGGCCTGTTCTTCCCGATCGTACTGGGCATCTGGTGGAAGCGTGCCAATCGCCAGGGTGCCATCGCCGGTATGGCCGGTGGCTTCATCGTCGGTACCTGGTATCTGTACATGATCCGCTGGGGTGGTATGGACCCATGGCTCGGTATCGATCACCTGCGCTTCGGCATCATCGGTATGCCGGTAAGCCTGGTGCTCATGGTTGTCGTGTCGCTCATGACGCCGGAACCCGACGCTGAAATACAGGCGATGGTCGACGAAATTCGTGTACCGTCTGGTGAGGCTGTACTCGGAAGATCACACTAATAATAAAGTAGTATCAATTAAAGCCGGGCTTGTCCCGGCTTTTTCTTTTGTGACACCCTGAGGACGGCGATAGCTGCGTTGTAGTTTTGCGCGAAGCGCTCATTTACAGTGGGTAAACTCCGCGCTATCGCGCAAAACTACGCCTTGCTCTCACCGCCCTCAGGGCGCCACAAAGGTTCAATTTAATTTAAAGGCTGTAGCGGCGTTGTAGTTTTGCGCGAAGCGTTCCGGTACTTAGGGTAAAATGTCCGCTTTTACGCCTGCCCTGGTCCGATTACCGCCGCTTCCTGGATAAGGCGGATTGATTACAGTAGGGCGAGGGTTTTTATTATGTTTATCGTCAGGATGTTTTGATTATGGTGCAAGGCTTTCCAATCTGGGTGATCATTTCCGATTACCTCATGGGTGTAGTGATGTGGACCCTGATCGGTCGTTTCGCAATGAACCTTTTCCTGCCCGAGGACAGCTCGTTTTTCTTCATGAAGTTCTTCGTCAGATCAACCAATCCGATCCTCAAGGTATTCAAACCGGTGACGCCATCGTTTTTGATTCAGCCTTTTGTGCCGCTTTACGTCGCCTGGTTTTTCTTCATGTTTCGCTTTTACCTGATGCCCTGGTTGCTCGGCTATTCGGTGATGGGTATGTTGTCATTTCCGCTGGAAAGCGAATTTGCGCGTGGCGCAGCCAACCTGATCGGATTTTTCGTCGACTAGCCCACATGAGCCGGGAGGATTCGTTCCGCTCATCTTGAAACGGGGAAAGATTATTCACCCGCGGGTCGATCAGATGTTCTTGCCAAGATATAAATAGATCGCGCTATTGTTACCCTCAGCAAGTCCGTAACCGAGTGCGACCGGGCCGAGCTTGCTGTCGGTGCCTATAAAGATGCTGCCGGCCTTGATAAGTTCGTCATACTTGATCGAATCTGGCGTTCCCCATACGTTACCTGCTTCGAGGCTGCCACCGACATAGACGGGAAACCGGGTTAGCCCGAAGAGGCTTTGACCGAGGTTGTACTGGTAACTAATCAAGCCAAAAACCCTGTTGTTACCGACTAACGCGTTCCTGTGGTATCCGGAAAGATTGAGGAATCCGCCGAGTTGGGCATAGTGAACACTCTGGTCTTCCTCGGTATCGAGATAGGTGAACGAAGCCTTGCCGACGAGTCCGTGATTACCGCTGGTGGCAGCGGCTTTCCATTCCATCAGGTACTGGGTAGAGCCATAGTCTTTGCCTAAAGCGGGGTTCCCGAAAATCGGATCGCCCTCGATATCTTCCTCGCGATGTATTACGCTCAGCTTGAACCGACTACCATGACTCGGGAAGCTGATGCGATCCAGCGTGTCGTAACCGTACCTGATGAATACACCGGGACTCTTGTAGGGGACGTCATCCCCAGGAATCACCTCGATGTCGATGTCACCCTCCTCGAGGGTTAAACCAGACTCGACCACGGAGACCGCGTCTAACTTGTATCCCAGGGTAAAATCCAGCTGGTGGATATCGAAATCGACAACAAACGTATGCTTGTTGTCGCTGAAGAAATTACGGCCCTCCCTGCGGAACTCGTAGACCACCGAGCCGTAAAAACGCTGTGCCTGATCCAGCGGCAGGTAAAGTTCACTGCGAAAGTTCGAATCGGTTCCGAGGCCAAGTTCGTTGCGCCATTCTCCATTGTTGTTGGTGATATCACCGAGGATGTAGGCGAAGTCGAAATTGATCACCGGGTCCAGCGAAAAGTCGTGTTCAAAACCCAGGCCCACGTCAAAGTAATTTGGGCCCCAGGACTTTTCGATAACCTCGACGACAAGGACGCGGCCCTCGGCGTGCTGTTCGAAGAAGGCATCGACAAGTTCAAAGCGGTCCAGTGAATAGACCCGGTCGATGGCGGCGAGAAGTTCCTCGGTAGTGATTACCACGCCGCTTTCCAGGTCGAGGGCATCGAGTATGAACGCTTTGTTGTAATGCGAACGGTTGGAGAGGATGATCCTCGCGACCGGCTGGTTTGCTTCGCCGATCAGGATTCCCAGCTTTTCCCGTTTGCGTTGCCGGTACTGCTGATATTGCTGGGCATCGATAGACAGGTTCCGCAGATCCTGTAGTTGCTTTTCCGCGGCGGCCTTACCCTTGTCATAGGCCCTGGTCAGATCTGAAAAATCAGCCGTTTCGAGATGGTCGATATCGGGACGGATATAGATATCATCGTCAGCGAGCAATTCCTTTTGTTCTTCGAGATTCTTGACGGTGAGGAAGTTGCTGATCTGGTTCAGTACCGAAAGCCCGCTCCTGATTTCGGCGACATCCTGCATCGGTGCGCTGATATCGATCGCTATGATGATATCCGCGCCCATTTCCCTGACCTGCGAGACGGGGAGGTTAGCCGCCATGCCGCCATCGACCAGGTACTTGCCGTTCAGCACGACGGGGACGAGCGCGCCCGGCACCGTTGCCGAGGCCTTCATCGACTTGATAAGGTTGCCCTTGTCCAGCACTACCGCTTTGTTGGTTGCCAGGTCGGTGGCGATGGCCCGAAACGGAATCGCCAGCTCGTCGAAGCTGTCGAAGTTTGGAATATTGCCGACCGATCTGCGAAACGCAGCCGACATCGACTGGCCATACAGCAGGCCCCACGGAAACCGGGTTTCTTTATTGCGGTATCCCATCTGCAGTCCGACATTGAACTTGTCGTGCGTTCGTTTATCTCGATATTGCAGTTTCGCGCGGTCGATCGAATCGGAAAAGCCACCCTCCAGCTCGGCGTTGTACATGATCTCCCTGATCTCGGCGCCGCTGTAACCGAGTGCGTACAATCCGCCGACATAGGCGCCGATGCTGGTGCCCGCAATGTAGTCGACAGGAATATTATTTGCCTCAAGAACTTCGATAACGCCAACATGGGCACTACCCTTGGCGCCGCCGCCGGTCAGTGCCAGGCCTATTTTGGGCCGTTCCGCCTGTGCCTGAAAGCCGGAGAGCAGAAGTGCCATCAACAGCAAAGTACGACAGGTATTCATGATTTCGAATGCACCACGGCCCCTCCTGTATGAAAGCCCTGAAAACAACGCGGATGACAGTGTAACAAATCAGTCGATTACGATTAACTCGCGCGCAACCTGACTCGGTCGTTCGCCACCCGTTACGGTGACGACAAAGGGCTCCGCAACCGTGGCGCCCGAGCACGCCCTGCCAGACCGCTTCCACTGCTTCGCAGGAACCCCCCGCTCCGGCTATGACCGTCGTGACGGTAGCGATATGCTATTCTGTATCGTCTGTGCGGACGAAATGCCGCCCGGGAAAAGACGATTCAGAAAAGATAATGCTCGCACCAACTATTAAGTTACGTTCGCTACTACGCCGTGCATCGCCCAACGGCGACGGCCGTGCTTTCCGATGGCCAGGAAATTTCGTACCAGCAGTTTGATCGTGACATAAGAAAAATGGTTTACGGGTTGCGCGACCTTGGACTGGACACAGGTGCTTCCATCGGCGTGCAACACCCTCGATTTTACCTCCACTTCCTGATTCTCCTGGCTGCGGAGCACCTTGAAATCCTCAGTTTTTCCTATCGTTTAGGGAACCTGGAAGAGCTTGTTCCGTTTCTGGCCACACTGGATATGGTGCTGTATGTAGACGGGCACAAGCCGGAAAATGCAAAAAGTGTGCATTGCCTGTCGCAAGAGTGGGTGGAGTCGGTTTTGGCAAAAGATTCGAGACCGGCTTTACCGGCGGCCTACGCAACCCCGCAAACGCCCGCACGGGTACTGCACAGTTCCGGAACCACGGGCATCCCGAAACTGATGACACTCACCCGGCAAAATCATGAGGTATGGGTCAGGCAATACGAATTTCGGACGAATTTTGGCTATCAATCCCGTTACCTGGCAACCATGGGCTTTTGGGTGCAGGCCTTCTTTGCCTATGCTACTGCCTGTGTCCGTAAGGGTGGTGTATGCGTGTGCGATCTGAATGAAACGATTGCGGAGGCCCTTGCGAAATATTCGATCACACACTTCACCTGCGTACCGCACACACTCGTCTAGATTCTGGATGGATTGGCGGTGACGTACCGGAAATCAGCCGATCTCACAATTTTTTCGATCGGTGCACCGGTATCCGAAGCCGTTCGTGACAGGGTGCGACGAACGCTTGCCAGGGACATTGTCGAAAGCTACGGAACGAGTGAAGTTGCGGCTATCTGCACGATGCGAAGCGATGGCACAGGCACAATATTACCCGGGGTTCGGGTAGAAGTGGTCGATGACCAGGATAAGCCGGTGATGCATGCACCCGGTCGAATCAGGGTAATGACAGAAGCGAGTGTCAATGGATATCTCAATGACCCGGAGGCCTCCCGGCGGATGTTCCGGGATGGTTGGTTTTATCCAGGTGACGTAGCAGAAATGATGGACGCCAACACCATCAAACTGGTTGGCAGGGTAGATGAACTTTTGAATGTCCGGGGCGTAAAAATAGCGCCGCAACACCTTGAAGAAAATCTTGTACGTGCCTTGCCGGTAAATGATGTTTGCCTGACGACCCTGCAGGATGAGAAGGGTGTAAGTCGGCTCTGTGTGATTGTGGAGCCGCTACAAGAGGGTAATCAGGAAATTCTCGAGGGTATCATCAGTTCTATTCTTCCGCCTGTCGTCGGTGGTTTCGTGCTTACCTCGGTTGATGCCATTCCGCGGACCGGTACGGGTAAAATCCAACGCAAAGAGTTGAAACAAGCATTGATCGACCGTCACCTGGGTAAATGACGCATCGCTCATATCAGCCTGCATATCTCACCGGTTTCCTCGGCAATTGTTTCGATACATAGGACCGCTGCATCCATGCAGTCGTGCTACGGACTCTTCCCCTGGAAGGTTCTCGCAGAGGCGCTAAGGCGCAGGGTCCGCGGAGGGAGCCAGGTTGTCGAACTTTAAAGAGAGAAACCCGGACACCCACCCTGAATAATTTCCTCGGCGCTCTCTGCACCTCCGCGCCTCCGCGAGAACCTTCCAGGGAGACATCCTGAGTAGTCCTGCGTCGTGGATTCGCTGGTGAGAGATGCGGGATAGCAACAGGAACGCTGGACCACGTTTTCCAGGTTCAACGAGTTGATTGATCATGACGGGGGGCGAATGCGCAGTATGCGTCCGTTATCGGTAGCGAAGTAAATCCAGCCCTCGGGGCCCTCGACGACGTTTCGAATGCGCTCCTCCAGGTCCTCGAGAATACGCTCTTCGCCGATGACAGCGGTCGATTCCGACAAGGTGACCCGGTTCAGATGGTGCAGTTTGAGAGCACCCGCAAACAGGTTTCCGCGCCACTCGGGAAAAGCCTTGCCGCCATAAATCATCAGGCTCGAGGGTGCGATCGACGGGATGTAGACCTTGTAGGGTTGTTCCATGCCGGGTTTGCTCTTGCCCTCTCCGACAGAGATGGGAGCCCAGTATTCCTTGCCGTGGCTGATGACTGGCCAACCGTAGTTGCGGCCTGGCAGGATGAGGTTGATTTCGTCGCCCCCGCGCGGGCCGTGTTCAATCGACCACAACCGCTTGTTGAGCGCATCGTAGGCCATGCCCTGGGGATTGCGATGGCCGTAACTCCAGATTTCGTCGCGGATACCGGCAACACCCACAAATGGATTGTCGGCCGGCACGCTACCGTCAAGGTTGAGCCGCAGGATGCTACCGATGTGATTGCCCAGGTCTTGCGCTGCATCGCGCTCGCCGCGATCGCCGATGCCGAAGAACAGGTGGCCCTGGTGGTCAAACGCGATTCGGCTACCGAAGTGACGGCTGTGGGAAGTGGCCGAATCGCTAACCAGCAGGTCCTGCCAGTCGATCAGCCGTAAACCCTCGAGGCGGGCGCGCGCGAGCGTGGTTGCGGCTCGCGAGTTGTGGGGTTTGCTGTAGGTGAAATAAATCCAGCCATCGCGCTCGAAATCGGGCCCGACGGCGACATCGAGCAAGCCGCCCTGATCCTCGGCTATGATTTCGGGTAGTCCGTCAAGCACTGTTGTCGAGCGCTCTTGCAGATCGACCAGGCGCGGCCGTCCGCTACGCTCCGTGACCAGTAGGCGTTGCCGGTCGATGAACGTCATACCCCAGGGGATGCCGAGGCCGGTGAACAGTTGTTCGACGCGAATGCCGGGGTGGGCCTGGGCAACTTCGCGAAATGGATCGGCCGCGACGTTTAGTGTGACCAGGCCGAAGAGCAAAAGCAGAGCGCATTTTTGCAACCGCGGCAGGGACCTGGATGAAATCATGGCTTTACAGTACAAAAGTCGCACACAAAATACCACAGCGATACCGAGAGCCAGGTAGCCGTGTCATCGCGTCAGCTAAAGTTATTCGCCTCAGCCAGTTCTGAGTTCGAGCAGTCCCGACTCTCGAATGACCTGGGCGCAGGCGGCTTCCTGGTGTGGGGCCATCAGGTGCGCACCGGCGCAGCCTTCGATCTCGGAAAATCCTTGCAGCAATTCGGCGCAAATGGCCCGGCCTTCGGCCTTCTGATCGCCGGCGCCATCGAGGCGTTTGATGATGCCATCGGGGACATGGACTCCGAAAAGGTTTTTATTCATCCAGCGTGCCGATCTGGCCGATGCCAGCGGGCCGATGCCGATCAGGAAATGAGCCTGTTTGGTAAAGCCGCCGTCGACCAGGCCGCGGCAGTAGCGTTTCACTTTTTCCAGGTCGAAGCAGTACTGGGTCTGGAAAAATTGCGTACCGTTGTCAATTTTGGCCTGCAGGCGCGCCGCTGGCCAGTTGTCGCCGGGTTCGGCCGGCACCTCGGCGGCGCCGAGAAACAACTTCGGCGCTGGTTCGATGGCGCGTCCCGACGGGTAGCTTGCATTGTCGCGCATGTCGCGAATCTGTCGCATCAGTTCACCACTGTCGATCTCGAAAACCTCGGCGGCGTCGGGTTGATCGCCGGCCGACATCTTGTCGCCGGTCAGGCACAGGAAGTTGTGAATGCCGAGCGCCGACGCCCCGAGTACGTCACCCTGCAGGGCGAGCCGGTTACGATCGCGCGTGGTGAGCTGCAATACCGGGTCGATACCCTCGCTTGCCATGATCGCGGCCGCGGCCAGCGCCGACATATGCACCCTGGCGCTAGCGCCGTCGGTGACGTTGACCGCATCGGCAACCCCCTTGAGGCAGGCGACCCGTTGCAGAACGGCGTCAGGCGATGCCGCGTCGGGCGGCGATGTTTCTGCCGTCATGGCAAACTGGCCGGCGCTCAGCACCTGCGCCAGCTTGCCGGGAATGGAGTCGTTCATGTTGCCGAACCCGAGGTGCTCAGGGCGATGGTTCGGGCTGGACGTGGATGAAGGCATCGGCGATCAGGTAGGCCAGCTCAAGAACCTGGTCCGCGTTCAGGCGCGGGTCGCAGCTGGTGAGGTAACGCGTCGCCAGGTCTGAGTCGGAAATCCGGTAAGCGCCGCCGGTACACTCGGTGACGTGTTCGCCGGTCATCTCCAGGTGAATGCCTCCGGGGTAGCTGCCCTCGGCCTGGTGAACGGCGAAAAACTGCCGCAGTTCGCGCAGGATATCGTCGAATTGGCGGGTTTTGTAGCCGCTGCTGGATTTCACCGTATTGCCGTGCATCGGGTCCGAGGACCACACCAGCTCGCGGCCTTCCTTCTGCACCGCGCGGATCAAGCGCGGCAGGTTTTCGGCGAGCTTGTCGGCGCCCATGCGGGTAATCAAGGTCAGGCGCCCGGGTTCATTGCGCGGATTGAGCGCATCGATCAGGCGCAGTAACTCGTCGGCGCGGGTGGTCGCGCCAATCTTGACGCCAACCGGGTTTTCGATGTGCTTGAAAAACTCGACATGAGCATGGTCGAGCTGACGCGTTCGTTCGCCGATCCAGAGGAAATGCGCCGAGCAGTTGTAACTTTTGCCGGTGAACGAATCGATACGCGACAGCGCCTGTTCGTAATTCAGCAACAGCGCTTCATGCGAGGTGAATAACTGGGTTTCACGAATCGTCGGCGCGGTTTGCGAGGTGACGCCGCAAACCTCCATAAATGCGAGCGCATCCTCGATGCGTTCCGATAGTTTCAGATAGCGCTGCTTGCTGGGGCTGGCTTCGACGAAGCTCATGTTCCAGCGATGCACCTGGTGCAGGTCGGCGAAACCGCCTTGCGCGAAAGCGCGCAACAGGTTGAGCGTCGAGGCGCTCTGGTGATAGGCCCGCAGCATGCGCTCGGGATCGGCAATCCTGTCGCCTGGATCGGTATCCGCGGAATTGATGATATCGCCGCGAAAACTGGGTAGCGAGACGCCGTCGATCTCTTCGTAATCGGCGGAGCGGGGTTTGGCGAACTGGCCCGCCATGCGCGCGATCTTGGTAACCGGACGGCGTCCGGCAAAGGTCAGCACCACGGCCATCTGCAGCAATACCTTGAAGGTATCGCGGATCTTGTTGGCGCTGAACTCGGAAAATGATTCGGCGCAGTCTCCGCCCTGCAACAGAAAACCCTTGCCGCGGCTCACTTCGGCGAGGTTGTGCTTGAGATTGCGAATTTCCTGTGCGAATACCAGCGGCGGCAATGCGCACAACTGACTTTCGACGGTTTGCAGATGCTGCTGATCGGGATAAACGGGTTGCTGCTCGATCGGGAAATCCCGCCAACTGGAGGGTGCTGAACTTGGAGTCATTCCGGTATCCATGGTCGGGTAATTTGCGATCCTGTAAAAAACAGTGAAAAATGCCTGAAATTGAGCGGAAACACCAGTAAAAACAACTGAATTTCAGATTTCATGAGATCAGGCTCATATGCATGAGCAGAAAAACAATGCTAACATTGTGCGCTGTCCGCGGCACGATATGTTAAGTACCGTGGCGCACAAAATAGAGCAAAACACAAAAAATATACCTGAAGAGAGAGACTAATGAAAAAAATACTTATTGCATCGACACTTCTGACCCTGTCGGCATCGGTTGCGGCCGAGGAAATCAAGGTCGGCATCATCCTCGGTTTTACCGGGCCAATCGAATCACTCACCCCGGCAATGGCCTCCGGCGCCGAACTCGCGCTCGCGGAAGCTTCCAAATCGGGCAGCCTGCTCGGCGGCGCCACGGTGGTCGGCATGCGCGCTGATTCAACCTGCATCGACGCGGCCGCCGCGTCATCCGCCGCCGAGCGTCTGATTACCGCTGATGGCGTTGTCGCCA
This sequence comes from Gammaproteobacteria bacterium, assembly GCA_024232855.1. Classification (GTDB taxonomy): domain Bacteria; phylum Pseudomonadota; class Gammaproteobacteria. Next base: position 20,563 of record JAAEPH010000229.1, read on the forward strand.
TCATGGGTGCGGATTGCTCCGGTGTCACTACCGCCATTGCCAACAATGTCGCAGTACCCAACGGCGTCGTCATCGTGTCGCCATCGGCTACTTCGCCGGCGCTGTCGACAATAAAGGACAAGGGATTCTTTTATCGCACCGCTCCATCCGATGCGCGCCAGGGCCAGGTGCTGGCGAAGGTGCTGCAAAGCCGTGGGATCGACGAAGTAGCGGTCACCTATACCAACAATGATTATGGCAAGGGCCTTTCCGATTCATTCAGCTCGGCCTTCAAGGCCGTCGGCGGTAAAATTTCCATCGTTGCCGCGCACGAGGACGGCAAGGCCGATTACTCGGCCGAGGTAGGCGCGTTGTCGGCTTCCGGTTCCAAGCACCTCGCGGTATTCGGCTACGTCGATCAGGGCGGCAAGGGCATTATCCAGGCCGCTGTAGATGCGGATGCTTTCGAGAGCTTCGTCATGGCGGACGGCATGGTCGGTGATGCGTTGATTGCCGCGATTGGTGATCCCCTCAGCGGTTCGATTGCGACCATGCCGGGTGGTGCCGAGGGCACCGACGCGTTCACGAAGTATGCAAATGACAACGGCATAAGCCCCGATGGACCCTTCGTGCCCGAGTCTTACGATGCCGCGGCCCTGATCGTGCTGGCGATTCAGGCGGCCGGATCGGCGGATCGCGCGGCGATACAGTCGAAAATGATGATGGTTGCCAACGCGCCGGGCAAGAAGGTCGGTCCGGGTGAGCTGGGCAAGGCGTTGAAGATTATCGAGGCCGGTGGTGACGTCGACTACCAGGGCGCCACCAACGTCGAGTTCAACGACGTTGGCGAGGTATTCGGGTCCTACAAGGAACTCGAAATCGGCGACGGCAACTGGAACACCATCCAGGTTCATTAAAGCGCGACCCGAGCTAAAACCGAAGCCCGGCCGGTTTATATCCGCGCCGGGCTTTTTTATTACTGCTTGCGCACGACTTCGGGCAGGATTCCACCAGGGCTGAAGCGCATCACCAGCAGCAGTACCAGCCCCATGAAGAACAGGCGCATGTGCTGGGCATTTTCCAGCAGGTGCAGGCGCAGCACATTGCTTTCGTCGAGCCAGCCGGTGCCGACCTGCATCAACCAGACGCCGACGGGTTCGGCCTCGATCCAGACGATCCAGATTAAAAAGCCTCCCAGCACCGAACCCATGTTGTTGCCCGAACCGCCGACGATGACCATGACCCAGATGAGGAATGTGAAGCGCAGCGGCTGGTAGGAGGTCGGCGTAAATTGCCCGTCCAGCGTGGTTAGCATGGCGCCGGCAATCCCGATCACGGCCGAGCCGATAATGAAGATTTCGAGATGGCGCCGGGTAACGTCCTTGCCCATCGCGCCGGCGGCTATTTCGTTGTCGCGTATCGCGCGCATCATGCGGCCCCAGGGGGAGTCGAGCGCCTTGACGCTGAGCAGCAGTACCAGCGCCAGCACGGCCGCGAACAGGCCGGTGTAACAGAGTTTGACGAAGATGCTCGAAGCATCGATGACGAACTGCTTGAGCATCGCCTGTTGCGCGACATCGTCGGCGGCGGCAAGCGCACCGCTGCGCCACCAGCGCACCGCTTCGATGAACCAGCTACTGGACTGCAAATCGATTTCATAGGGTACCGGTCGCGACAGACCGGTGACGTTCTTTACGCCGCGCGCGAGCCAGTCTTCGTTCTTGAGCACCGCGATAATGATTTCGGAAATGCCGAGCGTGGCGATCGCGAGATAGTCGGCACGCAGGCCCAGCGCGACCTTGCCGATGCACCAGGCGATGCCCGCGGCGACCACGCCGCCGAACAGCCAGGAAAAAATAATGGGCAGGCCCATGCCGCCGAGGAACCCGGTCTTGGCGGGCTCGATAGCTTCGATCGACGCCACCGCCGGATCGAAAGACCAGCGCGTCAACGCCAGTCCGACGACGATCGTTAGCGTTATTCCCAGGCCGCGCATGCGCCCCGGAACCAGCTTGCGGTAACACAAAACCGACACCAGGATGGTGGCGATAAAGCTGATCGCGGCCAGCAACAGGCGTCCCCAGCTTGCCTCCCAGGCCTCCGCGATCGGCGCCTGCGACACCAGTACCGCGCTTACGCCTCCGAGTGCGGCAAAGCCCATGACGCCGACATTGAGCAGGCCGGCGTAGCCCCATTGCATATTGACGCCGAGCGCCATGACGGCTGATATGATGCACAGGTTGAGGATACCCAGCGATACGTTCCAGGATTGCGCGAAGCCGATGATCGCGAGCAGCACGGCGATCACGCCGAAGGCGAGCCAGGTCTTGCGATCGTTGCTCATAAAAGCTTACCCCGCAGTATGCCGGTTGGCCTGACCAGCAGCACCAGCACCAGGATTACGAACGAGACCGCGAACTTGTAGTCGGTGGACAACAGCTGCAACAGGCCCTCGGGTTCAAGGCTTTGCGGCAGCAGGTAGACGAACACCTTCTTGTAGGCGTAGGTCACCATGACTTCGGAAAATGCGATCACGTATCCGCCGACGATGGCGCCTATCGGGTTGCCGATGCCGCCGACGATCGCCGCCGCGAACATCGGCAGCAGTAACTGCAGGTAGGTGAACGGCTTGAAGCTCTTGTCGAGGCCGTAGAGGGTGCCGGCGATGGTCGCGAGGATGGCCGTGATAATCCAGGTGACCAGCACGATCCTGTCCGGGTCGACTCCCGACAACAGGGCCAGGTCTTCATTGTCCGAGTAGGCCCGCATCGCCTTGCCGGTGCGGGTCTTGTGCAGAAACCAGAACAACAGCGCCACCAGGATGATCGCGATGACGATGGTCAAACCCTGCGACAGCTTGATGCTCAGGCCCTCACTGAGACCGGTTGCGGCCTTGAATTCACGCGCGCTGACGATGAAGCGCTCGCCATCGAGGAAGCGCTGGTCATTCGGGCCGATGACAAATCGCACGATGCCATTGGACATGAACATGACGCCCATCGATGCAATCATGAAAGTTACCGGTACGGCTTTAGCGTGCCGGTAATAACGGTAAACACTCCTGTCGGTAATCACCACCAGCGCAATCGTCAGCAGGATGCCCGCCGGCAGCGCCAGCAGCGCCGTCGGCAGCGGTCCCAGGCTGATCCCCTTCGATTGCAGCCACCAGGTCACCAGCACCGTGATCATGGTTCCGAATGCCATGGTGTCGCCATGCGCGAAATTGGCGAAGCGCAATATTCCGAAAACCAGCGTGATACCGAGTGCGCCGAGGGCGAGCTGCGAGCCGTAGGACAGCCCCGGCACGATGACAAAGTTCAGCAGCAGGACTACGGCATTGACGAGATCGGTTACGGCTTCCATCAACCCCCCAGAAACGATCGCCGGACTTCGGGATCAGCGAGTAATGCCGCGCCGCTATCGGTATGCCGGTTTTCACCGATAACAAGGACGAAGCCCCGGTCGGCAATGTCGAGTGCCTGGCGCGCATTCTGTTCCACCATGAGGACGGCAACCCCGGTTTGACGTACTTCGAGAATACGATCGAAGAGTTCGTCCATGACGATTGGCGATACGCCGGCGGTGGGTTCGTCGAGCATCAATACCGCCGGTTGCGACATCAACGCGCGTGCGACCGCAACCTGCTGGCGTTGCCCTCCGGAAAGTTCGCCGGCAAGTTGATCCTTCTTGTCGGCGAGGATGGGGAATAACTGGTAAATCTGTTCGATGGTTTCGCTGATGTCGTCGTCACGCAAAAACGCGCCCATTTCGAGATTCTCGAACACGGTCATGCTGGTAAAAACGTTGCTGGTCTGCGGCACGAAGGCGATACCTTCGGCGATTCGATCCTGGGGCGACAGCTTCGAAATATCCCTGCCGCGAAACGATACCATTCCCTCTTTCATCTCGAGCATGCCGAGCAGGGCTCTCATCGCGGTCGATTTACCGGCGCCATTGGGGCCGACGATGACCGCGATTTCTCCTTCGTTGACGTCGATACTGCAACCCTTGAGAATGTCGGCGCCGCCGTATCCGCCGACCATGTTTTCACCGTTCAGGAAACTCATTTTGCCGCCTCGCGATTCTTGAGGCCGCGCCCGAGATAGGCCTCGATGACTTCTTCGTTGTTTTGAACTTCGGCCGCGCTACCCTGTGTCAGCAAGGCGCCTTCGGCCATGCAGATTACCGGGTCGCAAAGGCGTGCGATGAATTCCATGTCGTGTTCGATCATGCAGAACGTGTAATTCTTTTCCTGGTTAAGCTTGATGATCGCGTCGCCTATTTCACGCAGCAGGCTGCGGTTGACCCCGGCGCCGACTTCGTCGAGAAAAACGACCTTGGCCTCGACCATCATGGTGCGTCCGAGTTCGAGCAGCTTCTTTTGCCCGCCGGAAAGATTGCCCGCGATCTCATCGGTGATATGCCCGAGATTGAGAAAATCGATCACTTCCATCGCGCGCTCATTGATCTGGCGCTCTTCGCGTTCGACCTGGCCGCGGCGAAACCAGGTATTGACCAGGTTTTCACCGGATTGATGCGCCGGCACCATCATCAGGTTTTCGACTACCGACAGGCGGCTGAATTCGTGCGCGATCTGAAACGTGCGCAAAAGTCCCTTGTTGAACAACTGGTGGGGTTTCAGCCCGGTAATGTCTTCTCCGTCGAGGAAAACCTGGCCCGAGTTTGGCGCATAGAGACCGGCGATAGTGTTGAACAGGGTCGTCTTGCCGGCGCCGTTGGGCCCGATCAGCCCGGTGATCGAGCCCTTGGCGATTCCGATCGAAATATGATCGACGGCCTTCAATCCACCGAAGTGCTTGCATAGATTTTCAACGCGGATCATATATCAATCATTTGCCAGTACTGCAAGTTGCAGTGCCTTTATCTTGAAAACTCGGGCAATGGTAGCGAATTCGACCGTCAAACGCGAAAAAATTTCGGCTCACCAGCAAAGATGCTGACTGTCGTCGAAGTTTACGACCCGGCAGCCGTCGGCGCGTACGCGAATGCGGCATCAAGCGTCTCGAACCATCGGCACGAACGCGACACCGAGTATGTCGCGCGTTTCCGTTTCACCCCGCTGGTCCCTGCTAACCAGCATAAGTTCCTGGTGCGCGTAGGGTAAGCCAATGGGTATCACCATGCGGCCATCGGGTTTGAGTTGTTCAAGCAGGGCTGCTGGCAGCTCCGGTGCGGCCGCGGTGACCACGATGGCGTCGAAAGGCGCTTTTTCCGGCCAGCCCAGGTAACCATCGCTACAGCGGATTTCAACATTATCGCAGCCCATCCCGATGAGTCTCTGTTGCGCTGTCCGGGCGAGTTCCTGAATCCTCTCGATCGAGTAAACCTGTTGCGCAAGTTGTGACAGGATCGCCGTCTGAAAACCCGTTCCGGTGCCAACTTCGAGCACGACGCTGGCATTGCTTAGCTCGAGCAGGTCCGTCATCAGGGCGACTATGTAGGGCTGTGATATGGTCTGCCCGTGGCCGACGGGCAAGGCGCCGTCCCTGAAGGCTGCATGACGCATATCGGCCGGTACAAAATCTTCTCTTGGCACCCGAAGCATGGCCTCCCTGACTCGTGGATCCAGGTGATCGCGCCCGGTCATTGTGCGCGTGTAGGTAAATCCGGCTTCGATATCAGCCATCATTTGTTGCCGTTCGCGTTCAAAAGCCATGTATATGTACGTCGTTCATTGTTCGCAAATCGCCCTGATCTCGTTGGCTTCCAGGGTTTCCCCCTTCAGCAACGCGCCGGCAAGGGATTCGAGCTGGGCACGATGTTGCTCCAGCAGGACCACGACTTCCTGTTCGATGCCCTTGAGCAAGGTACAGATTTCGTTGTCGATGATTTGCGCGCTATGCTCACTGAAATCTCGTTGCTGGGTCATTTCCCGGCCGAGAAAAATGTGATCTTCCCCGCGGTGAAACGCGACCGGGCCAAGTTTTTCGCTCATCCCCCAATGTGTCACCATGTGTCGGGCCAGGCGGGTTGCCTGCTTGAGATCCTCTTCGGCGCCGGAACTGACTTCGCCGAATATCAGTTTTTCCGCGACCCGGCCACCCAGAATTACGCCGATACGATCGTGCAGGTAACCCTGTCGCAGATTGTAATGCTCTTCCTCGGGAATCTGTTCGGTGGCGCCCAGCGAGCGGCCGCGCGGAATAATGGTGACCTTGTCCAGTGGGTCGGCAGTCGGGAGCAGGCAAGCGGCGAGCGCATGCCCGGCCTCGTGATGCGCAACCAGATTTTTCTCTTCCTCGCCGATGATCAATTCACGTTTACTGCCCAGCACAATCTTGTCGCGTGCGTTGAGCAATGTTTCCATATCGACTTTTTCCCGGTTCTCGCGCCCGCATAACAGGGCGGCTTCATTGACCAGGTTTTCCAGGTCGGCCCCGGAAAAGCCGACGGTCAGAGCGGCAATGCGATCCAGGTCGACGTCATCGGCCAGCGGCACCCCGGTCGAATGGATACCAAGAATGGCGTGGCGCGCTTCTTTGGCCGGTAGATCGAGCGTGACCTTGCGGTCGAAGCGACCGGGACGGAGCAGTGCCGTATCGAGCACATCGGGTCGATTTGTCGCCGCTAACACCACCACGGCTTCGTGCGGCTCGAAGCCATCCATTTCACCCAGTATCTGGTTCAAGGTCTGCTCACGTTCATCATGACCCCCACCCACACCGGTGCCGCGAGCCCGGCCCACCGAGTCGATTTCATCGATAAAGATGATAGATGGCGCCTCTTTACGCGCACTTTCGAACAGGTCGCGCACGCGCGAGGCGCCGACACCGACGAACATTTCGATAAATTCAGAACCGCTGATGCTAAAAAAAGGAACCCTGGACTCACCGGCCATGGCCTTTGCCAGCAAGGTTTTGCCGGTTCCAGGAGGACCCATCAGCAATATCCCCCTGGGAATCTTGGCGCCAAGTTTGCGGTAGTGCTGGGGATCCTTGAGGTAACCCACAATCTCATAAAGATCGCGCTTCGCGTTTTCCAGGCCGGCGACATCGTCGAAGCTCAGCTCCGAGTCCGATTGACGGAAGCGTTTGGCCCTTGACTTACCGAAATCGAACAGCCCGGATGGACCGCCGAGTCCGCCCAGGCTACGTTTCATCCTGCTGCTGGCGTACCAGAACAGGCCGATGATCAGGATCCACGGCAATACCCCGATCAGCGCCCTGGTTAACCAGTTAGCCTCGCCTGAGACCGCGTGGATTTCGACATCGTGTCGTTCGAGCAACGCAATCAACCCTGGATCCGGCAGCGGTGGCAAGGTGGTTACGAAAGCGAACGATGACTTACTACCACCCTCCGCGGAAGTCATGCGAGCCTGTCGAAATTCGCCGGCAACCCGGTCACCCTGCAATCTTACCCAGGCGATCTGGTCTTCGGCAACGAGAGTCTTGAACTCGCTGTAGGACAGAGTCTGATGACTATCGGTATCGCTGTTTAGAAAATACCAGCTGAACAAAACCAGCACAAAAAACCAGACGAGGTAGCGCCACCAGGGCAGCGATTGCTGCTCAGGATTGAACGCTCCATCGGGTTTGTAGCCGGGTTGTCGGTCTGTCATCTCTGATTCATCGAGGTGAAAAATTAATAGTTCGCTACAGGATACCCTTAAAACCTCGCTAGTGAGGTTATTATTCATCGCTCCGAACCCAGGGAGAGGACCCGGGGGCGCGGCGCGCAGCACCGTAATTGCGCTTGCCGGTATATTGCTCTAGTATCGCCAAAAGCACGCTTTAATCGTTTTAGCGGGTCAAATTAAAACGATAAACGAGTATGATTTCACCGGACCGTATGGCGCCGACCTGGTGATTGTGCGGTCACCGGTAATCAACCGCACTTAACGTAATACAAAGGCCATTTGCATGCAGATCCGACGATTTATTCAGTGCGATGTATTCACACCCA
>JAAEPH010000230.1 GCA_024232855.1 Gammaproteobacteria bacterium
GCGGCACGCGCCGGCCGCGCGTTCAGGCAGATGCACGACTGGCCCGAGTCCTTCGAGTTTCGCTTCGAACTGTTTGCGATGATCGATGACTACCTGTCGATCCTCGATGAGCGCAAGGCCGAGTTGCCCGAAGGTTACACGGCCGTGGTCGAGTCGGCGCTACCGGTGCGTAAGGCGCTGGATCTCAACCCGGTTGCACTGGCGCCCTGTCACTGTGACCCCCTGTGCGAAAACTTCCTCGATGACGGCGAGCGCATGTGGATCGTCGACTGGGAGTATTCCGGCATGAACGATCCGCTCTGGGACCTCGGCGACCTATCGGTCGAGGCCGGTCTTTCGCTGTCGCAGGACCTGGAAATGATGCGCGCTTATTGCGGACGCGAGCCGAACGCGGCCGAGTTCGGGCGCATGGTGATCTACAAGGCGATGTGCGATCTGCTGTGGACCCTGTGGGGCTTGATCCAGCACAGTGATGGCAACCCGGCGGAGGATTTCTGGGCCTACGCGATCGGACGCCTGGAACGTTGCAAGGCGCTGATGACCGCGCCCGAGTTCGCCCGCCACGTGGAAGCCGTCGCCGCCGCTACCCGGGTTGGCGCTGCTGGCCGTCGATGACGATGACCCCGGCCTCGTCGAAGCCCGCGCTGATGTTGGCCGGGGGCGGACGATCGACGACCACCATGTCGACCTGGTCGAAGTCGCAAACCTTGATGAAGTTGGAATTGCCGAACTTGCTGTGATCGGCGACGACGATAGTTTTCTTTGCCTGCGCGATCACCGCGCGTGAAAATTCTGCCTCTTCGAGGTGGTAATCCATGAAGGCGCCGCTATCGGTTACCCCGCCGATCGACAGGATCGCGTAGTTGACGTGAAACTGGCGCACGAAATCGATCGCCGCCGAGCCGAAAGTCGCCCAGTCATCGGCGCGCAGGGCGCCGCCGCAGAGGTGAACCCGGTTGCTGGCTTCGCGCGCCAGGGTGCGCGCAATTTCGGTGCAGTTGGTGACCACCGACAGGTTGCGGTGCTCGCCGAGCGCGCGCGCGACGTAAGCCGTGGTCGAGCCGGTGTCGAGCATGATCGAGTCGCCATTCTTGATGATGCCGGCCACCCGCATCGAAATCAGCTTCTTTGCCTCGATGCACTCGCTCATTCGTTTTTCGAAGGGCGGTTCGGGTTCCTGCTTCTGGCTCAGCACGATGCCGCCGTGAACTTTCTCGATCAGGCCCTCGCGCACCAATGGCTTGATGTTGCGGCGTATGGTTTCGTCGGAAACCTCGAGCTGTTGCGCCAGTTCGACGATGGAACAGGCGCCGCGCGATTTCACCGACGCGAGTATTTCGTTTTGTCTTTTCTGCAGCCGCATTCGGGTTCCTGGTCAGGCGATATCCGGGTCGATTCAGCCGGGTTTTGTCCGGCGATCGGATTCGTGGGAATCAAGGTTACAACCTGACAACCACAAAAAACAACACTTAAATAGTAATAATATTTGGGATATTACTCAAATATCGTTGACATGGTGTGGGAAATTTGCGAAAAAGCGTACACGTACGCAGCCATCCAACGGGTACGTAAACAACAAACGAGGAGTGACTCTCACGATGAATAAGAAATCGAATTTCGTACTGATGAAATCGCTGTTGATCGGTTTTTGCCTGTCCCTGGCATTGCCGGCGGGCGCGGTTGAATCAAAAGACCCGATCAAGCTGACGATTCACGACTGGACCGGCCAGTATCTCACTACCCACATCATGGGCGAGGTGTTGAAGAAAGCGGGTTATAACATCGAGTACGTGCAGGCGGATTACATCGCGCAGTTTGCCGGGCTCGAGTCGGGCGATCTGCACGTCGCCATGGAAATGTGGGAAACCACCGGCAAGCAGGCCATGGACGCGTCGCTGGCGACCGGTAAGACCGTCGATCTCGGTGAGACCGGTATGGATGCCAAGGAAGAATGGTGGTATCCAATGTATATGAAAGAGCGCTGCCCCGGACTGCCCGACTGGAAAGCGCTGAACGATTGCGCGGGGGCTTTCTCGACGGCGGAAACCGCACCCAAGGGCCGTTATCTTGGTGGTCCGGTGACCTGGGCCGGATTTGACGATGAACGTGCGGAAGCGCTCGGACTGAACTACGAAGTAGTGCATGCCGGCACCGACGCGGCGCTGTTCTCGGAACTGGAATCGGCGATCCAGCGCAAGGCGCCAATCCTGTTGTGGATTTATGCGCCGCACTGGGCGGTCGCCAAGTACGACGGTGAATGGGTCGAATTTCCCGAGTACACCGACGAATGTTACGACGATCCGAGCTGGGGCATGAACAAGGACATGGCCTACGACTGCGGTAAGCCGTTTGGCTGGATCAAGAAAGTCGGCTGGAAAGGCGGTGAAAAGAAATGGCCGGGCGCCTACAAGGCGGTGCGCAATTTCCACATCGACAATGCGGCGATGAGCCAGATGATCGTCGAAGTCGATCTCGACGGTAAGTCGGTGGATGAAACCGTCGCCAGGTGGATGCGTGAAAATAAATCTGCCTGGAAGGCCTGGATCAAGTAGTTCCTGAAAGTTTGTGGAAGGACCGGGGTTTCCCGGTCCTTTCCTGTCCGCTAATCGTGGTTCGCCACGCCTGTCCCAGGTGAGTCCAGGATGTCCGATACACAGGCGCCCGAAGCTGATGCGACGCGTTCCGATAATGCTGCTGTCAAGATAAGCTGCCGGCACGTGTGGAAGGTTTTTGGCGACGATGTCGAGTCGTTGTTCAAGGCTGGCGCCGCGGTCGATGACAAAGCGCTTGCCGCCGGTGGTTACATCGGTGCCGTGCGCGATGCCAGCTTCGATGTCTACGAAGGCGAAATCTTCGTCATCATGGGGCTTTCGGGTTCCGGAAAATCCACGCTGCTGCGCTGCATGACGCGCCTGATCGAATCGAGCGCGGGTGAAATCTACTTTGA
>JAAEPH010000231.1 GCA_024232855.1 Gammaproteobacteria bacterium
CCTCGCAGTTTACTGCTCAGGATTTTCGCTTGCACCGCTATCGGAAGATGGCGATGTTTACGACACCACTCTGTAATGGCCCTGCATCCACGTTGAAACCGGTCTCTGGCTGTTCGCTGCTTAATCACCCAGCGTCCCTTCCGCGATCTCGCCCAATGATGAGTGAGCCCGAGAAAATCGAACGTTTCTGACTTGCTGACGTCGTTGCTCCCGCGGGGGCGAGGGCGAACAAATGACAGAAGCCTAGTTTTATCCGGGTGAAGCATGAGGCCGAACTTGCCAAAGCGTTTTGGCAGCACTTCCATCACGCGCCTCGCATCTTCTTCTCGCTTGAACGCAATTACTATATCATCCGCAAAGCGAACGACATGACAGCGCCCTCGCAAACGAGGCCGTATCTCCTCTTCAAACCACACATCAAAGACATGATGGAGAAAAATATTCGAAAGCAAAGGCGAGAGAACCCCGCCTTGTGGTGAACCTGAAGCGGGACGGCGAACCATACCATCTTCAAGCACACCAGCGTTTAACCATTTTCCAATTACGCGGCGGATAACCCCGTCACGCACCCGCTGGTCTAGAAAATTCCGAAGTTCGGAGTGGGACAAGGCATCAAAGAAACCTTGTATATCCACCTCAATCACCCATCCGCCATTCGATGACATCAACCATTTTCGAAGCCCTGTGAGAGCATCGTGAATTCTCCGTTGAGGACGGTAGCCCCACGAAAACGACTTGAAGTCCTCCTCGTAAATGGCCTCCAACACCATCGTCACCGCCCGTTGAAGAACTTTGTCTTCAAAAGTTGGAATGCCGATGGGCCGGGTTTTCCCCTTCCCTTTTAGAATATACACGCGCTTCACAGGCGGCGCCCTATACAGACCAGATTTGAAGCGGTCGAGCAGCGAGGCGAGGTTCTCATCGAGATTCGCTTCGTACTCGGCCGCAGTCTGATCGTCGACGCCAGTTGCCCCATCTTTGCGTGTACGCCG
>JAAEPH010000232.1 GCA_024232855.1 Gammaproteobacteria bacterium
TATACTAATACTATCCTATCCTATACTAATAGTTACTATCCTATACTAATACTATCCTATACTAATAGTTACTATCCTATACTAATAGTTACTATCCTATACTATCCTATACTATCCTATACTAATACTATCCTATACTAATAGTTACTATCCTATACTATCCTCTACTATTACTATCCTATACTAGTAATATCCTATCTTATACTAATAGTTAGTAATAGTATCCTATCGTAATAGTTACTATCCTATCCTATACTATCCTACCCTATACTAATAGTTACTATCCTATACTAATACTAATAGTTACTATCCTATACGAATAGTTACTAATAGTTACTATCCTATACTAATACTATCCTATACTATCCTATCCTATACTAATAGTTACTATCCTATACTAATACTATCCTATCCTATACTATCCTATACTATCCTATACTAATAGTTACTATCCTATACTAATAGTTACTATCCTATACTAATACTATCCTATACTATCCTATACTAATAGTTACTATCCTATACTAATA
>JAAEPH010000233.1 GCA_024232855.1 Gammaproteobacteria bacterium
CGATTTTAGCCAAAATGCTCCAGAATGTAGAACTAATCAGTATTGAACAGCCCGCGAAAACCGCATGTCCAAATTTTGCTCCGTTCTCGAGTTATTCATCCATAAAGTTGTCATTTTTGGTCAAAACGGCCAAAACGAGGTCCAAAGATCGTCTAATAACTCGAGAACGGTAAATGCTATGAAAAATCTGATTCGATATTCTGAATCAGCGGAAAATTCTCTTTCACCCATGTTTCATCAGATTTTGCCCAGTTCCACGTCTTTAGGGTCTAAAAATAACTTGAAAATGGCTTATTTTGACCCTAAAAACATGCATTTTTTCGTCGTTTTTCGAGAGTTCTAGACCAACTACTTGTCATATGCGAACAAAATTTGGCACGATGATAGCCCCGAGAAGTACTAAGAAGCTGAAAAAGACCGCACATCCATATCTGTCCTAGTTTTGGCTAAATTTTAAGTCAAAAATGGCCAAAATCGCAAAAATGACCCTCAAAATTTAGTGGATGATCCAAAAAAATTTGTATTGGGAAAATTTTTTGAAAATGGTCCAAAATGGTCCAATTCGCAAAGTTATCACGATAAAAGTGATATTTGAAGACCTTTTTATTTTTTCACCAGCTGTAGGGCATCCTGGCTGGACACTTAGAAAATTTCAGAAGAGTTTTCAAAAAAAACATGATGGTCCTTTTATCGAGATTGTTATAACAGATCGACTTGATATTCCATACTCCGAATGTTTTTGACCCTTTCAACCCATTCTGATAAATTCAGCCC
>JAAEPH010000234.1 GCA_024232855.1 Gammaproteobacteria bacterium
CGAAAAAACACCAGGCGACGACCCAGGGCCCGTATTCAGCGAACACTTAAGAATCCCGTAATTAAATCGCGGCATCTTATCAGCTTGCACTGCCGCTGTAATTGATATGGCACTGTGCCGGCCGTTCGGCCGTGGGCGGGATTACCCTGCGTACTCCGGTGGGCCATCCCTGGCCCGGTCCCGCGGCTGTCCTGCCGCTAGTCGCACGCAGGGTAATCCCGCCCACGGCCTTGTGTTGCTCCAAAATTTGTCATCCGATTCCATCGAAGGCACGAGTTTGCAACGTTCAATCTGCCGTCACCCCTGCGCAAGCCGGGATCCAGTTTCATGGGGGAATACATCGCTGGTTTGAATTCAACGGGGCTATGAGTAAACTTGCGCTTTCCCGAATCGTTCAGGATCAATCTTGTGGCCTCCCCAGCAGTTTCAGCGGTAAAAGACGCCAGCGGCGAAGAAATCGCAGCCGTGGAGCAACTGATCGAGCGCGCGCGTAACGCGATGCGGCAATTCGCCGGCGCCGACCAGGCGCGCGTCGATGAAACCGTGACCGCGGTCGCCTGGTCGCTGTACAAACCGGAGAACGCGCGGAAACTTGCGCAGCAGGCGGTCGCCGACACCGGTATCGGCAATGTCGTCGACAAGATCATCAAGAATCAGCGCAAAACCTTCGGTACCCTGCGCGACCTGATGCGCGTGCGTACCGTCGGCGTCATCGAACCCGATTTGGGTAACGGTATGGTGCGTTACGGCAAGCCGGTCGGCGTGGTCGCCGCGATTACGCCCTCGACCAACCCCGCCGCGACCCCGGTGAACAAGACCATGATGGCGCTGAAGGGCGCCAATGCCATCGTCATCGCGCCATCGCCGGCGGGCTGGAGCAGCACCAGTGCGACGGTCGAGCTGGTGCGCGCCGCGCTCGCGAAAACAGGCGCCCCCGAAGACCTGGTACAAATCCTGCCGCAACCGGTGTCGCGCAATATGACGCGGTTGTTGATGGAACAGGCCGACCTGATCGTCGCCACCGGTTCGCAGAATAACGTGCGTGCCGCCTACAGCAGCGGCACCCCGGCGATCGGCGTTGGCGCCGGCAACGTGCCGGTCATCATCGACAGTAGCGCGGACCTCGCCGATGCCGCGCAGAAGATCTGCGCCTCCAAGACCTTCGATAATTCGACTTCCTGCTCGTCGGAAAACTCGCTCGTTATTCTCGACGATGTCTACGAGGGAGCCATCGGCGCGCTCGAAGCTGCCGGCGCCTGGCGCTGCAGCACGCAGGAAAAAGCCCTGATCGCGGACAAGCTGTGGGTCAACGGTAATCTCAACCGCGAGTTGATCGCGAGGGATGCCGACGTGTTTGCCGCCGGCGTCGGTCTCGATGAAGCCGCGGGACAGGCGCGCTTTTTCCTCGTCGAAGAGAGTTTTGATGCGGCCTCGAAGTTCACCGATGAAAAATTATCGCTGGTGCTGACGGTTTACCGCGCGCGCGATTTCGACCACGCGGTGGCGTTGGTGACGGACATCTTGAAGGTGCAGGGCAGGGGGCATTCCTGCGGCATTCATACCGCGGATGCTTCGCATCCGGTGCGCCTTGCCGAGGAAATCGACGTGGTGCGCGTGCTCGTCAACCAGGCGCATACCTTCGGTAACGGCGGCAGCTTCAACAATGCCCTCAATTTCACGCTGAGCATGGGTTGCGGCACCTGGGGCGGTAACAGCATCAGCGAAAACCTGAACTACCGGCATTTCATCAACATTACCCACCTCGTCAACGCCGTTGCCGAAGACAGGCCTTCCGAGGAAGAATTGTTCGGCGCCTATTTCGCCCGCTACGGAAAAGATTAGCATGGAGACAGTGCGCGCCTGCATCGAGCAGCATGCGGGGGCAACTCCCGAACGCCCCTTTCTGATTGCGCCCGAGAGCGGGCAAACGCTCAGTTTTATCCAGCTGAAGGATGCCGTCGATGACCTCGGCGGCCGACTCGATCAACTCGGTCTTGCACAGGGCGCGAAAGTCGCCTTCCTGTTGAACAATGGTTACTGGACGCTGCGCCTGTTCCTCGGTGTCATGGCGAACAATCGCATCATCGTGCCGCTCAACGCGGTTGCGGGCTCGGTGCAACTGGTACACGTGCTCGATCACTCGGATTCCGAGGTCGTCTTCGTCGCTCCCGAGTATCGCGACAAGCTCGCTGAAGTCATGGCGCGGATAAAATGCCCGATTCGCGTTGTCGAAGTTACCGATGACAAGGGTCCCGACTGGCCTGCCGCCGGCGGCAGCGTCACCAGCGTAGCCGCTCCAACGTCGCGGGACACGGCCCTGCTGCTCTATACCTCGGGTTCGACCGGCCTGCCGAAGGGTGCGATGATCAGCCATCGCGCGGTCGTCAGCGGCGGGCGTAACGTGGTCGAAGGTCACCGCTTGACAGCCGATGACCGCGCCCTTTGCGTATTGCCGGTGTACCACATCAACGGAGCCATGGTAACCGTATCGGCGCCCCTCTACAGCGGTGGTAGCGTGGTTATGCCGAAACGTTTCAGCGCTACCGATTACTGGCGGCTGGTTGCCGAGAATCACTGCACCTGGAGCAGTATCGTGCCGACGATCATCAAGTATCTGCTCGATCGCGCCGACCGCGAACCTTACCGGTTCGGCAATGATCAACGCCTCGCGGCCTTCCGCTTTGCGCGTTCGGCGTCGGCGCCGCTGGCGGCGGTGACGCTCGAGCAATGGGAGCAGGTATTCAGGTTACCGATGATCGAGACCCTGGGGTTGACCGAAACCGCCGGCACCGTGGCGAGCAATCCGCTGCCGCCTGCGCCGCGTAAACCGGGCTCGGTCGGATTGCCTTACGGCAATGAAATTATGATCGTCGATGAGCAGGACATGGAATGCGCGCCGCAACAGGTCGGCGAGTTGATCATTCGCGGCGGCAACCTGCTCGACTTTTACTACAAGAACCCGGAAGCCACCGAGGCGTCGATTCGCGACGGTTGGTTTTATACCGGTGACCTCGGTAAAAAAGACGGGGATGGTTATATTTTTATCACCGGGCGTTCCAAGGAGTTGATCATTCGCGGCGGTGAAAACATCGCGCCGCGCGAAATCGACGATGTGCTGTACAGGCACGAGGCGATTCTGGAAGCTGCCGCGGTCGGTGTCGACGATGAAAACTATGGCCAGGAAGTGGTCGCCTGCGTGGTCCTGCGCGACGGTTACGAATGCAGCCAGGATGAACTCAAGGTCTTTTGTGAAAGCGGCGTCGGGCGTTACAAGGCGCCGAAGAGCATTTATTTCTTTGATGATTTACCGAAGGGTCCTTCCGGGAAAATCCTGCGCCTGAGTTTACCCGCGTTGATAGCGAAGTTGCTCGCCAAAAACTCGTAGCCAGGCTAGCCTGGGCGGCCATCTACTCGAGGCAGGATCAGGATGCGCGCGTAGACGAGCACGAATAGCATAAACGCCAGGGTCCAGAAAACGCCGGCGAGCACGATCCACAGGCTGTAACGTTGTGCATCGAACAGCGGCAGGATAACCCGCGTCACCGCCGCCAGGTTGATCAACACAAAGGCAGCGCTCAAGGGCCAGCCAACCACGAGTTCCCGGCCCGTGTGCCCAAGCGACACGCGCGCCATCATGCCGAGTGTCATGCCGCCAATAGTACCGAGCGTAAACGCGTGCAGATACAATAACGGATTGATTTGACCGCTGATCCCCAGCGCATGTAGCAGCAGTCCGATCACCAGCCAGGCGTAACTCAGGTGCAGTATCCACAGTAACGGCACGCGCCAGATGGCAGTCTGGTACCAGCCGTAGAGGCGGATGGCGTGCATCAACGCGGCAAACCCCGCGAGCACGGCAATCGCGATCGGCGTCACTGCCGCCAGGTCCAGTATCCCCAGCAGTAGCAGTGAAACGATTGCCAGGATTTCAACCGCTTTCCATTGCCGCGAGGCTCCCCGATTGAGACCGCCGTTGGTGAAAAACGGAATCACGCGGCCCCCCAGAATGACCACGAGCAGTACCGCCAGGTAACTGGCGAGCTTCAGGCCCAGGCGTGCGCTCGATGACTCGAAGCCGAGTGGTTGCAGGTGCACCATGAGGTTCGCGCCGGCAAGTGCCGCCAGCACCAACAGAAACACCAGCTGCTGATTTTGGCGGCTGCGCAGTAGCGGTAGCGCGATTGTGATCGCCAGCACCGGCAGAAATAACAGATCGACGCCGGCGATCAGCCAGGGTGCGAGGATGCCGTCGAAAAACGGCAACACTCTACCGGCCAGCCATAGCAGGGCGAGGCTGGCCAGCGCCTTGCCACTCGGGGTCGGCAGGCCGGTCCAGTTTTGCACCGCGGTCAGCAGGAATCCGGCGATGACGGCGACGTTGTAACCGAATAGCATTTCATGGCCGTGCCAGATCATCGGGTCGTAGTAGGTGAACGCGGGTCCGGCGCTCGTGTAGCCGTAGACCCATAGCGGCACCAGCAGCACGGCAGCGATGCCCGCGAGCAGGAAGAAGGGTCTGAAGCCAAGCGCAAACAGCGCGAAACGGGATGCGGGATTCGCGTCGGGGTCTTCGATGTTGAGCGTGGTGTTCATGCTGGTTGTGCCTGTCGCAATCCAAGCGAATATCGGAGGAACACTCCGGGGTTGCGGGTAGTCTGTGCAAAACCGACAAAGCCTGCCTTGAGAGAAGTCAAATCTGGCCCGCAAATCTCCCCAGCTTCGATCATGCTGATTCCCGGTAACCCCCTGGTTAGCATGTCTTAACTTGACCAGGCTCCTGCATCGGGATTTTTGTGCCCGATCGTTTGCCGCAATCCTTCCGCCGGCCGCGACTTCGATCTCAATTGATATCCATCAAGGGGTGTCAGGGTTGAGCTGAGATATAATTTAACTAATGTCTTGTATGCAGTGTTGAAAATACGGCACAGTACGCACTCCCAAATATAGCCAGGTTATCGTGAACAAAAATATCAGTAGTCGCACAACGCTCGAAAAGGCGTTGCGTATCAATCTCGATGAAAAAAAGTACGGCACTATCGTCGAGATTGGTGCGGGCCAGGAAGTCGCGCGCCAGTTTTTCAAAACCGGCGCCGCGGCCGGCACCATCGCCAAGACCATGTCGGCCTACGACATGAAGTTCTCGGATGCGATCTATGGCGTGCAGGAAGATGGGCGTTATGTCAGCAAGATGCGCGTTTGCTCAATGCTGGAAAAGGAGTTCGGCCTTATTCTCGATCGGGTGGGTAAATCCCGTTCCAGGATCTCGCGCTATTTCTCGTACGCCGCGACCGTTGCCGCGAAGAGTTACAAGGTGAACAATGAGTGCCATGCCTGGTGCGGCATACGGGTGCAGGAATACCCGGGCGCCGAGCCTTCTGAAATCGTTCTGCATATCCGCCTGCGCGATGACAATGCCGAGAGGCAACAGCAGGCGCTGGGTGTTCTCGGTGTCAACCTGATTTACGGGGCCTATTATTACTTTGAAGATGCTAAAACGATCATCGACTCGCTGACGGATAACCTCGAACCGGATCGTATCGAAATCGATTCAATCGAATTTCACGGACCCTATTTCGAGGAAATCGATAACCGCGCCATCAATCTGCACCTGATTCGCAGCTGGAAGTCCCGCGCCATCATGTTTCGGCCGGATGGCTCGGTCGTGATTCCCGCGGACATGTTGTACAAGAAAAATGTACTTACCATCCGCGGATCTTTCAGGCCGGTTACCCGCCTCAACGTCGATATGATAGAGCAGGGTCTGAAATGCTTTACCGAGACCGATGGTGTAACCGCTGAAAACAGCGTCGCGCTCGCGGAAATTTCGCTCAACGACCCGCAAGGTAATGATTTGATGGTGTCCGAGGAAGATTTGATCGCGAGCGTGCGTCTGCTCAATACACTGGGTTACAGCGTGATGATCTCTGATCATACGCGCTATTTCTCAATGCGCGCCTATTTCCGGCAGTTCACCAAGTTGCAGATCGGCATTGTCGTCGGCATCAGCAACATCAGGCAGATTTTCGATGAAAGCAGTTACCGCGGAGTCGAAGGCGGGATACTGGAAGGCTTCGGCAAGTTGTTTCCCGATCATACGCGCTTGCTTGTCTACCCGGAAATCGATCAGGTCGGAGAATACGTCGATTACACCAACCTGTTGGTGCCGCAAAACCTGCGCTTCCTCTACCGGCATCTGCTGGAAAATCATTTCATCTTTGGCATCGAGTCGAGCGATCACAAACTGTTCAAGATTTTCTCGCGCAATGTCCTCAAGCAGTTACCAAACGGTCGCGGGGAATGGGAGCAGAACCTGCCGCCCGGCGTCGCCGAAGAGATCATCGAAAACCGCTTTTTCGGCTACCGCGACTGATCGCAGCCGTAGTTCTTAGGGCTCAAACCATCGGGGACATGCCATGATTTTTCGCCGAGCTGTTTCAACGAACGCACATAAGACACCGAAAAATGTGCCGTGTCCCCATCGAAGGCACGAGTTTGGTTTAGCGTCTGAATCCGTGAGTCAGGCGGCCCTCAAATGGCGGCGTTGCCCGCAGTCAACTACGCGTGATAGTCACCAGGCCCAGTTCAGGCTGCACCACGAGCTGATCGCCGGTCCGGATTAATCGGGTTACGTCGCCGTCCCCGAAGCGATCGCACATCGCCATGTCGGCGAGCGCCGCTCCCTGCGCCAGGATCGGATTGACGTTGTTGAAGAGGATTGCCTTTGGCGCGACGCCGCGCGATTTCATTTCATGCAGCATCCACGCCGAGGCGACACCGCCCTTGGCGGTATTGAACACCATAATCTTGTCGACGTAGCTCTGACCGGCGAGCTTGTGCTGTGGGCGCGAGAAAATGCCGGCGATGCGGTCGAGGTCGTAGCGCGCCGAAAAGTTGTCATCGGTGACCAGGGCTTCACCGCTGACCACGGGTCCGACCCCAACGTGGCACTCAAGCTCAATTGTTTCCATTACACAATCTCTCCGGCGATCGCCGAGGCGACGCAGTTTTCCATATTCGACAAGCTCGGTTCGTAGCCGTAGCCGCCGATGATGTTGGCCAGCTTGACCGAATTGGTCATGAGTCGTTTCCAGCCGTTGGCTTCGGCCATTTCGCGCGCGTAGCTCTGGTAGAAGCACATGCCCTCGAGCACCAGGGCGCCGGATGCCTCGATGCGCTCGACCAACCCCAGGCGCCGGGCATCCGCCGCGACCACAGGGCTGGTTACCGCGAGCAGGCTGGTGTCCTCGTGCAGTTTCCTGTCATCGAGTAATTCCGCCAGTGATTGCATTTCCAGCAGCGATAACTGCGGCGCCGAAAACACCACCACGTCGACTTTTTCACCCTTGCCGCCGTAGCGCGCGAAAAAATTCTCCAGGTCGGCGCCGGCGATGGTTTCGGCGTCGAGTAGGGCGGGGTCGCAAACGGCTTCCAGGGTCGCCGCTTCCGGGGTGACGCCGACGACGTGGAACAAGGGTACCGAACCGAAGCTCGCCATCGCCGCGCCCATGTGTTTCATTTCATCGGAGCCGGGTTGCGACTCGATGCCCTCGAGTACCGGGACTTCCCAGTAAGAGCCCGCGCGGGCGCCGATGATTCCGCCGAGCGCGCCCCAGTCGGACAGGTGTTGCGGTTTGAAATCGACGCGAAAGCGCCGCGTCGCCATTCGGTTGTGATCGAGGTGCAATCCGTAGCGCGGCGTGCGGCCCGTGAGCCCGGCCGCGAGCGACGATGGACCACCTTCGAAGTTGGAATAGGCGCCGAGCACGCTGTTGCAGTAAATCACCACGCCGGTATCGCCGAAAGCGAGGTGCTCGCCGCGCACCGGCGGCATGATGGTCTGGTAATTGATGCAGGTGTTGGTCATGAGAATGCCCATGGCTTCGAAGGCATCGATGGCGCGTTGTTCAAGTGACGCCATCCATTCGGTTTGCCTGAGGCGTTTGTAATGGCAAAAGTCGATGCCGCGTGGGTCGGTGATCATGGGGATACGCACCTGGCGCTCGTCTCGCGGGCGCGCCGCGATATCCTCGAGGAATTCGACCCCGGCCTCACCGAGTGACTCGGTGTCGGCCATGATGTGCGCCTGCGTTACCGGGACCAGGTCGGGTGCGTCGAAAAAGCGCCCGACGCGTATCATGTGCTCGATCGCCCAGCGGCGAGGTTCCCCGAGCTCGCCGTTTAGCATGGCCTTTTCTTCTTGGTTCAGTTTCATCTTGCCCGGTCCTTTTCGGAATCGGTGGAAGCCATCGGTGCATCGGTATAAGGATAACCGGCAACGGTATCCCCGTTGATCAGGAAATCGAGTTCGCCCACCGTTGCCGCATCGAACGAGACGATGCCGAAAGCGTGGTTGACCAGGTGTTGCGCCATGTACAATGCGAGCACGATACCGGAACCGGGGCGCGGCTGGGATTCGAGGTGCTTCATAAAATCGAATTTAATCAGAAAAGCGGGATCCGTGATATACCAACCGCTGAATCGAAGGGAGCGAGCGATGAGAAAACTATTTATGATCCTGCTGGTAATGTGCCGGGTCGGTTCTTTACCGGCGTTTTGCGTCGGGTGCGACCACAGATGTCGATAAATGAGGACTATCCATGCGACAGCTTAAACTTCCCTCGGGTAACGCCATGCCGGTTTTTGGTATCGGCACCTGGCGCATGGGTGAGCAACACGAGCGCCGGCAGGCGGAAGTCGACGTTATCCGCGAGGCGCTCGATCTCGGGATTACCCTGATCGATAGCGCGGAAATGTATGGTGAAGGCGGCGCCGAGGAAGTGATCGGCGAGGCGATTCGCGGTCGCCGCGAAGGGCTTTTCCTGGTGAGCAAATTTTATCCGCATCACGCCAGTCGCGCCGGCGTCATCGAGGCCTGCGAACGCAGCCTGCGGCGCATGGAATGTGACTACATCGATTTGTACCTGCTGCACTGGCGCGGGGCTATTCCCTTGTCACAGACATTTGAAGCCTTACACGAACTGCAGCGAGACGGCAGGATTCGCGATTTTGGCGTCAGCAATTTCGATATCGATGATCTGCGTACGATTGCTCCTGCCGACCAGGCGCGCCTCGGCTGTAATCAGATTTTTTACAATCTCGCGCACCGCGAAGTGGAATGGGAAGTCGCCGATTGGTGTCGCCAACACGGCACGCCGTTAATGGCTTATTCGCCGCTCGACCAGGGCGGAGCGCTGCTGCACTCTTCCGTGCTCGCCGCGGTGGGCGCCCGGCATTCGGCGAGCGCGGCACAGATCGCGCTCGCCTGGTTACTGCATCAGCCCGATACCGTGGTGATTCCGAAATCGGCGAATCCGAAGCGGATCGCGGAAAATCTCGCCGCGCTCGATATCAGACTCAGTGCCGACGACCTGACCGAACTGGACAGCGCCTTTGCGGCGCCGGCGCGGGCGGTGCGGCTGCAGATGCGCTGATGGCTACCCGGCCGCTGGAACCACTCGTTGAAACTTAACCGGTATATAAACCCCCAAAACAGTTTAGCGGCCTACTTCTTCATTCAGAACCTGCCGCGCGGGATGTTGTTGTCGGTGATTCCGCTGCAGGCCTATGCGTTGATGGGCAATGCACAGGACGCCAGCCTGCTGTTGTTCGCGGTCAGCGTCGGCGGCATTGTCGCGGCCCTGACCCTGCCGATTCTGATCCGGCGTATCGGGATTTACCCGTCGTACCTGTTTTCATGCGCGATGATGATACTGTCGGCCTGCCTGATAATGGTTGAGCAGGCCTGGTTTTTCTCGACTGGCCTGTTTTGTCACGTGTTTGCCATCGCCGCCGCCGAGGTGACCCTGTCGATTTACGTGATGGGCCGAATCGCGCGCGCGCAAATGACCAGTTTCGAACCCTTGCGAGTGTTTTTCAGCGTCAGCGCGCTGACCATCGGTCCTTTTCTCGGTGTTTACCTGCAGAACCGCATACTGCATCAACTGCCGTTCATCAGCTGTATTGTCTTCATGCTGATTGCGATGGTCTGGTTTCGCGTGCTCGGGTTACAGCATACGCGAATCCCGGTGACGCGCGCGCAAAGCGTCAACCCGTTGAAATACCTGCCGCGCTACTTCAGCCAGCCGCGTCTGCGTCTCGCTTATGGACTGGTGCTGGCGCGTTCGGGCTGGTGGACCATGTTCATCATCTACGTGCCGATCTATGCGACGCAATCCGGTCTCGGTGAACTCACCGGCGCCGCACTGGTCTCGATAGGCACCGCCTGGACACTGTCGGTACCCTTCTGGGGCTGGGTCGCACGCCACTACGGGGTCAGGCGGCTGATGATGCTCGGCTTCGCCACCAGCAGTGCGCTGACCTTCCTGGTTTACCTAGTGATCGATTTGCCAACCATCGCCGCGGTGTTACTGGTGATCTGCGCGCTCGGTGCGACCATGCTCGATGGTGTTGGCAACGTGCTCTTCTTTCGCGCGGTGCGCGCGGGCGAACGCGCACAGATGACGGCCGTATTCGTAACCTATCGCGACGCCGGACAGTTGATGACGCCGGGTTTGTTTGCCGTTCTGCTCAGCTATTTTGCGTTGCCGGTGGTGTTTTCCAGCGCCGCGCTATGGATGTGCGTCGCGGCCTGGTTCTGCCGTTACATTCCGCGACGATTGCATTGACCTGTTAAATTTTGAAAGAATCGCTAGCGGCCTGGACGCCGGGCCGGAATGGCGTAGATGATACATAATCCGGCAATGGCGGCCACGACATGTTTAAAAGCGTGGCCACCCGTCAGGCCGGTGATACTCAATACTTCAGTGTCGAAGTGTTCGAGCAGCTTTGCGACAAAGTAGAGCGCAAAGGACGATAGCAGCAGTGAATTGTTAATATACCTGGAAGGAAACAGTAAAACGATTAGCGGGATTAACAATACGGGCAGGAACTGAACCAGGAGGTATGGCCGCAGATCACCTCTACCCAGCGATTCGGTCCACGACCAGTAGACTACCGCGCTCAAGCCGATAACTACCAGTAGCCATAGTGGAAGGGGTTTGTATCGGGTGATAACGCGTTCACCCAGTAGCATCGATAACAATGCCATAAACGCAACAGCCATCGGTAACCTGTCCCATAGCAAGCTGCCGTTTGAGGGAGCGTTATGGTAGTAAGCGGAACCGATACCGACAAACACAACCGACACGCACAAAACAACATACCCCGGCCCACTCTCCACCTGGGTCAGGCGCGAATAGCGTGCCAAACCGAGAAACCCGATGAGGATGAATGGAAAATTGGAAATCACATTCCAGAAGTTCCCGAGGCCGAGGACCTGGCTCGAATCGGCGAACAAGTGGTAGCTCGGGTCCTGGGGTATTGGGCCCGCGAACAAAAGTGCCGTGACTGCAATTACCGACACCAGAAGCAAAAGCCCCGTGCGCGAATTATGACCTGGTATGCTTATCTCCATCGAAGTTTGTGGCGTTAGCAGTAGAATAAGGAGCCTTTGCCCTTTCAGTAGTTAGTAGAAGGCTACAGCATAATTCGTGAACTCGCATGTCTAGCCGGTCAAATTGCGGCACGCCGGTTTTAGCCGGCGGCGATGAAATGTTAGTATCTGCAGCTTTCAGGCATTCCCTTGATACTGGATAACGACCATGAACTGTAATTCCCGCCGAGAACAACTACGCGCCGTGTTTACGGGCGACACCTGTATTCACCCGGGTTCGGTGTACGACCCGATTTCGGCGCGCGTGGCCGAAGACCTCGGTTTCGAGGCCGGCATGTTTGCCGGTTCGATCGCTTCGCTGACCGTGCTCGGCGCGCCGGATTTGATCGTGCTGACGCTGAGCGAATTTGCCGACCAGGCGCATCGCATCTGCCGCGCGGGTGAACTGCCGCTGATCGTCGACGCCGATCACGGTTATGGTAACGCGCTCAACGTGCGGCGTACCGTCGAGGAGCTGGAAAGCGCGGGCGTCGCCTGCCTGACGATCGAAGACACCCTGTTGCCGCAGCGTTTCGGCCAGGCCGGCGCCGAGTTTCTCGAAATCGACGAAGGCGTCGGCAAGATGAAGGCAGCCCTGGCGGCGCGCCAGGATGCGCGCACGATCGTGCTCGGGCGCACCGGCGCGGTCGGCCCGAATGGCGTCGACAATGGAATTCGACGAGCGACGGCTTACCTCGATGCCGGGGTCGATGGCATCATGTTCGTCGGCATTAAAACCCGCGCCGAACTTGAAGCCATAGCGGATGCTATCGATGCGCCGATCATGCTCGGTGGCGCCGGCGCCGAATTGAAGGACCCCGCCTACCTCGCGGAATGCGGGGTCAGAGTCAGTTTGCAGGGGCACCAGCCTTTCATGGCGGCCGTGCAGGCGATGCACGATTGCCTGAAAGCGCTGCGCGAGGGAACGCCGCCGGCCCAACTCGAAGGTATCGCCAGCGGCGACTTGATGAAGCAGCTTAGCCGCGACGCGAGTTACCGCGATTGGCAGAAAGAATACCTGGCATAGCCAGGTAGTGGATATTTCAGGATTGCGCGAAATAGTCCTGTAAAAAGGCCTCGAAGGAAACTTTATCCGCGGCCTCGATGGCGCGCTGCTTTTCGATCGACTCGCGCGCCAGGGTTTCGAACCGGCGTCGCTTGGCATCGTCAAGCGGGCGCTCGGCAAACCACTGTTGATGCTGGCGCGACATGCGCAGCGCGAAGTGATAATACTCCTCGCCGTTCTGGTCCATTTCCGCGAGCATGCGCGCCGAAGGCGTACGATCCGGATCGGTGATCTTGGCGCGCTGCTGCTGCAGCGCATCGCAGTAACAATGCACGCTGGAATCCTGGTCCAGCAGGTCACAACCCGCTGACATCTGTTCGAAAATTTCGTGGGCCCAGTCGCGCAACAAAACCTCGCCGCCGTTGCGACGCAACTTCAATTGCGGATCGCGGCCGCGTTCGGCAACCGCATTGATGTTGTATTTGATTGCGTCGAGTTCGAAATCGTCGTAGGGGGCGCTGGGCACCAGCAGGCTGAACAGCAGGAAGGATTCCAGAAAGCGCATCTGTTCCTCGCTGATGCCGAGCGGTTCATAGGCATTGACGTCGAGCGAGCGCAGCTCGAGATAGGCGACGCCGCGCCGCGCCAGCGCCAGCGAGGGCTTCTCCTCGCCCTGCAGAATCTGTTTCGGGCGCACGCTCGAGTAATACTCGTTTTCGATCTGCAGCAGGTTGCTGTTGAGCTGTTGCCATTCACCGTCGCGCACCAGTTCGATTTTGGCGTATTCGGGATAAGGGGTCGAGATTGCCGCTTGCAGACTGTCGACATAACCCTGCAGGCTGTTGTAATTGACCCTGATGCCGGCTTCGCCTTCCTTGTCATTCTGGTAGCCGATATCACCCATGCGCAACGAAGTTGCATAAGGTGCGTAATAGGAGAATTCGCGCCATTTTTGCAGTGAGGTCGGGCACGCGCCGAGAAAGGAGGCGCAGATCACCGGCGATGCACCGAACAGGTAAGGCACCAGCCAACCGAAGCGTTGCAGGTTACGCACCATGCCGATATAGGATTCGGAGATGTATGTCTGTAGATCCCCCTGGTCTCCGACAACCGATTGCAACAGCTCCCAGAAGGCTTCGGGATAGGAGTAGTTGAAATGTACCCCGGCGATGGCCTGCATCATGCGTCCGTAGCGATGCCCGAGCCCGCGCCGATAGGCGGTCTTCATCAATCCGGCATTGGAACTGCCGTACTGCGCGATGGGAATATCGGCGTCGCCGTCGACCACGCAGGGCATGCTCGAAGCCCACAGGATTTCGTTATCGAGCTGGCCGTAAACGTAGCGATGGGTATCGTCGAGGAAGCCCAGCGTATCGCAGAAGTGCTGAAACGGCGGGGTTACGAATTCAAGCAGGGCCTCGGAATAATCGGTGGTAATACTGGGGTGGGTCAAGGCCGACCCGAGCACCGGCGGATGCGGTGTTTGCGCAATGCCGCCGTCAACCGCGACGCGCAAACTTTCCTTTTCGAGGCCGACCTGGCGGTGCTGTAATACCATTCTGATGTCGCTATCGAGCAGTTGTGCGACACGCTGTTCAATTACGGATTTCAATGCAGGATCCTGGCTGGTTTCTGACTGGTTGCAGGTTGGGATTGTGCCTAGGTGCAAGTGCAGATGCAAAAAAAATCAGCGGCCGCCGGCGACCTGCGGCCTTTCGCGCCACAGCACGGCGCTGAGGCAGCCGATATTGCCCGCCGCGCGCGATAATTCATCGGTTGGGGAGGTCAGACAGTCGATGCCGAGTTTTTCGAATTCATTCTGGAATTCGCTCAGCCCCGCCACCATCAGGATGCGGCGTGGGCCCAGCGTGACGAAATTAATGGCGCGGTAACTGGGCTGGTCGTCGCGAAACTCCGGGAAGACCACCTGGTAGCCGAGTTCGCGTAAACGGGTGACGCAGCGATGCGGGGTACGACGTGGCCAGCAGATAGCGAGATCGTGATCGACGATGCGCAACATGCCCATCAAATGCATGCTGCCAAACGGCATGTCGACCGCGATCAGTTCGATGCCGAGACCTGCCAGCAGGCGGCCGATCTGTTCGATGGCCGCGTCATTGGTGCGCAGACCGCGGCCGATCATGGCGGTTTTCTCATCGAGCCACATCAGGTCGGCGCCTTCGAAGCAGGCGTTCCCGGTAAGGGTTGCGAGAATAGGTATGCCCAGTGCGGCGAGCTTGCGCGCCACCTGGCGTTCTTCGCCGGCGCGCACTGTCGATGCCGGCCGGGCCAGGATCGCGCCCTGCGGCGTCATTACCAGTAAATCGGCGCAAAACATCAGGTTGGGCGGACACGGCAGGTCGGGATCTACCGCATGGACTTCGACTCCGGCCGAGCGGTAAGCCCCTGCCATTGCGGCGTGTTCCTCGCGAGCGCGTGCGAGATCGACGACATCGAGCATTTGCACCGCGTCGGGATCGCCCCCGGCAGCATTCAATTCATCGCCCGGGCAGTGCAACAGCACCGATTTCAGCGGGCGCCATTCGGAGTCGATGCCGCAGTTCGCCCAGAACTTACCGAGTTCCTGCTGATGAGTTTCCAGACGTGGCGACCAGTTATCGCCGCCGTAGGCCGCGGTGCCAAAACTACCGGTGGATTTGTCGCTGGCGCTCATGCTTCAGATGGCGGCCAGTTGTGATTCCACCAGCGTGACCCAGAAGTCGGCGCCGATGCAGAGGATATCGTCATTGAAGTCATAGGCGGGATTGTGCAGGCTGCAGCCGCCGATCCCATCGACCCCGTTACCGAGCAGCAGGTATGCACCGGGGCGCGCCTGCAGCATGTAACCGAAATCCTCCGAGGTCATCACCGGTCGGCTGTCGCCGACAACGTTATCCGCACCCACCACGGTGGCGGCGACACGCGCGGCGATTTCAGCCTCGGCGGGCGTGTTCACCGTCGGGATGAAATTATGCCGGTAGCTGAATTCATAGCTCGCGCCCTGCGCCGCGCAGATGCCGGCGACGATGCGTTCCATGGTCGTTTCGATGTGCTCCTGCACCTGCGTGGTCAGCGAGCGGGTGTCGCCCCTGAGCACGACCTGGCCTGGCACTACGTTGACCGTGCCGTTGGTGACAAACTCGGTGAAGGAGACCACGGCGCTGTCCAGCGGGTCGAGGGAGCGCGACACCAGCGTTTGCATCGCGTTGACGATTTCGGCGCCGATGACGATGGCGTCCTTGCCGAGATGCGGCATCGCCGCGTGATGGCCGACGCCGTCGATGGTGATTTCGAAATTATCTTCGGCGGCCATGATGGAGCCCGCGCGTACCGCGAATTTTCCCGTTTCCAGCGATGGAAAGTTGTGGATGGCATACACCGCATCGACCGGAAAACGCTCGAACAGGCCATCGGCGATCATCGAGCGCGCGCCCTCGCCGTGTTCCTCGGCGGGCTGGAAGATAAACACCACGCTACCGTCGAAATTGCCGTTAGCGGCCAGATATTGCGCTGCCCCCAGCAGCATCGCGGTATGGCCGTCGTGACCGCAGGCGTGCATCTTGCCGTCGTGGACCGAGCGATACTCGAACGGGTTCTGTTCCTGTATCCCGAGCGCATCCATGTCGGCGCGCAGGCCGAGCATGCGCTCGCTGCTGCCTTTCGTGAGCACGCCGACGACGCCGGTATTGCCGATGCCGGTATGTACCTCGAGCCCGAATTCATCGAGCAGTTCGGCGACGCGCGCGGCGGTGCGTTGCTCTTCGAAGGCGAGTTCGGGGTGGCGGTGGATATCGTGGCGACAGGCCTGCATGCTGGCCCGCAGGGCGGAGGTATGTGAGGTGAGTCGATTCATGGTGTAAAGTGTCGTTAACTATTCCTCAATTTACAACCATGTTCGAACAACATTTACGCCAATTGCGCAGGCAACTTTCCGATGCCGGAATCGATGTCGCCGTCATCAGCGACGACGATTCGGTTTATAACTACAGCGGATACTACGATTACCTGCACATGGAGTTCGGCCGGCCGACCCTGCTGCTGGTGACGCGCGATGGCGAAAGCCTTCTGATTGCGCCTGCGATCGACGAAAACATGGCGCGCGAGCATGCACGCGTCGACCGTATCGAAGCCTGGAACGATGGCCTCGGCCGGGAGTGGCGCGAACACGTCCCGGCGTTGCTGCAGGGTACCGCTCGCGTCGCGATTGAAATGCAGCAGATGCCGGCCCCGGTGCGCGCCTTTATCGATTCGCTGGTCGATGCCGACAGGCTCGTCGATCTCGCGCCCATCGTCGCCGGCATGCGTATGATCAAATCGGAGCCGCAACTACAGCTCGCGCGTCACGCGGTCGCGGTCGCAAATGCGATGATGGCGGCCGGACGCGAGGCCATCGGCTGCCGAGTACGAGGTTGCGCTGGCGATCGCACAGGCCGGTACGCGCAAATCGGCCGAGTTGCTCGCGCGGCACTACCCCGCCAGTGAAATGTCGCCCAATACCCACTTTCTGCAAATCATGGCCTCCGGCGAAGACATCGTCAAAACCCACCACCGTGCCGGCAACCGCGTGATGCGCCGGGGCGAGCCGGTATTTCTGTGCTTTTGCGGTATGACCAATTTTCACAAGTTCAAGCTCGGCTTTGATCGCACATTCTGGATCGGCAACATCCCGGACGATACACAGGCCGGGGTTTACCAGGTTGCGCTCGACAGCCAGGCCGCGGCGCTGGCGGCGCTGCGCCCCGGCGTGATTGCCGAAGACGTCCACGCGGCTTATGCCGAGGTAATTCAATCCGCCGGCTACGAGTATCCGTTTCGTTGCGGCCGGGGTACCGGCTTCAGCTACCTGGAACAGCCGTAACTGGTTACCGGCGACAGCACGGTGATCCAGCCGGGCATGGTGCTTGCCGTCGACGGCTCGGTGAGTACCGATACCTTCCGCGCGCAGGTCGGCGACAGCTTTATCGTTACCGACGATGGTTACGAGTCGATTACGGCACATCCGAAGGCGATCGAGGATGTGATTATCGGGGCGCATTGACTATGATGTGGAGCGAGTTTCGAGCAGGAGAAGCACCGTCTAAAGGCGTTTACGGCGATGCGCCTGGTATGCGTATTTACACCCGCGCTGACGGGTCGCGAGACTCACGATGCCGATGGCGCTTATGCGCCGCCCCTGGACTGATCGCCGGTGGTTCCGCGTTTCGGCACCCGTTTGACGATATCACCGCGCTGCTGCCCGAACTCGCCGATCGAGCGGTCGTGGTCTATTGCCAGAAAGGTAAGAAAATCTCCCAGGGCACGGTATCGTTGCTGCGCGGTTACGGTATTCATGCGGAAAGTTTGCAAGGCGGCCATTTCGCCTGGCGCGACGCCGGCGAAATGCTGGTGCCCGCGGCGCGAATTCCAGCACCGGGCCCGCAGGGCGGCAGCGTCTGGGTAACGCGTCATCGGCCCAAGATCGATCGCATGGCCTGCCCCTGGTTGATTCGTCGCTTTGTCGATCCGGCAGCCCGATTTCTGTTTGTTGCGCCGGGCGAAGTGCTGGCGGTCGCGGAAAAATTCGACGCCACGCCGTTCGACGTCGAGGACGTGTTCTGGAGTCATCGCGGCGAGTACTGCACCTTCGATACCATGATTGAGGAGTTCGGTCTCACAAGCGATACACTGCGGCAGCTAGCGCTCGTGGTGCGCGGCGCCGACACTGATCGCAATGACCTGGCGCCGCAATGCGCCGGATTGCTGGCGGCGTCGCTCGGGCTGTCGCGAATCTACCGTGACGATCATCAGCAAATCGATGCCGGTATGTTGCTCTATGACGCCTTTTATCGCTGGGCGCGTGACGCCAGCGACGAATCGCACGACTGGCCACAACCGCAAAGCCGGGGCTGAAGCATGAATACGATTGATATTGCCGATGGCATCGACCATCGGCCCACGCTTGCCCAGGCCACTCGCGTGTGGTTGCGCATCGGGCTATTGTCCTTCGGAGGACCGGCCGCGCAGATTGCGTTAATGCATCGTGAAGTGGTCGATGGCAAGCGCTGGATGAGCGAACGGCAATACCTGAATGCGCTCAGTTTCTGCATGCTGTTGCCGGGTCCGGAGGCGATGCAACTCGCAACCTATGCGGGTTGGCGTCTGCACGGCACGCTCGGCGGTCTGGTCGCCGGATTGCTGTTCGTGTTACCCGGTGCGCTGGTGATTTTTCTGCTGGCGCTGATCTACGTGTTGTACGGTGATTTGCCGCTGGTCAATGCGCTGTTTCTCGGCGTCAAGGCGGCCGTTATCATCATTGTCATCGAGGCGCTGCTGCGGGTTGCGCGGCGTGCCTTGCTGTTACCCGAACACTGGTTGGTGGCGGCGCTGGCCTTTGTCGCGATTTTCTTCCTTGCCTTGCCCTTCCCGTTGATCATCGGCCTGGCCGCGCTGTTCGGTTTTTTTCGGGCGTCGCGTGATAGTGTCGATCAGCAATCGATCCGGGTTAAGGTATCACCGCTCGGAAGCCTGTTGACGGCGATGAGCTGGGTGCTGATATGGGCTTTGCCGATGCTGGCGCTGGTGGCTCTGGACCAGCAGGGCTTGCTGCTGGACATCGGTGTATTTTTTTCCAAGCTGGCGGTAGTTACTTTCGGCGGCGCCTATGCCGTGCTCGCTTACCTGGGGCAGGACGTCGTGGTTCAGTTTGGCTGGCTCAGCGCCGGTGAAATGATGGATGGCCTGGGGCTTGCCGAAACCACTCCGGGCCCGCTGATTCTGGTCAACGAATTCGTCGGTTTCATCGCCGCGTTTCGCCAGGGCGGCATCTACTATGGCCTGCTCGGCGCGGTGGTTACCCTGTGGGTGACTTTCACGCCCTGTTTCCTGTGGATATTTGTCGGTGCGCCTTACATCGACTGGATCGGTTCACAGGCGCGCCTGCGCGGCGCCCTGACCGCGATTACCGCCGCGGTCGTCGGTGTCATTCTGAACCTGTCGATCTGGTTTGCCCTGCACGTCTTCTTCGGTGAGGTGTCGATGCAGCGCTACGGTCCGCTGGTGGTCTGGCGGCCACAGCTCGATTCGCTGGACTGGCGCGTTATCCTGCTGGCGCTGATGTGCGCGATGCTGTTACTGCGCCTGCACTGGGGGATTTCGCGCGTGCTGTTGCTGGCGTCGCTTGGCGGCGTCCTGTTATCGCTGCTAAGCGCCTGAATGACCGCCGCGCGTTTGTTCCATCGCCCTCGGCTCGGGGGCATCGAACCCGGTTTTCACAGCCTCAGTCGGCGGTAACGTAACGCAGGATCTGAACTACCTGGTCAGGAGTCTGCGCCCAGGCCATCGCGGAGGCGTCGACTTCCTTGAGCGGATGGATGATGTCGTCGTCGTGCAGCGTGATGTAGGGTTTGCCCAGCGCGGCGCAGTAACCCGCATCGAAGGCCGCGTTCCACTGCTTGTATTTATCGCCGAAACGAACCACGGCGAGGTCGCATTTGTCGAGCTGAATGCGAGTTCGAATGGCGTTGACCCCGGAGGACTTGTGGTCGCGCCAGTAGCCGCTGGAAGGCGGTCCAAGCAGGTCGCCGGCGCTGTCGCTGGCTTCGTGATCGGTAATGGACGAGGTGAAGGTAACGGGCAGATCGAGAGCCGTAGCGCCAGCGCTAATCTGCTCGCGCCAGTCGCTGTGAATTTCTCCCGAGAGGTATACGGTCCAGCTCATGGGTTGCTCCTGTCGAAGTGGTATGCGTCAATGCCGCGAATGTAAATTTTTTTAGCAGAGATCATTATTTATTAAATCAGGCAATAAGGACAATGGTAATATGGCCGGCATCGAATTGCAGGGCCCGGGAATCTGCAGTGTTAAAGCTTCGAAAAATCATTGTCAACTTATGCTTGCTGCCCTGCCTCGCGCTGCTACCGGCGCCTGCCCTGGCACAGTCAAAGGTTGTGTCCGAGGCCGGCATCACCGCTGAAATACTGCAAGGCCGCATACAGGAAGTCGAAGCGTCCTCCGATCTCGACGAGGCTAGCAAAGCCAGGCTGCAGGATCTGTACCGAAAATCACTGGGCCTGGATAATCAGCGACAATCCTATGAGGCCGGCGCCCTCGAGCTCATCGAAATACGTGAGTCGGCGCCGAAGCAGGCGGGGGTTTTACGAGCTGAAATCAGAAAACTCGAATCGCACTCGGCTCCCGAACTGCCGATCGCGCTTATGAGTCAGCCGCTGTCGCAACTCGAGCAACTATTGCTCGGCGAAAAATCCGTCCTGTCGGGGCTGCGCGCCAGCCTGGCCGAGATTTCGGCTTTGCTGGAAGCACAATCACTGCGCGTTGAACAGGTGCGCGAACGCCTTGATCAGGCGCGACGCAGGCAGGCCGAAATTACGGACGAGGTCAATAGTTCGACTAAGCCCGGGCAGTCGCAGCGCTTGGCCGAGGCCCGGCTGTGGGCATTGCAACTCGAGACGCGCACGCTGACTGCGGAGATCGAAATGCTGAACCAGGAGTTGCTCAGCCAGCCAATGCGCGTGGAGCTTTACAACACACAACGCGAAAAGGCGTCAATGGAATGGGATCGGCAGAAGAAATACGTGGAACTGATCGGTGTACTGGTAACTGATCGCCGTGTCAGCGATGCAGAAACCGCGCAGCAGGCCGCCGAGGAGACCGAGCGGCAGGCTTTCGGCAAGCATCCGCTAGTGCAGGAGTATGCGCAATACAATACCCTGCTGAGTAACCAGCTCAACCAGTTGGCCGCCCAGGTAGAAGAGACCAGGGCCGACGAAAGCATCGTCACCGACCAGATCAAGCGTTTTACCGTCAATTTCCGCCTGGCTCGGCAGAAGCTAAAAATTGCCGGCCTGAGCCAGGCGCTGGGTCAGGCGCTGCTGCTGCAACGTAACAACCTGCCGCGCGCCAAGGATTTCAGGTCTGCCGAAAAGCAACGCCAGCAACTGGTCATCGAGTCGAGCCTGCGGCAGATCCGCAATCAGCAGGAACGCGCGCGCCTGAGCGATATCGAAGCTTTTGTCGATGAAAACCTGGCACAAATGTCGGATCCCTGGCGGTCCTGGATACGCGATGAGATTCGGGAACTGGCACAGCTGAGGCGTGATTTGCTGGACAAGGCGATCGCCGCCGACGATAGCCTGCTGCAATCACTCAACGAACTCGATTTTGCCCAGCGCGAGCTTTCCAAGGTGGTCACCGACTACAATCGGTTTCTGGACGAGCGCCTGCTGTGGGTGCGCACCGGCGCCCCGCCGTCCTGGGCAATGCTGGAATCGATAAGGAATGCGCTTGTCATCTTCGTGACACCGCAAAACTGGGTTGACCTGGGGCATGCCCTGTTTATGCCGCGATCCTTCCCCTGGGTGCTGGTGGCCGGGTTGCTGCTGTTCGCCCTGTTGCTGCAGCAGACGCGCCGAATACGCGGAATGTTAAGGCGCAGCGGCCGTAACGTGGGGCAGTTGCGGCACGATCGCTTCAACGACAGCATTAAGGCATTGCTGTTGACACTGGTGCTGGCGCTGCCGTGGCCGATAGTTTTTATCGCACTTGGCCTGCATCTGCAGATGACCCAGGGTGTCGACGGTATCGACATCGACGCCCATCTCTACCAGACGCTGGACTGGAGCGGCCAATTCGTGCCATCGATCGGAGTGGCCTTTTACGATATCGCCTTGCACACCTTTTGTTTCGTTGCCTTCCGCATTTTCTGTGAGCCCAGGGGACTCGCCGTCGCACACTTCAACTGGAAGCTGGTAAGCGCCCATATGCTACGCCGTGAAACCCTGCGCCTGATGACGGTTTTTCTGCCCGCGATATTCCTGCTGATTGCCTCTACAAATTATGACCACACGGCGCTGGCCGGCGGTTTTAGTCGACTGATGATTTCTATCATGATCCTGGCCATGGCCTGGTTCTTCGGACGTATTCTGTCTCCCACTCGCGGCGCATTGCGCGACTTCTATCTGAACAATCGCCGCAATCCATTGACCTGGTTTCGCTATTTTTGGTTTGCGCTCGGGCTGGTACTGCCGTTCGTACTGGCGGCGCTGGCGATTACGGGCTTTGTTTATACCGCCACCCAATTAGGCGCGCGGCTGATCGATACCCTCTGGTTGCTGGTTGCGATCATATTGATTCACCAGTTAGTAGTGCGCTGGGTGGTATTGCTCGAGCGTCAGCTGGAATTCAGGGATGCGCTCGAACGGCATCGTGCGCAACGCGCCGCGCGCGACGCCCGGGACGGTGATGAAGCGTCAGCCGATATCAACATGGAAGAGCCGGAAATCGATTTCGGAGCTCTCAGCGAAGACACCAAAAAGTTGATAAATTCAGCCCTGATCGTGGTCTCCGCGATTGGCATGTGGGCGATCTGGTCGAAAGTGCTGCCCGCGTTTCGCATGCTCGACGAAGTGTCGCTGTGGAGTTACAGCAGTAGTGTCGATGGCGTTACACAACGGGTGCCCGTTACCCTCGGTAACGTAACCACCGGCTTGCTGATTGTCATACTGGGCACGATCGCGGCGCGGCGCCTGCCGGCGTTGATGGAGATCGCGCTGTTCGCGCGCTTCAATATCACCGCGGGCAGTCGCTACGCGATATCGAAGTTGACACAGTATTCGATTGTCGCGATCGGCATCGTGATGGTGTTCTCCGTGCTTGGCGGTAGTTGGGGGGAAATCCAGTGGCTCGTCGCCGCGCTGGGTGTCGGTATCGGTTTCGGCCTGCAGGAAATCATTGCCAATTTTATCAGCGGCCTGATTTTGCTATTCGAACGCCCGGTCCGAATCGGCGATATCGTTACCGTGGGCGAGACCTCCGGCGTGGTCACGAAGATTCAAATTCGCTCGACCACCATCCGTAACTGGGATCAGCAGGAATTGCTGGTGCCGAACAAGGAGTTTGTCACCGGACGATTGTTGAACTGGACCCTGTCCGACCCGGTCGCGCGCATCGTCATCAGCGTCGGCATCGCTTATGGCAGCGACGTCACCAGGGCCCTGAAAATTGTATTGGAAACGGCCGAAAATCATGAGCGCGTGATCGACGATCCGGAGCCGATGGTGACTTTCGAGAACTTCGGCGACAATGCGCTGGATATCAAGTTGCGTTG
Source organism: Gammaproteobacteria bacterium (assembly GCA_024232855.1). Taxonomy (GTDB): domain Bacteria; phylum Pseudomonadota; class Gammaproteobacteria. Next base: position 23,537 of record JAAEPH010000234.1, read on the forward strand.
CTATATCGGCTCGATGGATTATCGGTTACAGACCCTTAGCGAATTAAACCAGACGATCAACCGGGAATTCGAGGCCGCCGGCATAGTCATCGCGTTTCCGCAGCGCGATATCCACCTGGATACATCACAACCGTTGGATGTTCATATTCACCGCGGGCAAGCCCAGAAGTCTGAGCCGTAGAAAGTTTCCCGGCTGCGGTCGCCCCACTTTCTACGGCGCAGACTCCTAGCCCGCGTCGTGTTGCGGCTACTTCTTCGCCCAGCCGGGTTTCTTGGCCGCCAGCTTTCTGATTTTGCTGATCTGTTGCCTTTCCCAGCGTTGTCCAGCCGCGAGCATCATTTTTGCCTTTTTCTCACCCAGCTTGAGCAAGGCTTGTTCACGTTTCAGTGCGGCCTTGAGGCTTTCATTGAGCGCGTCCATTTCGGCTTTCGCCGCGGTTTTGGCAAGCTGAATCTCCTGTTTCGCGGCGGCGCGGGCGCTCCTCAGCGTGGACTTGGTCTCCTTCAGGTCCTCGCGTAATTTCTTCAGCAGCGCCTGTCGGCTGTTGGTGGCCGCCTTGCGTTTGGAAACAGGTCGTTTCGCGCGGGGTGCTGTTTTCTTGGCCGACGCCTTTTTGCGGGCAGCGGCGGCTTTCTTCGGCGTTGCCTTGCGCGGGGCGGCGCTGGATTTTCTGGACGGCGCTTTTTTTGCCGCTGTATTGCGGGTGGCTGTTGACTTCTTGCTGGCCGCGGCGGGTTTGCTGCTGGCTTTCTTTTTAGCGGTCGATTTCTTAGTGATGGGCATGATGATTTCCTACAGGATTGATATCAGTGCCTAGGGTACTGAAAATAACCCGTGTAGAAAAGTAGAAATTGGACAGACGGTAGCTCGCGCAGGGTCTTAATCGTTATCCTGTTCAGGTATTCAACGCTCGAGAAAAGAATTTCAGTTGCCGCTACGAATTCACGATCTGTTTTGACAAGCCCTGGCGAGGCTCTACTTTTTCTGTTTGGCGCGCTTCGGTTTACCCTTGTTTTTCTGTTCCTTGTGCCGGACCTTGGGCCTGGCGCGCTGTTTTTTTTCGCTGGCGGGCCGGCTGTTGGCTCGATTCTTTTTAGCGCCCACCAGCGAAATATTCAGTCGCTGGCCAGCGACGCGAACCGGCTTGAGCGCATTGAGTAATTCCTTCGGCATGTTCTCGGGTAGATCGACCAGGCTGAAGTCTTCGAAAATGTTGATGCGGCCGATGTACTTGCTATCGATATCGGCTTCGTTGGCGATGGCGCCGACGATGTTACCGGGCTTTACCTTGTGATTATGGCCGACCTCGATTCGAAATCGATCCATGCCGGCTTCTAGCGCCTGTTCGCGCGCGTCGAAGGCCTGGCGATGCGGTTTGCCCCCTTCCTCGGAGGTGGCCCTCGATTTTTCGCGGCGCGGCTTTGCTGGCGCGATTGATTCGTCTCGTTCGAAGGCGCGCGCTGGTGCAGTCTCCGATTTTCCCGAGAGCAGGAACGGCGCCCGGCCCTGAACCTGTTTCGCCAGCGCGGCGGCGATGTCGAGGGTGTCAACCTTACTTTCCTGCTGGTACTGCGTGACCAGGTCCTTGAACAGGCTTAGATCCTCGTCGGCGATGGTATCGCTGATACGTTGCTTGAATTTTTCGATGCGTCGGTTGTTGACCATGTCGGTGGACGGCAATTGCATCAGGTCTATTTCCTGCCGCGTTGCTCTCTCGATGGACTGTAGCATGCGTTTCTCGCGCGGCGCGACGAAGAGAATGGCGTCACCCTTGCGTCCGGCGCGCCCGGTGCGGCCGATGCGATGCACGTAGGCCTCGGTATCATGCGGGATGTCGTAGTTGATGACGTGACTGATGCGCTCCACGTCGAGTCCGCGCGCGGCGACGTCGGTCGCGACCAGGATGTCGAGCTTGCCCGCCTTCAACTGGGTGATGATGCGCTCTCGATTCTTCTGTGCGATGTCGCCGTTGAGTGCGACTGCACGGTAACCGCGCGCCTCGAGCTTCTCTGCTACTTCGAGGGTAGAGGTTTTGGTGCGTACGAATACCAGCATTGCATCGATGGTCTCGGCTTCGAGTATGCGCGTCAGCGCGTCGAGTTTGTGCGTGCCACTGACCGGCCAGTAGCGTTGCCGTATGGTGTCGGCGGTGGTGGACTTTACCTTGATGGTGATTTCCGCGGGGTTGTTCAGGTAACGTTTTGTGATGCGGCGGATTTCGCTCGGCATGGTGGCTGAAAACAGCGCGATCTGGCGCGTTTTGGGTGTTTGTTCCAGTACCCACTCGACGTCGTCGATAAAGCCCATTTTCAGCATTTCGTCAGCCTCGTCGAGTACCAGGGCCTGCAGTTTATCGAGATTGATATTGCCGCGACGCATGTGATCCATGACCCGTCCCGGGGTGCCGACGATGACGTGCACACCGCGCTGCAGGGCGCGAATCTGGGTGCCGTATTCCTGCCCGCCGTAAACCGGTAACACGTGGAAGGTTTTCATCTGCGAGGCGTAGGATTTAAAGGCCTCGGCGACCTGGATTGCGAGTTCGCGCGTCGGCGCGAGCACCAGCACCTGCGGTGAATTCTGCCTCAGGTCGAGATTGGACAGCAGCGGCAGCGCGAAGGCAGCGGTCTTGCCGGTTCCGGTCTGTGCCTGTCCGAGCACATCGCGACCCTCCAGCAGCAGCGGGATTGTCTGTGCCTGAATGGCGGTGGGCACCTCGTATCCGAGGGTGTCGAGCGCCTTTAGCAGGGGAGGCTTCAGCGCCATTTGCGCGAAGCCCGGGATGGTGTTTTCAGACATGGGGGTGTGCCAGGGTACAGGGGTGGCGCAGTGTAGCGGTTTGCACGCGCGGGTTAAAGGGAACGGGGGCTCTTTATTTTCCGAAGGGCCCCGTTCTCTAGTTACTACTTCAAGTGGCTGAGCGCCTGTTCGAGATCGGCGATCAGGTCCTCGACGTCTTCGATGCCGGTGGAATAGCGCACCAGCCCTTCGGGAATGCCGGCGGCGGCGCGTTCCTCGGCGCTGCACTCGACGTGGCTGGTGGTTACCGGCGGGCCGACCACGGTTTCGACGCAGCCGAGATTGGCGGCCATGTGTGCATATTGCAGCTTCGGCAGGAAAATCTTGATTGCGTCGAGCCCGCCTTTTACGGAGAAGCTCAACATGCCGCCGTAGCCGCGCATCTGGCGTTTGGCGACATCGTGGTTGGGGTGTGATTCCAGCCCGGGATAATTCACCTGATCGACCATGGGATGTGCCTGCAGCCACTGCGCGATGGTGAGCGCGCTTTCATTTTGCCGGTCGACGCGAAGCTTGAGGGTTTTCATGCCGCGGATAAAGCTGTAGGCATCCATCGGCGAGAGTGTGGCGCCGTTGATTTCGCGATAGCGATATACCTGTTTCACCAGTTCGCGGCTACCGCAGATGACGCCACCGAGTGCATCGGCATGGCCGCCGAGATACTTGGAAGCCGAATGCAGTACGATATCGGCGCCGAGTTGTAGCGGGTTCTGGTTGATCGGCGTGGCGAAGGTATTGTCGACCACGACCAGCGCGCCTGTTGTTTTGGCGGCGCCCGCCAGTCTTTCGATGTCGATGATCTTGATCGTCGGGTTGGTCGGCGTCTCCAGGTAAAGCAGCTGGCAGCCCTTCGCGATCTCGGCTTCGATCTGCGCGTAGTCGATGGTGTCACACAGGCAGACCTCGATGTTCAGTGGCGGCAGATGATCGTTGAAAATCTTGTTGGTGCCACCGTAGCTGTCCTTGATCGAAACCACCCGGTCACCCGGCTTGAGAAAAGTGGAAAGCAGGTTACTGATCGCGGCCATGCCGGAGGCGAAACTGGTCGCGGCCTCGGCGCCTTCGAGTTCCTTGACCTTGTCTTCAAAGGCGCGCACCGTCGGGTTGGTGTTGCGCGAGTAGATGTGGCCCGGGGTCTTTTCGAGAGCGACGTCCTGCCAGGTGTCGATGTCCTTGTAGGTGAAAGAAACGCTGTGCACGACCGGCACCTGGGTCGAGCGTTCGTAGAGTTCGTGTTCCTGTTCGCCACCCCAGATACTGAGCGTGGATTGTCCGGCTGAAGGTTTAGCAGTCATGGTAGGCCTCGAGGCTGTATTGATATAAAAAGACTGTCACTCGAGATCGAACAACAGTCTGTCTAGTTTCAAGGCAGCGCTTTGAAAGCCTTTATCTTGATGGGCGCGATGATACACCTCGAATGTGGTGGCGCAAGAAGCAGAGCGATATTTATCAGACATCCTCGCCTGTAACCTGCCGGGTTACTCGGCGAGGTACTTCAATACAGCTTCGGCGCGCAGTGATTGACGCTGGTAGGTGCCAGCGCTGATGACCACCGGGATATCACCTGGCATGACGCCAAAGCCGATCATCTTGATGTCGCATAGCAGGTCCATGTAGGAATCCTCGTTGATGTCCTGCTGATGGCACAGGGTCTTGTCGGACTTGCCGACCAGGTTTTGCGAAACGGCTTTGAGCCGCAAGGTGCGCGGGTTGATGTCATTGACGTCAAAACTGGCCGAACCCAGTATGGCGACGGGAAGCAGCCGTTGCCGGGTGAGGTCGATGGTGTTCTCGGCGTTGCCCGGCAGGATATCGACCGCCATCAGTTCGGGGCCCTGGTCACCGGAGAGCAGGCTGGAACCTGCCATTGCCGAAATGCTGACAAACCAGCAGGCGCTTATGGAAATTGCTTTTGCTGCAAACAACCGATTTTTCTCTGTCATCGCCGCTGGCCTGGGTTGTCGATCCTGGGTTGTCGATCGATAATGGCGCTCAAGTTTAACATTTAATGGCTCGGTGATTGTGATGCGTCGATAGGAGCCGCCGATCCACGACTGCCGGTGCTGTGCTGTTGCATAAATGGGTATACTGTCCGCGGAATTCAAATGATGACAGCAATCAACAACACTTTTGCAACGGATCGACATGGCTGGGCCGAGCTATTACCGCAACGCAGACCCAGCCCACCGCTGCAAGGCGGGCATCGGGTTGCGTGGACGGTGATCGGCGCCGGCCTGACCGGGCTGGCGGCGGCTCGACGACTGGCGGCACTGCATCCCGGCGAGGAAATTCTGCTGCTCGATGCGCGCTGCGTGGGGCAGGGTGCTTCCGGCCGCAATTCCGGGTTTGTCGTCGCCACCAGCCAGTTCAATGGCGGTTTCGACACGAACCAGCTCGAAAATTACCGGCGTGTCAATCGCATCAACCTTGCCGGACTGGACCTGCTCGATGCACAGATTGCCGCAAATGCGATCGAATGCCAGTGGCGCCGTGAAGGTTTTATTCATACCGCGGCCGATAACACGGCGTTGCGAGAGTACGATTATTTTCGGTGCTACCTGGAGGCGCTCGAGGCCGATCACGAACTGCTCGATGAAAATGCACTCCATCGGCTGCTTGGTTGCCGGCTATACAGCGCCGGTATCCGTATCGCCGATGGTGCACTGGTACAGCCTGCCGCACTGGTGCGCGGCTTGGCCGACAGTCTGCCCGCCAACGTGCGCCTGCACGAGCAGAGCGCGGTACTGGAGATTGCCGACCGCAAACCGCTGATGCTGCGCCTTGCCAATGCCGAGGTAAGCTGTGACAAGGTCATCGTCGCTACCAACTACGAGGCGCCCGCGCTCGGCCTGCTACGACGCTACATCGTCGGCAGCACGCTGGCGGGTAGTTTCACGCGGGTGTTGACCGAAGCGGAACGCGCCGGTCTCGGCAACCTGAAAGAATGGGGTGCAATCTCACTGCACAGCGGCGGCGCCACGGTACGCCTCACCAGCGATGGCCGCATCCAGATTCGCAATTCCGCGGAGTATCATGGTTCGCGGTTGTTGTCGGACGATGAACTGGTCGCGCGCCAGGCGATCCACCGCGCCGGCTTCGAGAAACGCTTTCCCCAACTGGCGCAGGTGCCCTTCGAATACGCCTGGTCCGGCGTCGAAGGTATCACGCGTAACGGCACCAACTTCTTTGGACAGCAGCGCGCCGGCGTTTACCTTGCCGGCGGCTACAATGGCTCGGGTGTGAGTCGCGGCACCGCATTCGGCAATGCGATTGCCGATTATGCCAGCGGTCAGGCTTCGCGAATCGTGAACGACTGTCTCGCCAACGCGCCGGGAGCGTGGATGCCGCCGCGCCCGTTGCTCGACATCGGCGCCTTTTTCAAGGTTCGCTCGCGTTTCAAGGGTGTCGGCGCCGACCGCTAGAGAAATCTCGGAACCTCTCCCGGAAATCCGCGGACTAGATCACCAGGTCAGATCATCGGGAATCTTGTAGTCCGCATAGGGGTCGTCCTCGGCGCTGGTGGTCGTGTCCTCATCGTTCAACTCGATTACCGTTTCGGCATCGCGCTCGGCGATCTTGCGTGCCACTTCCATGGGAACAAGTTCGAACCGCCGCCCCTCATTGTTAACCACCGTGGTGACGATGGCGAGACGCCCCCCGGTCAGCAGGGATTTCTCAGTTTCGCCGATGAAGATTTTCTTGATCTTCTTGCGATAAACGAAGCTATAGGGGATTTCACCCTTACTGCGATCCACTTTGTTGGTTTCGATTAACTGCTTGACCTGGGCGGCTATCGCTTTCTGTTCGAGCGCCTGTTTCCTTTTCTCGTTGAGCGCGCGATCGCGCGCGACCCGTTCGGCGTGACGCTTCTCAGCGGCGGCTTTCTTCGGGTCGACCTTTCTGGCGCCGGACTTACCGGCGGCTTTACGCGACTGGTTGCTACGCTTCTGTTTTTCCTTTTCGGCCATTTTGAGCTTGTTCTTATCGACCAGCCCGGCCTTGAGCAGTTGTTCCTGGAGTGATGACATGGTTGAGTTGGCTAGTTTGTTTTCAGTTATTTAAAGAGTCAGGCCCTGCGTGCGACGGCGCGGGCGCTCGCAACCTGGCCACCCTCGGGTATCGCTTCAACGCTCTCCTCGTATAACATCAGGTCGAGCGCCGACACGGCCTCGCGCAGCGCGCCGGGCGCCACGCGAAAATCGGGATTGTCCGGGCCGATAACCTCCTGCTCACAGCGCAGATGCTCCTCGCACAACAGGTAACCACCCGGCGCCAGGCATGAGCACAGTTGCGTGATCAACTCGAGATCGACGTACCACAGCACCACGATCAAGTCGTAATCGGTGTCAAACGGGTAGGGCTTGTCCAGGTCGTGCTCGATCAGGTTCAGCACCAGTCCCTGTTCATCGGCTTTTTTGCGGGATTCTTTAAGGCCTTCAGGGGATATGTCGATCGCGTCTACCTGAAACCCCGCCCCGGCCATGAATATCGAATTGCGCCCGGCGCCGCAGGCGACGTCCAGCGCGCGTCCCACGGGTATTTCAGGCAGCCAGTCGCTTAGCAGGGTCACCGGGTTGGACTTGCGGTAGCTGTCCTCGGTATAGCGCTGGTTCCACTTGTCGCGGTCTTCTGCACTCATGATGGTTGTCAGGCCTGTTTACCCGGTACGTCTCAGGTGTTTTAGTCTAACCGAATTTACAGGTGCAATGAATCCATCCGTTAAACAATCTGACTGGTTTATAATGAGTTCTTGTTGACTTGTTAATGCGCCGGGGAGGCGATATATGCACATTTCTGATAACGAAAGGGAGCGGCAATGCGTACTCCTTCGCGTCATCGAGGCGGCGTAGGCGTGGTTGATCCCAGCGCAACCGATGATCAGGCCGAGATCGACGGCTTCCAGGGCATCGACACGATGGTTGCCGAGCCGCTGAAGTTCAAGGTAAAGCTAGCCATCGGCGAGGATGCCTACACCTCGCTAAAAGTAAAGAACGCGGTGGTGCAGGCCTGGGACGTGGCGGGCGTCGCCACCACGGCGGCTGTGGTCGCCAAGTCGTCGGTGGTGGCATCTACCTTTTTTGCGCCCAGTGGCCTGCTCGCAGCCATCGGTATCGGCACCGCGGTCACGCCGATCGGCTGGGTGATCGCCGCCGGTGTCGTTACCGGCGGCGCCTGGTTTGGCGTTACCCGTCACTTGAAGAAGGCGTCGGCGAGCAAGCTCACCGTGGTGCCGAATTTTATCAATACCCCGCTCGATGTGCTGGCGCTGGGCCTGTTTGATCTGATGGTGCCGCTGGCGCTCAGGCTGGTCGCTATCGATGGACGTGTCGACGCTGCACGGCGGCAACGGATCGATGACTACTTTGTCGGCGAATGGGGCTACGATGCGAACTTCGTCGATGCCGGGTTGCGGCACATCGAATCCAGGCTGGATCAACTTTCCGTGGTTGAACTGGCGCAGACCATGGCCGAGTTTGCCAGTCACAATCGCGATTGCAACTTCCGCATGATGTCTCGCGAGATACTCGACTTTCTGCGTCACATCGCGGCGCTGGATGGTAGCGTCGATGCGGATGACGAAAGCGCCATTCGCGAAATTGAGGGTATTTTCGAATCGGCCAATCGATTCTCACCGCGCCGGCAACTGCGCGCCGGCTGGGTCGCGCTAAGATCGCAAACGAGCCGGCTGCTGCGGCGCCGAAAACCGTGAATTCCGACTACAGTCCGTGACCGCGGATAGTCAAATCAACGTTGAAACAGCGCTAGCCCGCATTTGACGGCTCGGTCGTGTCCGCGCCGCCAAAGGCATTTACCAGCGCCTCGATGAAGCGGGACAGTTCCAGCGACATGATGGAGAAATCGACGTCAAAGCGTGTCGCCACGTCTTCGGCCTCGACGTCATTCGCCTGTTCCTGCACGATGTCGGAAAAGCGCAGGCGCTTCACCGTCAGTTTTTCATCGACTACGAATTCGAGTCGCTGTTGCCAGTTGAGCGCGAGCTTGCTGACGTGCATGCCGGTCTTGAGGTGATTGACGATTTCAGCGGAGGCGAGATCCTGATTCTTGCAGCGAATCACGCTGCTGATGTCGGCGTTATCGCGCAACTCGCACTCTTCGCCGTGCTCGAACCCGTGCTCGCTTTGGCCGCTGTCGATCCAGCGCGTCATGACGTCGATGGGCTGGTGTTTGCTCACCAGCGGGATCACCGACAGCGAACCCAGCGTATCGCGCAGTTGCTGTAGCAAATCCTCGGCGCGTTTGGCCGAGGCCGCATCGACTATCAGTAGTTGATCGCGTGGCGAAATGTAGGCGTATTGCAGGGACGAGCGCACAAACGCTTTCGGCAGCAGGTTGAAGTACACTTCGTCGCGCAGTGAACGGCGTTCCTTGCGCGGCAGTCGGCGCGATTCGCGCAGTTCTATTTGCAGCGCCCTTTCCTCCAGTTCTTCGTTGATTACCGCGGCTGGCAACAGTTTGTCCTGGCGCTTGGCGCAGATCATCAGGTAGCCGTTGGTGGCGTGCACGAATTCGCTACCGTGACGGCCCAGCGGCGGCGCCCAGCCCGAGCGGGTCGTATCCTGGCTACCGCAGGGTATGAAAGCCTGCTGCTCGAGTTGCTGGCCGAGGGTGGTAGCGTCCAGTTCGAAAGGCTGGGTGAAACGGTAAAGCTGTAAGTTTTTGAACCACATGGATACGATGTTTCCTTGAATTCAGACCGTTTTCAGGTGGTAGGACTTGGGGCGCGTCAGCGATTCGAAACCAACCGTCGACAGGGTGCAACCGCGCCCGGAGTTCTTGACCCCGGTCCAGGCCAGCGCCGGATCGAGGTAATCGCAGCGATTCATAAACCAGGTGCCGGTCTGAATCTGGTTGCCGATATCGATAGCCGCGTTTTCGTCCTGGGTAAACACCGCCGCGGTCAAACCGAACTCACTGTCATTCATCAGGCGAATCGCTTCGGCGTCGCCGCTCACCGGAATGATGCCCATTACCGGGCCGAAGGTTTCCTCGGTCATGACGCGCATCGAATGGTCGACGTCGACCAGTACCTGCGGCGCGAGGTAGGGCGTGCCGGCAGCATTGGCGGTAAAGTGACCCGGGTTGATCAGCGCGCGCGCACCGGCGGCCAGAGCCTCGTCGATCTGGCCACGCGCGAAATCGGCGGCGCTGGTCTTGACCAGGGGGCCGAGATTGGTGTCGGGATCGTCGGGACGGCCGAGTTTGTAAGCGGCCACCAGCGCGGTTACGCCGGCGACGAACTCATCGTATACCGCCGCGTCGACGTAAACCCGCTCGATGCTGCAGCAGGACTGGCCGGAATTGAACATGGCGCCGTCGGTTACGGTCTCGATCGCGTGTTGCAGATCAGCGTCCTGGCGCACGTAAGCCGGGTCCTTGCCGCCGAGTTCGAGACCAACCCCGATAAAGCGGCCGGCGGCGGCGCGTTCAACCATCTCGCCGCCCGGCACCGAGCCGGTAAAGGCGACGTAGCCGACCGAAGGTGACTGGATCACGGTCTCGGTATCGGCGTGGTTCAGGTGCAGGTGCTGGAACACGCCGGGCGGCAAGCCTGCTTCATCGAAGGCCTGTTGCAGGCGTTCCGCGCACAGCGGGGTTTGCGCCGAGTGCTTGAGGATGACGGAATTACCCGCCAGCAACGCTGGCATGATCGCGTTTACCGAAGTCAGGTACGGGAAATTCCACGGCGCGATAATGAACACCACGCCTAACGGCTCGCGCCTGATGTAGCGCGTAAAACCCTCTTTTGCCTCGGGCTTCAGATCGGCGAGCGCATCGTCGGCGATAGCGATCATGTGGCGCGCGCGTTCTTCGAAGCCACCGACCTCACCGGGCGCCTGCGAAACCGGCCGGCCCATTTGCCAGGTCAACTCCTCGGCGATGTCGGCCTTGCGTTCGACGAAGGTATCGACCGCCTTGCCGCACAGCGCCTGGCGCTCGGCAACGGGAGTATTTCTCCACAGTTGCTGTGCCGCCTGGGACGTGGCCAGGGTTTGCTGGATTGCATCGGCGCTGGCCGTTTCGCGTTCGACGTAAACGCTGCCGTCCACCGGAGAAATACATTGTAGAGTGGTCATGAGACTTGCTCGCTGGATAAGGGGTTTAACAGGATGCTGAATTTGGCAGCGCTATTTTTAACCGATTCCATATCCTTTGTCGACCGCAACCGTAACGCGATTGCGATTTAGTTTTTTCCCGCCGGGATAGTCATCTCGGGTCGGCGAATCGCGCAGAGGATCGTCCATCGACGGACTGGGCTCGGTGAACCACTTCGGGCCTTCGGCGGTGATGTAAGCGTGATCTTCGAGGCGTACGCCGAACTCACCGTAGCAGCAGATCATCGGCTCGATGGAAAAGCACATCCCCGGCGCCAGCGGAAGATCGTTACCCTTGACGATATAAGGATGTTCATGAACATCGAGACCGACGCCGTGGCCGGTGCGATGGGGTAGGCCCGGCAGCTGGTAAGCGGGGCCGAATCCGGCCGCCTCGATGACGGCGCGCGCGGCGAGGTCGGGCGCCGAGCAGGGCGCGCCGATCTGCGCGGCGTCGAACGCGGCGAGTTGCGCGGCCTGTTCGAGTTCCCAGATTTCGCGCTGGCGCGCGTCGGCTTCACCGAATACGTAGCTGCGCGTGATGTCCGAGTTATAGCCGTGCAGGGTAGCGCCGGTATCGATCAGCACCATGTCGTTTTCGGCGAGTTGCTGCGGGTAGGGTACGCCGTGCGGGTAGGCGGTGGGCTCGCCGAAGAGCACGATCTTGAAGGTTGAAGGGCCATCCATGCCGCAGGCGATGTGGGCGTCGTCGAGAAACGCCTGCACCTCGCGCGTATCGATGCCTTCACGCAGGATGCGCGCGGCGGCCCGGTGAATCCGCAGCGTGATCGCCTTGGCCTGTGATAACAGGGCGAGTTCGTTCGCCGACTTGATGCGTCGGCAGGCGGAAATCAGGTCTTCGCCGTTGACGACGGTTAATTTCGAATCGAATAACTGAAGCCGGTTCGCGGTGAAGAAAGGTGTCTGGTGGTCGATCGCGAGTCGACAGTTGGCCTGTTGCGCGCACCTGAGGGCGGCTGCGGCCACGGCGGCGGTCGGGTCTTCATGCTCTTCCCACAATACGAAATCGCCCTCCACAACCATGCCGGCTCGCGTCTTCTGCGCTTCGAATGCCGGGCAGACGTAAAGCAATTCACCGTTCGCGGCCAGAATTGCGCCATGCAGGCGTTCGCTCGCGTAACACTGCATGCCGGTGAAGTAACGCAGGCTGGTGGTGGCATCGAGATAAAGCGCATCGATGCCGCCCTCGCGCATCAGTTCGCGCAGTTTGTCGAGACGCCGGCGGTACTCGTCGAGGCCGATGGCAGCGGCCTGATTACGTGTCGAGCCCAGCAGCGTGAGTTCTTTCGATGCGATCGAACCGCCGACACCTTGAGTCATTATTTTTCATCCGAAACAGTCGAATTCGAAGATTAACGGAAGCCAGTCCATTTGCACAGTCGAATGGCGGCGGCTGACCTGTCGACGGTTGGCAGGCGGGCGCCATGCTCGCCGGCGGTGATTACCTGAGTATCGACGCCAACCAGCAGGTGGTGCACATCGAGGCGCCGCAGGACGCGCGTATCAACGAACTCAATGCAAGGCTCAATGAAACCTATGCTCCTTACGGCTCACAGGGTGCCGGCAAGGCGCAACGCCAGTTGGAGCAGGACCAGGAGAGCAGTGACATTTCAACGGGTTTACTTGCCAAGCGCGCCCAGGCCAAGGCGTCCGCGTTCTACGGTAATGCCGACTGGGACCTGGTCGATGCGCTCAAGGATGGCGAAGTGGCCGAGGAGCAACTCGTCGAAATGGAAGACACCGCGTTACCCGAACCGATGCAGGGCCTGTCGGCGCAGCAGAAGCTCGATTACCTGCAGCATAAACAGGCAGAACGCGAGTCGATACGCAGGGAAATTCTCGATCTCAGCGAAACCAGGGCGAGCTACGTCGCGGAGAAGAAGCGCGAGCAGGCCGCGGCGGCGCCCAGCGTCAGCGACGCATTGAGCGGAGCGATCCGCAAGCAGGCGCAGCAAAAGAATTTCAGCTTCGCCAACTAACGCTAACGCGGCGACAATGTATATCGCCGCCGGGTTAGTCTGCGGCCCACAGATTGAAGTGGCGGCTGATTTTGTTGACACGATTCAGGAAAGCCTTGTTGCGATTTGCGGGATTGGTAGCGACAGGCGATGGCAGCGACGCCGCCAGCTCGATCGCCTGTCGCCGTGTCAGCCGCGCCGCGGGAATCCCCCAGTAGTGGCGCGTCGCGGCATCGACCCCGAACAGGCCGCGACCGAATTGCGCCACGTTGAGGTAATACTCCATGATTCGATGCTTGGAGAGTTGGCGTTCCATGGCTAGCGTCAATACCAGTTCATGCCACTTGCGCAGCGGGTTTCGCGAGGGACTCAGGAACAGGTTTTTTGCGGTTTGCTGCGAGAGGGTGCTGCCGCCGTAGATCATGCGGCCCTGGTCGAGATTGTGTTGCATGGCATTCCTGAATGCTTCCAGGTCGATGCCGTCGTGACTGTAGAAGCGCGAATCCTCGGCGATGACGACGGCGCGCACCATGGCTTGCGGGATTTCTTGCAGCGTCACCGGATTCCATCTCAGTCGCGGCAGATCGGGGTCGGCGCGCTGCGCAAGCTCGTAGTCACGGATGAAGCTGGAACGCTGAATCGGACCCTGGCGGTAACTTTCCCATTCTGGCCAGATCGAGGCCAGGTAAGCCGCGTCGAGAATGATCAGCACCAGCAGCAGGCGCAGGCACCAGCGTATTAACGAGACGATACGCGACCATACACCGGTCTTTCGAGTGAATAGGGAAGTCATCGGGGCACATCTTAGTGCATTCGTTTGCGCGATTGCCATTGTTACTCACGAATACCTGCCGCGGTCTTGCCGGCAGGGTTGCACGGATGCCGTTCGGGTTCGGGTTAAACTGCTTCCAGCCGATTTGTTGCGGACGCGTCGACGCTGATTCCGGCGCGGGCGATGGCGTTCAACACCGCGCGCAGCGACGCACCGACGATATCCTCGCTGCAACCGGCGCCGCAAGCGCGTTGCCCGTTGACGTTGAGTTGCACGTAGGCCATCGCCTCGGATTGTTCGTTGTCGCCGAGGGTGTGCTCGTTGTAATCGACGATGACGATGCGCGAATCCAGGTGCGCGTTGACGGCGCCGACAAACGCATCGAGGATGCCCTTGCCGCCGCTGGCAATCTCGACCTTGCCGTTATCGGTCAACAGCACCGCGCTCAGTTTGTCGCTGCCCTGCGCGCGCGAGGCCTGGTAGCTTTCCACGGTCATCGCCTGTTCGACCCGGAGATAGGTGTCCTGGAAAATCCGCCAGATTTGCTCGGACGATACCTCGGCTTCGCTCGCTTCCGCGTGGCGTTGCACGTGCGGGCTGAAATCGACCTGCAGCCAGCGCGGTAGAATCAGGCCGTAATCCTGTTCCAGCACGTAGGCCACGCCGCCCTTGCCGGACTGGCTGTTGATCCGAATTACTTCCTGGTACGTGCGTCCGACGTCGCGCGGATCGATCGGCAGGTAGGCGACCTTCCAGCGATTGTCGGGGCCGTTGACCTCGCGTTCCTTGTCGTCGATGGCCAGGCACTTGTTGATGGCGTCCTGGTGGCTGCCGGAAAAGGCGGCGAACACCAGCTCGCCCGCGTAGGGGTGGCGCGGATGCACCGGCAGCTGGGTGCAATTTTCGACCACGCTGATGATGCGGTCCATGTCCGACAGGTCGAGTTCCGGATCGATACCCTGGCTGTAGAGGTTCATCGCCATGGTGACGATATCCATGTTGCCGGTGCGTTCGCCGTTGCCGAGCAGGGTGCCCTCGATGCGATCGGCGCCGGCCATGACGCCGAGCTCGGCGGCGGCAATGCCGCAGCCGCGATCGTTGTGGGTGTGCAGGCTTATGCTGACGCTGTCGCGGCGGCTGATGCGGTCGCAAATGGTTTCGATCTGGTCGGCGTAGACATTGGGCGTCGCCACCTCGACGGTGGCCGGCAGGTTGATGATGACCTTGTTCCGCGGCGTCGGTTGCCAGACATCGATGACCGCATCGCAGACTTCGATCGCGTAATCGAGTTCGGTATTGGTGAAACTCTCCGGGGAGTACTGAAACTGCCACTCGGTGTCGGTTTGCCGGCTGGCGTAATCCCGCACCCAGGTTGCGCCCTGTACGGCAATGCCCTTGATCTCGTCGCGTGACCTCTTGAACACCTGTTCGCGCTGTATCGTCGAGGTCGAGTTATACAAATGCATGATGGCGCGCCGCGCGCCCTTGAGCGCTTCGTAGCTGCGCGCGATCAGGGGTTCGCGCGCCTGGGTCAGTGCCTGGATGGTGACGTCCCCGGGGATCAGGTCCTGCTCGATCAACTGGCGCACGAAGTCGAAGTCCGTCTGCGACGCCGCGGGAAAGCCGACTTCGATTTCCTTGAAACCGACGTCGACCAGCAATTGAAACATCGCCAGCTTCTGGCTCGGGTTCATCGGCTCGATCAGGGCCTGGTTGCCGTCACGCAGGTCCACACTGCACCAGTCGGGGGCGCGTTCGATAACGCGGTCGGGCCAGCGGCGGGCGCGTTTTGCGAGCGGGGGAAAGGGGCGATATTTTTTGAAGTTGTAGGATGACACGTTCGTTTCCTGATACTGAGTGGGTTTCAAAGATTGACTCGATGGTAAAGTAATATAGCCGACAGGTGCTAGGTAATGATTGCGTTTTTGGCGTTGATTGCGCTTTCAGGGGATAGAAATAGCTATAAAATTTAAAAATATTAGCTAAACTATCTAAATTATTAAATTTAGTGAGGGAGATAGATGGGTCTCGCGCTGGATCGCATCGATAAACACATCCTCAGGCTGATGCAGGCCAACGGCCGCATCAGTAACCTCGAACTCGCCGAGCAGGTCGGTCTGTCGCCGACGCCGTGCTCGCGCCGCGTAAAACGGCTTGAGGAATCGGGCCTGATCACCGGCCACGTCACGTTGCTCGATCCGCAGGCGCTCGGCCTCAACCTGACGGCGATCGTCGGCATCGCCATGGACCGGCATACGCCCGATCGTTTCGAGTCGTTCGAAAAGGCGATTGCGGCGATGCCGGAGATTATCGAATGCAGCATCGTCACCGGGCAAACCGCCGATTTCCTGCTCAAGGTCGTGGTGCGGGATATGCAGCATTACGAAAAGTTTCTGCTCGGCCACCTGACGCGCCTCGACGGTGTCACCGGCGTGCATTCGAGCTTCGTGCTGCGCCAGCTCGTCAAGAAGACCGAGCTGCCGCTGGAATAGACGGGGACAGTATACCTATTACAATAGCGCTGAGAATTTCGGGGGAATTGAAGCGGAGCGGCGCTGTTGTAATAGGTATACTGTCCCCCAAATAAATAAAAAACCCCGCGCGAGGGCGGGGTCGGGTGTGTGTGGTGTAAGCGTCAGGCCTTGACCGAAGTCCTGCGTGACATGCCGACGAAACCGATCAGCGCGGTGCCGAACAACCAGACCGCGGCGGGAACCGGGATAGGTGACAGGGACAGGGACCGGGAGATTTGTAAATCGTAGCCCGTCACGTTAAACGATATCTCTTTATCTGTACAAGTAGCAGGACCCCGAATGCAGTCGGCAATTTTTATAGTAGCGGACCCGTTGTAAGTGAAAGTATGGTAGAGAAGGGAATCAAGCAGAGACAATGAGCCACTATCAAAGGGGGGGCCGTGACGAAGTTATTATACCCAATCTGGTTGCTGTCCGAACTTGCTCCTTTATATAGCCTCAACACTGAATCGAGCTCTAGCCCGGAAAATTCACAAATTATGCACGATCTCGCTTGTCTATTGATTCCACAAGAAATATTCCCTCAGTCGCTCGTAATCACTGATACGAGACTTCTTCGGGAATTTCCTTGTGAAAACAATA
>JAAEPH010000235.1 GCA_024232855.1 Gammaproteobacteria bacterium
AGGGTGGTGCGAGTAGAGGTGGGTAGTGGGGTGGTTAGTACAGATAACGTGATCATAAGGGAAGGGGGAAGACTCTTAAAAAAAAAAATCAAAAACAAACAAAAGGCAAACGCATAGGGGGTGAGGAACCAATACCCTACTTCCTGGTGTTCCTATTAGTATGCCAGAGTCTTCAGATGCGGATAGTATTGTTAATACAGTAATGTTGGATAGTGGTTACGGTGGAGGCATTAGTGATGTATCCGAGTGAGGCTAGTTCATATTTAAGGTTCTGTGGCAGAATGCCTATGAAGCCGGCCAGTCTATCGTGGCTCTCAATGTTGTGGAGGCAAGTGATGGCGTCATCACTGTCGTTGCGAGGGTAGTAGGGGTTAAACCATTCAAGGGCTCCTTGGAGGCCATAGCGGAAGTTGTGTAGGCGAGAGTCGATAGTGGGGGGAATAGTCATGTAAGCGTTGGTTTTCCGGAGGACGTCGTCAAGGAGGTGCCGAAGTTTGGTTGTGCTATATGGGAATCTGTCCCGAGCAATCTTGTGTCGATGATTACGATAAGAGTATTAGAAGTGGGGGGACGGATATTAAAGTTGGCGTCGAGAACGGACCTAGAATTGGTGCTGAGGTGAAAGAGGATGTGGAAGTTGGGGTTATATAGGAACCTGGATATGGGCTGGGATGTGGTTGTGATGATTATTATCCGTGTAGGGAGGGTACAAGTGATACATGAGTGTATGGCTTTGGGAATGTGTTTGTCGGGGCGAGTGTTGTTAGGTGGGTGGTAATGGGGGTTAATGATGAGAAATTTACCTGCCCATGTGACGTTCTCAGTGGTGTTGGCACCGATGAGTTTGTTAATGCAGTCATTGGAGTACCATTTGCATGTGGGGGTGTATGAAAGC
Source organism: Gammaproteobacteria bacterium (assembly GCA_024232855.1). Lineage (GTDB taxonomy): Bacteria > Pseudomonadota > Gammaproteobacteria. The sequence continues at coordinate 896 of JAAEPH010000235.1, forward strand.
GCGTGAGCGTTGATTTCGTGTGTGATGTTGCACTCCTTAATAAGGGCGGAGCGGATGAAGGGGTGGATCTGATGGGTCTTTGGGGCTCTCTTAATGATGTGCGGGAGGATATTTCTAAATTTGTGATCGTGAGGGTATAGAAGCATACGTTTTGCGAAGGAGTGGGCTAGGGTGGCAATGCGTTGACGTGGGACTGGGCGAAGTTTGTTGTTCTTGTTGTCTGTGATATGTGTGAGTTTCGTGGGGTTCGAAGGGCGTGTGTAATAGGTAGGAGGCCTATTGGGTGAGATGGATGATAGTGCCGTTAGCATGGCTTTGGACGAACGGTATGTATGTATGTATGTATGTATGTATGTATGTATGTATGTATGTATGTATGTATGTATGTATGTATGTATGTATGTATGTATGTGTGTATGTATGTATGTATGTATGTATGTATGTATGTATGTATGTATGTATGTATGTATGTAT
>JAAEPH010000236.1 GCA_024232855.1 Gammaproteobacteria bacterium
ACGATTGGCTCGCGGCATGGTTCTTCCTCCTTGAAGACCTGTTTTCATCGATAAAAATCCCCTTTTAAGGGGCTCTCGAGGCCAACCTTGACACGAAACCCATGGGAACTCAACATGTTAGCTTGGTCCGACCCGGGAACGCCCGCCATCCGCCAGCAAGGCATCGATGGCGTTCACGTTGTGCACCATGTTGCCGTAGCGAATCGAGCGCGCGCCGCAGCTGTTGTTACCCGCCATGCCGCCGAGGGTGGCGCGGTTGCCGGTGGAAACATCGACCGGATAGAACAGGCCATGGGGCTTCAGCCATCGATTGAGTTGATCGAGCACCAATCCCGGCTCGACCTGGATGGAGCCGGCCGCCGGATCAAACTCGCCGACAGCGTTGAAATACTTACTGCTATCCATGACCAGCGCAGTGCCCACGGTTTGCCCGACCTGCGAGGTACCACCACCGCGCGGCAGTACCGGAATGCCCTCGTCGGCGGCAATTTGCAACGCACACAGGATATCCTGTTGGTGACGCGGCACGACGACGCCGATCGGTTCTATCTGGTAAATCGAGGCATCGGTACTGTAGCGACCGCGGCTGAAGGCGTCGAACAGTACTTCGCCTTCGATCTCGCGCGCCAGGCGACGCGCCAGCGCCGAGTCACCGACGCGGCTGCGCAGCGGGTTTCGATTCGTTTGCGGGTGAGGATCTGCAGCCAGGGAAACATCCTTCGGAAATTTGCAAGAGAACAGACTATAAGAGAAAGCAGTCGGCCAGTAACGTTTAAATTCGATCTCCCCGGGGCGATCGAGCAATTACCGAAACCGTTATCTCAGTGACGCACAGCACACTTGCACCAGGCGTCCGGGTAAGGCAGGATTCCTGCCAACAAAAAAACAACATGCTGGGGTGATTCACATGTATCTCGCCAATAATCCATGAATCGGAGCACTATGCGGACTAGTTTCCAGCCACTACTCAAGTTCCTGTGTTTTCACCTGCTCGCCCTGATGCTGTCGACGACCTTGTCAGCGGCTGAGCCGCCGAAGCACCTTTCCCTGGCGCTCGATGGCCGGATTTCCAACGATGGCAAGCAGGTCGAATTCAGCTGGCCGAAAGCCCGCGGATCGAAAGTCGGCCGGATCAGTATCCAGCGGCGCGTTTTAGGTCAGTCGGGCAAACAGTCCTGGAAAGACCATGCCTCGGTGCGGGGTTTCGCCAGGATATATCAGGATAAGGGAATTCAACCGGGCGTCGCTTATGAGTATCGGTTTTTCCGCCCGAGTAAGAAACAGGCTGAAACCGGTTACTGGGCCACTGGATTGAATCTGCCGGCCAAAGAAAGCCGTGGCGTAGCGATCGTAGTCGTGGATGAAACCGTCGCCGCGGACCTCGGCCCGCGCCTCGACCGTTTCATGCTGGATCTTGTCGGCGATGGCTGGAAAGTGGTTCGCCACGATACACCGCGTGGAATCGATAAGGACCCGGTCGCGAATCTGAGGGCCGCGCGAAAATTACGCGGCTGGATCCAGGAGCGTTATAACCTGGCCTTCTACCTGCCTCACGCCTTGATCCTGGTGGGCCGTGTTCCAGTGGTTAAAAGTGGACTGGCGCAACCTGACGGGCACACTGCTCGCCCGCTGGAAACTGATTTATTCTATGCCGAAATGAACGCGCTCTGGCATGACGATGGCAAGGGGGTTTTGCGGCACAACACTATCCCGGGCAATCACATTGAAATGCAGGTTGGACGGATTGATTTTTCCGGTATGGCCGACGCCTTCGGGGATGAAGTTTCCCTGTTAAAACGGTATTTCGACAAGAATCATCACTGGCGACACGGGCGCCTCGGAGATTTGCGGCAGGCATACGGTGGCCACCGCCATCTGTTCGTCGAAAACAATGCACTGCTTAATATTGTCGGTCCCGGCAACTTCTTCACGGGCGGCCACCATGACGTGGGTACGCAACAACCGTGGTTGTTTGGCGTCGACTTCGGCAAGTCGGGCAGTAAAGATTACGCATCAAAGACGCCAATCAAGGCCGTTTTCACGATCAACTTCGGTAGTGGCAAACTCGATTTTTCGCGAAGAAACAACTCGATGAAAGCCATGCAGGCACAACAGTGGTATGTCCTGACCACCGGCTGGGGCGCTCGGCCGGCCTGGCAGTTGCACCCCATGGCGCTGGGTAAATCCATTGGCTACAGCCATTTACGCACGGTCAATAACGGGGCGTTGTCGCAGGGAGGGATTGAGTCACTGGAGTATACCCCAACCGGTGAATACCCCTGGGTGAATCCAATCTGGGTCAACTTGCTGGGCGACCCGACATTACGCCCGTTTCCGTTGCAACCGGTGCGAAACCTGCAGGCAGAATCGCGCGATGGCAGTGTTCATCTTGAATGGACCGGAGCGGATAGCGAAGCCGATACACGATACCGTATCTACCGTGCCGAGCAACGATTCGGCCCCTACCGGGCGCTTAATCCAGTCGAATTGCACGACGGGAATCGCTATGTCGACAACGATCCGATTCCCGACACCTGGTACATGGTTCGTGCTCATTCCCTTAAAAAAGTCCATGCGGGTTCACTCTACCGCTACTCGCAGGGTTCCTTTACGACGCACGAGAATTGGCCGCCCGAGGCTATCGACCAATCCATTTCCACGCCAACGGGACAGGTAATCAAGATACATCCATCGGCTGCAGATCTGAATTCGGACGATAACCTGACCATTGCGTTGATCAGGGGCAGCGATGGAGGCCATCTCGTTCAGACGAAAGGCGAGTGGTCATTTATTCCCGAGGTCGGCTTTACAGGCCGCGTGACTATTCCCTTCAGCGTCTTTGACGGCATCGCATCCGACGAGGGATTGATCACTATAGAGGTCCTACAACCCTGACGCCGCCTGTAAAAGTAGCAACCAGCCGCTGATGGTGAAAACCGACAACGCGGTCGACAACAGCACCGAACTCGCCGCGGCGCCAACGCCGCGGTTATACATCGAGGCAAACAAATAGGCATTGAGACCGGGGGCGGCGGCGGACATCAGCACGATGGACTGCATGACATCTTTGGACAGCTGCAGTTGCAGGGCTACAAACAGGGTTATTGCAGGTTGCACAACCAGGGACATGAGCGAAATCAACCCGGCTTCGCCGAGTGATCTGGATAGCCTGTAGCGCGTCAGCAAGCCGCCGAGCGCAAACAGGGCGACCGGTAACGAAGCCCGCGCCAGCAGGTCGATCGCACCAACCAGGGGATCGGGCAACGGCAAGCCGCTGAGGTTGACGAGAAAGCCGAGCACGATACCGATCCTCCCAGAATGCGCCTTTGCGAGATTTCCTCCGGTTATAGGCCTGTGCGGTACGCCCGGCGATGAGCTGCATGCTCTTCGGGATCACATCCTTCCCGTTTCCTTGACCAACAGGTGCACATGATTGGATGTGACCATGTAATTCAATACGCACAGACCATATCGTTTTCGGGCTTCGAACAACCAGCGAATCCAGCAGGCTCGATCCCTGGCAAACTTGAGTAGACCCGACAGTTGCATAAAACTTAGTCGATAAATCGGGTAACTCGTTGTATTCGAAAGTATTGTTGCTTTTATGGAGTCTATAGTTGGAATTCACCTATTGGGAGATCCAGGATGAGCCTGATAATACCCCGAATTTGAGGTCACGTAAGGCATATGCCTCCGATTTGGCCGGGATTTATGCAACGATTGGGTAGATACTCCTTTTTGTGACAACGGTGGGTAATGTGCCAGACGTGATCCGGCAAGAAATGACGATTGGCTCGCGGCATGGTTCTTCCTCCTTGAAGGCCTGTTTTCATCGATAAAAATCCCCTCTTAAGGGGCTCTCGAGGCCAACCTTGACACGAAACCCATGGGAACTCAACATGTTAGCTTGGTCCGACCCGGGAACGGACCCGCCGGGAACGGCCCCGGGAATTTTGCAATCAATTGGTCGATCACAAAACCGAATCACCTCGAGCTGAGATCTACATCGAGCTGAAATCGTAGCTTAATTCTTTTTGCGCGGCTTGCAGGAAATCGCCCTGAACGAAATCGACATTTAGTGTCCACAGCACACTGAGCACGGCGGCGTCGGTCACCCCGGGTGTAATCGTGTTGATTTTCATGTCTACTGCCTGGTAGGCGAGTTCACGGATACTGTCCCGGTTTTCATTGTTCTGCGCCAGGTTTTCCATGTAGACGTGGTTGATACGTACGTAATCGGCATCGATATGCTTGACCAGCTGAAAGGGATTGATACCGGTGCCGAATTCGTCGATCGCGAACTGGCAATGAATTTGCTGCAAACCCCCGGCCAGGGCCTTGGCCGCCTTGAGCTGGTTCACCGCCTGCGCTTCATCGATCATGAAAACCAGTTGCGCACCGTTAATTTTCGATTTGGCGAGATTTTCGGAAACCCAGACCGCGAGCCCGGGGTCTTTGATCGACTTCGCGCTTAACGGCAGGAAGAACTCGACCTTGCGATCGACTTTGCTGGTGTCGGTGATTTTTTTAATCGCGTGCAGTATGCGCCAGCGATCGAGCATTTTAGAGGTGCCGGTGCGTTCGGCGGCCGCTCGAAATTCGTTTTCCTGCAGCACATGGCCCGCTTCGGAGGTTATTTCGAGGCTCGAAATGTAACGCTCACCGCCCTGCGCCTTGACGCCGACAATGGGCTGGTACAAACCACGGATGCGGTTGTGGTTGAGCGCCTCCTTGATCAGGTCGGCGGTAATCCCATCTTCTTCTTCCTGCGTCATTTCCCCGGCTTTCGGGATATAGGTGCGGGACTCGTTGCCACCCGCAGCCTGCACTTCGTCGCAGGTTTTTTCGGAGCGGGAAATAATTTCGTTGGCATTGTCCGGCGAATTTTCATCGATGAAAACCACCGCGGTACTGCAGGTCGCACTGATCGACTGGTTGCCGATTTCGGAAATATGCTGCTCGACCAGTTGAGGAATTTTTTTCGCGTAAACCTCGACCTGCTGCTTGTCGGTGACCTTGCCGAGACAGGTATAGGAATAGGCTCCGAAGCGCGCCACCATATCCTCATCGTTGGCGTTGTCCTGCAAAATCCTGGCGATATCGGTTATCAGGGTATCGCAGCCTGAAATGCCGACCATATCGCGGATCGTCTGGAAATTGTCGATGGCGATATAGACGACAAATGACTTGTGCATGCCGTTAATCGCCTGGGTGATCGAGGTTTTCAATTCGTCCATGAAGTGCTGGCGATTGAACAAACCGGAAACCAGGTCGTGTTGATGCAGATAGTTGATCTGTTCCTCGAGTTCGGAAGTGTCGGCGGTGGATCGGATCAAAATCTGGGTGCAGGGTTCGCCGTCGTAGCTGGCGCGCGAAAACTCGAGCGTTGCCGAGATTTTTTCGCCGCTGCTGTGTATCAACTCCAGTTCGAGTTCGTTGGATTCGTTTTCGTTTTTGCTCAGATCGCGCAGGAAGGTTTTCAGCTCGTTCTGCTGCGACTGGTCTACCATGTCGATAATCGGGGTGCCTTCGAGTTCATCAAAACCGGGATTGCCGAACAGATCCATATAAACCTCATTGGCAAAAATATGCATGCCCTCATGCACGTAGGCGACCGCGTCCTTGGAATTCGACAGCAGGTTCTGACACCGTTTCTCGCTTTCCTGGAAATCGAGCTCGAGACGCATCGCTCGGCGCCAGATATTGATGTTGTAGGATTCGCGCTTAATCACCTGAATCAGATGTTCGAGGCTGTTGCTGGCGACAACGTCCTGGGCGCCTTCATCGATGGCCTTGACGACGACTTCGGTGTTTATTTTATTGGCCATCGCAATTAGCGCGACATGGCGGCCGCATTCGCTGATCAGGTGTTGCGCCTGGCTAAGCGCGAAGTCCGGCAGATCGATCGAGAACAGCACCAGGTCGAGGGTTTTATTCTCGAGAATTTCGCACATATCCTCGCTATCTTCGGCGAACTCCGCGCGCACTTGCATGCCAGTCGCACGCAGCGAGCTGGTTATCTGTTCTGCCTTGTGAAAGCCCTCGTCAACAATGAGCAGGCGGATCAGTTTTTCTTCGGTTTCCATAATTTAACGCGTCGATGAAACTTCTTGTTAGCAAGCAGTAATAATAACGGATAACTACGAATCAAACATAGTCTCCGGTATGATTAGCCTTTTTTTTGACCGGGGGGTAATGGCAAGTTACAGCACTAATGAATTTCGCGGTGGATTGAAAATCATGATCGATGGCGATCCCTGCGCAATTATCGAGAACGAGTTTGTCAAACCTGGCAAGGGGCAGGCGTTTAACCGCGTCAAGATCCGTAACCTGAAAACCGGGCGTGTACTCGACAAGACCTTTAAATCCGGCGAATCGGTCGATGCCGCGGACATCGTCGATACCGAAATGCAGTATCTGTATAGCGGTGGCGAATTTTGGCATTTCATGGACCTCCAAAGCTATGAACAGCAGGCCGCCGATGCCAACGCGGTCGGCGATGCGCAGCAGTGGCTGAAAGCACAGGACAGCTGTGAAGTTACCCTCTACAACGGCAGCCCGATCGGGGTCACTCCACCCAATTTCGTCGAGCTCGAAATCACCGATACCGATCCGGGTCTGAAAGGCGACACCGCCCAGGGCGGCACCAAGCCGGCCACGCTGGAGACCGGAGCGGTCGTCAAGTTGCCGTTGTTTCTGGAGATCGGCGAACTGGTCAAGGTCGATACCCGTTCCGGCGAGTATATGTCGCGAATTCCGGGGACAGTATACCTATTTGATGATTGCAAAAAAATCCGGGAGCATTGCTAATAGGTATACTGTCCCCGGATTTCCACCGGGGAACAGACCGATCTACACCTGGCAACCCAGCTCGAGCCATTCGGCACCCGGATCTCGCGTGATAATGACAATATTTTCACCCTACTTCGTGCCAGGCAGAGAGGGTGTGGCAAACTTTGAGTAATTGGGCGAACGCGGGGTACGGGTACGCGTATTGACGAACTCGCTGGCATCGACCGACGTGTCCGCGGTACACGCCGGCTACTCGAAGTACCGTAAGTACCTGTTACGCGCCGGGATCGAGCTTTACGAAATCGACCAGGCCCTGACAAAGGAGCAACGCAAGGAGAAAAAGGGCCTGGAGGGCTCGTCCAAGGCAAGCCTGCACGCCAAGTCTTTCGTCATTGATCGTGAGCGGGTTTTCATCGGCTCGTTGAACCTCGATCCGAGACCGGTGGTAGAAAACACCGAGATCGGCATGATGATCGAATCCACCGACATGGCCGAAGAAATGAGCGACTGGTTTGATCGCAACATCGACCGAATCGCCTTTCGGCTGGCGCTGGAAGAGAATGACAAGGGCGAGGAAATCCTGGTCTGGCACCGCTCGATCGACGGTGTAGATTACCGTTATACAACGGAACCGAACACGGGGTTCTGGCGGCGCTTCGGCGTCGGGTTTCTGCGTATGCTGCCGATAGAGTCGCTGCTCTAAGTCACGCTTTGATTGCTAAAACTGGAACCCGGCAAACAACAGATAACCTCTATGGCTATCCGTGATCCCGCCTTTCCAGTCGCGGCTATCCGCCTCCAGATCGGTACTGACGTGGGTAAAACCGGCGCCAACATGGTAATTGTCAAGGAAACGATACTGAAAATTCACTTCGGAATTTACAAAGGAGCCTCTATAGGCGTCGTCGACCTCGATTAAAAAAGCTTCCGTCACGTAATGTAGCGACCAGTTGGGAGTGATCGCATACCCCATGCTTAGACCGAACATGGGCAAGGGGGCGGTCGCATCGCCTTCGCTTCTTTGAGAGCCGTCCTTGGTTGTGAATTTAAAATCGTATTGCGTTACATTCAAACCTACGGATATGCCTAACTCAACCCTGTCCGAATGAAAAAACGAGTAGCTGTAACCGAGTCCATACAGGTCGTATTCAATTTTGGAATTCAAGGTTTCGCCGATACTGAAAGTTTCGTCTCCCAGATCGACTTCCAGTTTGAGGACCTGAGAGCCATCCCGGTTCAGGGTAAACGTCGTAAACTCGATCCGATGACGCTCGTTGAAGCGGTAGTACATGTCGATTCGGGGCACCGTTGCGCTGTCATCCCCGCCAAGATCATTGGCAAAACTGTAAGCCGCGCCCAGGCCTTCATTACTGAACACCGAGATCCGGGTATCGGCTCTATCGATATTGTAGTACGACAGTCTAAGCATGAACTTTTCCGGGAACGCAACATCATCGGCGATATCCGCCGCAAGCACGCTCGCGGATGGCAACAGGCACGATATCGCTAACGTTACCACCGCTGCAAACAACCGCATCGAGCCATGATTCAAGATATTCATTTCCGTTCCCCCATAGTGCAATACATCAATATATCTTAAATATCAATAGATAGACAAGCGCCAAACTTTGGCGCGACAATACTGATTTCGCTGCAAAAAAATCAAGGCGTCGAGCCGTATTCTCTTGCCGTAGGACTTAGCCCGGAGAATTCATAAATATGCGCAAAAATCGCGCAGTATATTGATTTCACAAGGAAATATCCGAAGAAGTCTCGTATCGGTGATTACGAGCGACTGAGGATATATTTCTTGTGGAATCAATAGACAAGCGAGA
>JAAEPH010000237.1 GCA_024232855.1 Gammaproteobacteria bacterium
CTGCATTACATATCCATCTGGTATAACCCACACCGATTACATTCGACACTGGGATATGTCAGCCCAAACAACTATGAGAGACAATTACTGGAAATGAGAAATGCCGCTTAACTGGGGTGTATCAAAAAGCTTGACCACGTCACCCAGGACCTGAAATGGCCGGCAAGTGGAATACTGTTTAAAGTTTTCATCAATTTACTCCTTTAAATAGCTACGACCGCGAATAATCACTCACGGCTAAAGAGACACCGACAAATTTAATCTCCCTAATATAAACCCACTTACACCGAATCAACAAATCACACTTTGTGTTAACAGGATCCTGTTGATTGAGAATTAGAGTGACAGTTACCTTAATTATGATTTCGGTCCTGAGATGCGATCCGAGGACTAAAGGACTAATAGTCCACGGAACCCTTGCCGAAAATCGCCGCAATTCTCTAAATCCTCGGCCGATATCCGACTAATCGAATTCGATATGCTTCAGGTGCCGGATCTGTTCACGAAATCGGGCAGGCGTAAAGGCCATTGCGGCCGGGTCGTTCTCGACCGCACGGATACAGACCGGCAAGCTGCGTAGCCGCTCCGGAACGTAACGCAGCGCGATCCCGGATTTGGCAACCGCGGCAAAACAAGTTTTTTCGGTCAGCAATTCCTCGGGCACGCTCTCGATGATACGACTGTCGACGCGCTCGATCATGCGCTTGAGAAAGTCGTCGTTCCAGAAAACCGCCCAGGCCTTGAAGAAAATGGCCGCGTTATGGCGTTTACTTGTAGCCGGGTCTGTGTGCAGGCGTTTGAGGTCTTCGCGCGAAACATGCCCTTCGAGATAATTGGTCTTGTGCCGGGTACGCACCTTATTCCAGTCGCGACGGGTTTCGCCGATCGCGTAGAGATGCCTCGCAAGTTCATAGATATCCTGCGTGACGGTATACCCGGGTAGCTTGTCCATGTCATCGAGCCCGCTGGCGACAACTAGATGGGTAACCTGCTTGAGCGACACGCCCGATTTGCGGCACAGTTCGGACAAATCAAAGGCCTGGCCGGTACGGACGTACCTGGCGAGTAGTCCGGCATCTAGTATCGAGGTGGGCGTGTTCCGCACCAGGCTGACGAGGTCACTCTCCCCGGTATCGATCACGTCGGAATTTGTCATCAGGAATGAAAGGCTATTCGAATTGTCATCCTAACAGACCGGCAATTAGAGTGACAGTTACCTTAATTCACTGGCCCTGGCCCCGGCTTTCTTTTCCTTAGTCGTCGCCCGGTCAATGCTTCAACCTGGAGCAGAAAGTTGTCTTCGCCAATAGGCCGGCCAGTTCGGGTATGCTTCCGTAATACGTCATCGAAATCGGAACAACCCGACAAGTAAGCGGGCCAATCATTGACACGCTCGAGTAGAGGTTTAACTTTCACCAGGCCATCGTCTTTCCCTGAAACATGGGCCCTGGCGCTTGACCATTTCCAGTCCTGGGCTTTATCGCACAGCTTCGCTCGAACCGGGTTGAGTTCAACATGGCGAACAGCCTGCAGCAAATGATTTTCGTTGTCTCTATGGTATTCTCGAAGCTCCAAATCCAAACACAGGCGATATGGCCGGCCAGCAGGTGACATTGTATGAACGTCGTGCTTAGTTTTAGCTTCAACCCCGCGCGAACCGCCGCGTTCCTCTCGGTCATCATGTCGATCCTGCTGCTCGCGCATGTACTCGCCCTGCAGGCCAACTACAACGATGCGCTCGGGATCAAGCGGGCGCTCGGGTTCGAATACTGGCAGATCGCGCTTTTCGACCTCGACGAGGAAGAAAGTCTCGGTACCTGGTTCAGTTCGGCAATGCTGCTTTTCGCGGCACTGCTGTTCAACGCCCAGGCGGTTCGACTCCGCGCCGCGGGTGACCAAATGCATCGCTGGTGGTTTGTGCTCGCGCTCGGCTTTGCATTGATGTCGGTGGACGAAGTGGTTGGCCTGCACGAGTTGATCAACACCTTGTACGACGAAACGCTGTGGGCGGGTTTGAGTGCGGCCATCGTGGCGTTGGTCGGGCTTGGATTTCTGCCTTTCCTGTGGCGTTACCGGGTGCGCACGTCGGTATTGTTCCTTCTGGGAGGGCTGCTGTTTAGCGGTGGTTCGGTCGGCGTCGAACAGTTATCCGGCACCGACATCAACTCGCTCGGTTACAACATGTTGACGGGTCTTGAGGAGGGGATGGAAATGTCCGGTGTCATTCTTTCGATCTACGCGGTGCTCGACCTTATGCGCGAAAATACTATCGGGTAGCAAAAAATGGAGCCAGTTTCCCTGCCTCAAAAAAATTTTCGTATTGGCGCCGTTGGCTGACTCGTCCCATTTCACTCCTGATGCACACTGCCTGATGTGCGGTTCCTTACCCGAAGCGGCCGTTCAGTCTCAATTATACCAGGATCAGCAAAGTGCCGATTTCTGGCATTGATACAATTTCCCAAAATGTCCGCTTTGGTGCGAAAGGAGACTCACAGTACAAAATAATCAACGGCAGCAATCGCACCTAAGCAGTCGTTCGTGGTTGAGCAGTTGCTGGCAACTTACGGCACGTTGCCGTCATTGCGAGCGCAGCGAAGCAATCCCTCAATATCGCGCCATTACCTGGAGATTGCTTCGCTGCGCTCGCAATGACCCGGTATGACCGCTTTGGGCACAAAGCTGCCGCTGGCCAATTCGATATTGGTGTCTGCTTTTGACCATTTGGCTAAATATGCGCCTAAGATAACCCCCAGGGTCTGATCTTGCCTTTTACGTCAATGCCATGTCTGCTTCGGACAC
>JAAEPH010000238.1 GCA_024232855.1 Gammaproteobacteria bacterium
GCAGAAATTCGTGGTCCCCGCGCGAGTCGTCAACCTCGGCCGTCAGACCATCCAGCGACAACGGCGTGCGCGTTTTGATAATGCGCGCCGTGCCGTCTCCACTGCTTTGGACCTCGTTTTCGACTCCGCCGAGTTTACGCTGGACTCCCGCGTCGGCGGCGATTGGGAAATTACGCCCGTCGAGCGTTACACTTTCAATACTTCCGCCTATGGCTGACATTCTATTTTTACTCCTAACGTAAAATTAATTAAGCTTACGCGGTTACGGTCACGGCCCCGAAAAAGAAACCGAAATTTAGATCAACCGAGATAATGTTCGTGTTACCACTTAGCTGAACAGTCGTCGAAACATTCAACCGTTTAGGGTTGGCCGCGTCGATCTCCGCGAACGTATTAGCCTTGGCCGTTTTAGCGTCGCTAATAATGGCATCCAGACCGAGACCGTCAAGAACGGCACAAACGGCGGCAACCGCCGTTTTCGGCTTTTTGGCGGATCGGTTCGTCGTCGGCTGATCGTTCGGCAGCAACGGCGCGCCCGCCCATTCTGACGTATCGAAAATGGCGTCCAGGTTATAAATAACATTTTGCAGTTTGACAATGTCAACTATATAACGATATGCCGGGTTAGCGTCACCGTCAGGGTGATAGAATGTAACCGTGTCCGATAGGTTAATCACCCCGTCCTTGACCTGCGCCGTCGAACTGCCTCCTTTGACGGCAAGGTCCTGGTCGGCGTAACTCCATTGGTCGGAGTCGGCACCGGGCACCAGGCCCGTTAAGGGCTGGCTGCCGTAATCGTGCGGCGGATTTGAGTCGGCCAGCGCTGCGATTCGAGCGACACCGCGAGCGGCGACAACGAACGGCAGATCCTCGGAACCGGGCGACACCAGCTGCGCGTTAACCTTATCCGTTTTGCGGGCGTCCGGGATTGCGATAGCACTAGCGGCCGTGGTGGCCGTCTCGCCAGAAAAGACAATGAAAGGCTTTCGAACCAACGCGCCCCAGCGACTCTCGCCCTCGGTCTGGTATAGGTCCAAGTTCGTGGTGTCCGCAACGTCGAGACAATTCAACACTAGGGTTTCCCAGACGTCACCTATCAGCGCGAGAGCCGTCGTTATATCGGGGTTCACCGCACCACCCGTAGGCTGGGTAAACGCAAAAGTCGTACCTCCAGCGGTCGGGCCGACGACAGAAACGACGATATCGTTCGCGCTGGTGCCTTCCCATTTCGAGGTAAGCACTACGTCGGTCGTGTTATCTGTAGCGATAACGGGCATATTCAAACTGCCGTTAATTGCGTCCACAATTGACGTGATAATTTCCGCGACGGTCGCGCCGATCGCGATCGTAAAAACCTCCGAATCAATATTATTCGCGCGAACGACGTAACTCTCGTCGCTGACCTGGGGGCCCTCTGGCGTGATCTCCCCCTCGGATGCCGCGCCGCTCCCATCGTCCACCATCGGATAGACCGTGAC
>JAAEPH010000239.1 GCA_024232855.1 Gammaproteobacteria bacterium
CGGCGGTGGTGGCACAAGGTGTATGAAAAATGCATTCGCCGTATCGCCGGCCAGGGGCGCGCCTCGACAGGTGCCGATACCCGGATCTACGACCGGCGCAACGCACACTGCGATCTATTGATTATCGGCTCGGGTCCCGCGGGCCTCGCCGAGGCGCTGGCCGCAGCCGATTCCGACCTGTCGGTAATTCTGCTGGAACAGGACGCGGTGCTCGGTGGATCGACGCTGTGGGAACAGTCCAGTATCGATAGCTTGCCCGCCGCGCAGTGGCGTGAGCAGGCGATCGCCGCCGTCGCAAGCAGTAACAACTGCCGCGTCATGTGCAACACCCTGGCTTTCGGACAATACGATCACGGCCGCGTCATGGCCCTCGAAAGCCAGGCCGACGGTGTCGATTCGATAAGCTGGCGCCTGCGCGCGCGGCGCATATTGCTGGCCTGCGGTGCGTCCCAGCAGCCGCTGGTTTTCCCCGCCAACGATCGACCGGGCATCATGCTGGCGGCGGCGGTGCGAGAGTATATCCATCGCTACGCGGTGGCGCCGGGAAAACGCGCAATGCTGGCGATCGCGGACCCCGCGGAACGGGAGCTCACGCGGCAGTCGCTGCAACAGGCCGGCATCGAAATCGCGGGCGAACTCGGCCCGGCGGAACACATCAGCGCTACCCGCGGGCGCGGACGCCTGCTAGGCGTTACCTGCCTGGCGGCTGGCGGGCGGCGACGCGATATAGCCTGCGACCTGTTGTGCATGTCGGCGGGCTGGAATCCAAACGCTCAACTCGGCGCCCAGCTCGGTGGCCGACTGCGCTTCGATCGTCCCGCAAACGCACTGCGACCGGGCGCGCGCTGGCGCAACTGAAACAACAACCCGCCGAGGGTATCGAACTGACAGAAATCGATACCGGACCGGTCAGCGCCGGTTACCACGACGGACACGACAAGGCATTCATCGACCTGCAGAACGACGTCATCCGTACCGATCTGGAGCTCGCCGTCGACGAAGGCTATGATCATGTCGAGCTCGCCAAGCGCTATACCACGCTCGGCATGGGGACCGACCAGGGCAAGACAAGCTGGGGCAACGCGATTCTCGAGATCAGCCGCCTCACCGGCGCCAGCCCCGCGGATACCGGGCATACGACTTTCCGCCCGCCCTGGTCGCCGGTCAGCCTCGGCGCGCTCGTGGGCGCCGATGTCGGCCGACACATGACCCCGCTCCGGCATACTCCGTTTCATCGGGTCTTCAAGGACGCCGGATGCGTGTTTCAGACCTCGGGGGACTGGCTTTATTCGCGTTACTTCCCAAGGCAAGACGAATCCATGAGCGACACCATCAAGCGCGAGGTGCTGGCGGTGCGTAACTCGGTCGGCTGTGTCGACATGTCGACGCTGGGCAAGGTTGACGTCAAGGGCGCGGATGCGCTCGAGTTCCTCGGTAGTTACAGCTCGGCCAACCCGGCAGATCAATGCGTCGGTGCGAAACGCAGCCTGCGTTGCCTGCTGGGGCAATACACGGTTCTGCTGTGGTGGGATGATATCGCCGATATCAGGCTGCTGGTCGATCGCTCCTACGCGCAGTCCTTTTACGATTATCTCGCGAGCCTGATGGCCCGCTGGAGCCGGCAACCCCTGTGATAAGATTCCGCTTCCCGACAATTTCCGACACCGATGACCGATACTGTCATGACCAGTAAAAACAGACTTCCAAAAAACGTCGCCGCGACATCGCTCAACGATCGCATTTACCAGAGCGTCAAGTGGTCGCTGATCATCGGCGAATACTTCCCCGGCAGCGTGCTGTCGATTCGCTCGCTGGCGAAGAAGATGGGCACCAGCACGATGCCGGTACGCGAAGCCCTGACTCGCCTGGCGTCGGAGCGCTTGCTGCAATCGTCGGTGAAACGATCCTACAAGGTCGCCGAACTCGATCCGAAGCGTGTCGCCGACCAGTTTTTTCTGCGCGCACGACTCGAGGGAATCGCAACCGAGATCGCCGTGCCCAACCTGACGGCCACCGAGATCGACGAACTCGAGACGCTCGCGCATATGATGGAACGCGATATCGAAACCGGTAGCAACGAGAACTATATCGTACGCAACTACAACTTTCATTTTTCCATCTACGCCGCGAGCCGCAACGAGGAACTGTCGTGGTCGATCGGGCGCCTGTGGGCGCAGACCGGCCCTTACCTCGCGCAGGTAGTGCGCAATCAGAACATGCCCGAGGAATGGCAAGTTCTGCACACCCATATTGCCAAATCGATCCGCGCCCGCGATGCCGGAAAAGCCGCGCGGCTCATCGAAAAAGATATCAGCTGGGGTGTCGAGACATTCGCCGCGTTTACCGCGGCGGAGGAGCAACCTAAATGAAATCTACTGCGCGCGTGGTCGTCATCGGCGGCGGAATCGTCGGATGCTCGGTGTTGTATCACCTCGCCAGGAACGGCTGGAGCGACGTCGTCCTGGTCGAACGCATGGAATTGACATCGGGGTCGAGCTGGCATGCCGCCGGCGGACTGTTCACGGTAACGCGCCCCAATACCGCGGCCGAGATCCATCGCTACAGTTTCCAGATTTACAGTGAGCTGGAAAAGGAGTTCGAACAATCCTGCGGCTTCCATTTTACCGGCGGCATCAATATCTGCCGCAGCCAGGACGAAATCGACAGCAACGCGATGATGCAGAGCGCCTGCCGGCGGCTCGGCATCGAGAGCCACTTCATCTCGCTCGCCGAGGCGCGCGAAAAAGCGCCGCTGCTCGACACCACGCACATGGTGGGCGCGTTGTGGGAGGAAGAAGGCGGTCACGTCGATCCGGCCTCGGCGACCCAGGCTTTTGCCGCGGCCGCGCGCCAGCTCGGCGCCGAGATATACCGGCATAACCCGGTGATCGCAACGACGCAGCGTGCCGACGGCAGCTGGGACGTGGTTACCGAGAATGGCAGCCTGCATGCCGAATTCATCGTCAATGCGGCGGGGCTGTGGGGGCGCGAAGTGGCCGCCCTGGCCGGTATCGAGTTACCGCTGGTGCCGGTCGAGCATCACTACCTGGTCACCGACACCCTGCCCGAGATCGAAGGCCTCGGTTTTGAACTGCCGCAGATCAACGACAATGAAACCGGCGCCTATGCGCGCCAGGAAGGTATGGGCCTGTTGCTTGGCGCCTACGAAAAATCCTGCACGCACTGGGCGCTCGCCGGGACCCCGCTCGACTTCGGCCACGAATTGCTGGATGAGGACCTGTCGCGCATGGACTGGAATTTCGAGAAGGCGGTGGAACTGATGCCCTGCCTCGCCGAGGCCGGCATCAAGCGCATCATCAACGGCCCGATGATCTTCTCGCCCGATCTCGGCCCGCTGATCGGGCCGCACCCGGCATTGCGTAACTATTTTTGCGCCAACGGGGTCATGGCCGGTTTCAACCAGGGCGCCGGCATCGGCCGCGTACTCGCCGAATGGATTATCCAGGGCGAACCGGAGATTGATATCTTCTGCTGGGACGTGGCGCGTTTCGGTGACTGGGCCGACCGGTCCTATACCGAGAAAACGACGCGCTACTTCTATGAAAACCGCTCCGAAAAAATCTTCCCCTACCAGGAATTTGACGTCGGCAGGCCCATCCATAAGCCCGCGGTCTACGCGCGTCTGCGCGACGCCAACGCGGTATTCGGTTCATCCTTCGGACATGAGCACGCTAACTGGTTTGCATCGTGCCCCGATGAGGCATATGACAGCCTGACCTACCGCCAGCCCAACTGGTGGCAGGCGGTCATCGACGAGGGCAGGCGCTGTCGCAACGAACTCGCCCTGATGGAATTCTCGGCGATGGCCAAGTTCGAGGTCTCGGGACCCGGCGCCGAGGGCTGGCTCGACCACGTCATGGCGAACCGGCTGCCCCGGCAAGGCCGTATGGCGCTGTCGCCAATGCTGTCGGCAAACGGTCGGCTGGCGGGCGATTTTTCCATTTCGCGCATCGAAGCCGAGCGCTTCCTGCTGCTCGGCGCCGACTACATGCAATTAGCCTTCATGCGCCATCTGAACCGTTTCCTGCCGGCGCACGGGGTCGAATTCAGGAATCTTTCCGCGAACTACGGCGGCCTGCACATCTGCGGTCCAAACGCGTGCGAACTGATCAGCCGCCTGGCGCGGCACGACATGGACAACGCCAGTTTCCCGTTCATGTCGGCCGCCGAAATGTCGATCGGCGACGTCGACCGGGTGCTGGTGTTGCGCGTTTCCTTCACCGGCGAAACCGGTTACGAGATGTACCTGCCGATGTCACGGCAGCTGGCGCTGTTCGACCTGTTGCGGCGCGAAGGCGCCGGTCTCGGTCTCGGCCTGGTCGGCACGCGCTGCCTGATGCAGACACGGCTGGAAAAAAGCTTCCCCGCCTGGGCGCTGGAGTTATCCGCCGATTACACCGCGGCAGAGGCCGACATGGACCGCTTCGTCAAGCCCGACAAGGGCGATTTCATCGGTCGTGACGCCTTTTTGAACGCACCCGCGCCGCGCGCAAAGTTCGCCAGTTTCACGGTCGACGCCGGTGACTGTGCCGTATGGGGTGACGAAGCCATCTTCCTCGACGGTGAAGCCGTCGGTTACGTCACCTCGGGTGGTTTCGGTCCGGTCAGCGGGCAGCATATTGCACTCGGCTACCTGAATTGCGATGCTTACCGGCCAGGCGCTGAATACGCGGTCGAAGTGCTTGGGCAAAAACGCCCGGCCAAGCTTCTGAACGAACCCCTGTACGACCCGACCGGGTTAAAAATGCGAGCATGAGGTCGATATGAAACAGCGCCGGGGACAAACAGATTTATGGCGATTCCCGATCATGGGCGAAGAAGCCTGGGCGGGAGTGGAGGCACACAGCGCAGCCGCCCCAGATACCCGCACTATTCACCCCTTGAGGAGAGCCGATCATGTCACGCCGACGCAGCAATTCACTCAGTTCACGCAGATCCAGCCGTAGCCAGGGATTCAGGCAGCTACCCTTTGCGCCACTCAGCAATCCCTACGCGCCGATGGAGATCATCTCCGCCGACCAGGTGGAAACCATCCATCGCGCCAGCCTCGAAATCCTGCGCGACATCGGCCTGCGCGTGGAAAACGCAACCGCGCTCAAACTGCTGACCGACCTCAGGGCCGACGTCGATCACGCTAACTGCCACGTGCGCTTCGATCCCGCGCTGGTCGAGGAATTGACTAGCGACCTGCCGGGCGAATTCACCATCCATGCCCGCAATCCCGACAAGACCGTGCGCATGGGCGGCAACTCCATCGTCTTCGCGAGCGTGTGCGGGCCGTCGTTCGTGTCCGACCTGGACCAGGGCCGGCGCGCCGCCACCCACCAGGATATGGAAAACTTCGTCAAGTTGTCGGGCAGTCTCAACATCCTGCATCACGATGGCGGCAGCGGCCCCGAGCCGTTGGACCTGCCGCCCGGCAGCCGCCACCTCGACATGATGTACGCGCAGATCACGCTGACCGACAAGGGTTGGCAGCCGAGCTGGTTGAATACGGCGAGCCGCGCGCGCGACTGCATCGAGATGGCCAAGATCGCGTTGCAAACCGACGACGAAGGTCTGAAACAACGCCCCGCCATCGTCGGCGGGCTCAATACCAATTCGCCGCTGATGTTCGACGAAGGCCAGGCCGACGGCATGCGCGTGTTTGCCGAGGCGGGGCAACCGGTACACATTACCCCGTTCACGCTGGCGGGAGCGATGGCGCCGGCGACGGTCGCAGGCGCGGTGACGCTGCAAAACGCCGAGGCGCTCGGCTGCATCGCGCTGACCCAGGCGGCGGTGCCGGGTGCGCCGACCTTTTACGGGCACTTTACCTCGAACGTCGACATGCGTACCGGCTCGCCCGCCTTCGGCACCCCGGAATATGCGCAATCGATCGTCATCTCGGGGCAACTGGCGCGGCGCTACCAACTGCCGTTACGATCATCCAGCACCACGGCTTCCGCCTGCGTCGACCTGCAGGCGACCTACGAGAGCGACATGTCGATCAACGCCTGCATCCAGGCGCAGGTCAACAACGTCATGCACGCCGGCGGCTGGCTCGAAGGCGGTCTTACCTGCTCCTTCGAAAAGCTGATACTCGACGCCGAACTGCTGCAAATGCAGGCAGCCTTCCTGCAACCGGTCACCATCGATGACGACAGCCTGGGCCTGGAGGCCATCGCCGAAGTCGGCCCCGGCGGCCACTTCTTCGGCAGCGCGCACACCATGGAGCGCTACGAGAACGCCTTTTACCAGCCGATCCTGTCGGACTGGCGCAACTTCGAGGCCTGGCAGGAAGACGGCGCCAAAACGGCGACCCAGCGCGCCAACCAAATCTGGAAACGCTTACTGCGGGAATACGAGAAACCGCCCATCGATGCCGCGATCGAGGAAGAGTTACAAGCCTATATGGCGCGCCGAAAACAGGAGATATCCCATGAATGAAACCATCGAGACCGGGGCACGCAACCTGTACGAGGGTCAGGCGCGGGAGTTCTTATGAGAGACTGGTTCCTGAAAAATCTTGGCGACGCCATGCTGGCCTGCGAACAGCAGGATCGAATCAGGGAGTTACTCTTGTCGGCATATGCTCAGGCCGGTGACCCCGATGAAATGGCCGCATTTATCCGGCATGAATCGGAAGGCCGTCTACATTGTGAAGTAAAGATTTACTTCTCCCCCTTGTCGGCTACGGTGGCGAGAGAGGTGGATGCGCGACCCTGCGAGAAACCGTCGCCAGCCGGCCTGAGCTTGTTAGCTGGCTCTCGGGAGTCCTGGACGGCGCTTTTCCCGGAACGCAATTGCAGCAATTGATGAACTTACCCGCTAACATACGCCTGCAACCGCGTAAAATGTCTACCGCGCGCGCACCTGCCCGCGGGACGCTGCCTTAAAGCTGTAGAGGAAAAACCATGCCATCGACAGAAGTACTACTTGCATTTACAGCGGCCGCTTTGCTGTTGAATACTTCTCCGGGTCCCTCGAGTTTTTATGTTATGGCAAGGGCTATCGCGCAAGGCTGGAAGGAATTCGGACTGGGGGTGCTAAGCCTCTACCAGGCTGGACCGGGAGAAACCAGGATATGACCCAGCAAAATGACGAACTGCTGAACACTTTGATCTCGCGGGGATGCACAACCAAGGCGGTTGATGGCATCACCCTGATTTCCTTGCCGGACGATGAAGCCGAGTTCATTTTTGAACCTTTGGGCGGCTGGCTTTACCTCGGCACGACATTCATGGAACCCGAAGAGTTCGAGGTTTCGGAGCACGAGGGTCAGCTGAATCGCTTCCTGCTAGAGCTGCAACACCGCAATCTTGGCTGCCGTTTTTCCTATGACGGCGCCGGCTTTCTTACCCTCGGTGGTGAGCTCGACCCGGAGCATCAACAGGCGGATGACGTGCTGCAAATGCTGGTGCAAATCCTGTTTATCATCGAGTCCTGCATTCACATGTGCGACCAGGTCCTGGATTCGGGCCAGAGTCCATCCGACCGGGAAGTCGACGAAGCCTTCGGCGTGAATGAAAATTTACATTAGCCGGGATGGTCACTTCGAGATCGACATTACTCAACAGCGGGGCATATTACGCGACCCGGGCATTCCCGGACTGCTGGAGATGTAATGGGGGCGTCGCTCCCGGGATAAAAAGATATCGTCCCCGATTGCCGATTTCCGTCAACGCCAGCCGGCGCGGTCCATCAGTTGCACGGCGGCGCGGTTGTTTTCGCCGAGGCGGCTCAGATTGAGACTATCGCCCTTGAATTCACCAAAGGACTTCAGCAGGTCGGAGCTTTGCGCATCGTCGGTTACCGGGTACTCGAGATTGACTTCGCCATACCAGGTCTGGGATTCGGCGCCAGCCATGAATTCCAGTAAGCGTTCAGCGGCCTCGGGATGTTTCGCGTGCTTCGTGACAGCGGCGCCACTGACATTCACGTGTGCGCCCCGGCCGTCCTGGTTGGGCCAGAACAACCCCAGGGATTCGGCAACCTCGCGATCGGTTTCCTTGTCGCTTTTAACCAGTCGTCCGTAGTAGTAGGTATTTGCGATCGCGATATCGCACTGCCCGGCCGCGGCAGCGCGCAATTGATCGGTATCGCCACCGGCGGGGTTACGCGCGAAATTGGCAACCAGGCCCCGCGCCCATGCCTCGGCTTCCTCGACTCCCTGAGCCTCGATCATCGACGCAACCAGCGACTGATTGTAGATATTGCTCGACGAACGTATGCAGATGCGCCCTTTCCAGCGCGGATCGCCAAGCGCCTCGTAGGTGGACAACTCCTTCACATCTACCCTGTCGCGGGCATAGAAAATCACGCGCGCCCGGCGTGACATGCCGAACCAGTGGTTTTCGCTGTCACGCAGGTTTTGCGGGATCCTGGCATCGAGTTCGGGATTGTTCACGGCCCTCAGAACTCCGGCTTCCTTGGCACGTTGCAGGCGGCCCGCATCGGTGGTGATAAAAACATCGGCCGGGGTCGAACGCCCCTCGGATTCGAGCCGCTTGAGCAGTTCGTCCGCCTTGGCGGTGATAAGATTGAAGTCGATACCGGTTTCAGCCTTGAATTTTTCCAGCAGGGGCAGGATCAAGGCCTCCTTGCGTGCCGAGTAAACATTGACCTCCTGCGCCTTTACAGCATTCGCGAACAGGGCCAGCGACAACAGGCAGGTTACTAAAACAAATGGCTTGAAATCGGACAAGCGGCGGTACATTGGTAACTTCTCCTTTAGCCCGGAAATTTCAAAAATTTGCGCGAATATCGCGCAGGCCATTGTTTTCATAAAGAAATGGGATTTCACAAGGAAATTCCCGAAGAAGCCTCGTATCAGTGATTACGAGCGACTGAGGGCCTTGGTGCCCCTTGAGGGTAAATATTTCTTGTGTAATCAATAGACAAGCGAGATCGTGCATTAGTGTGAATTTTCCGGGTTAGATTGGTAAACGCGTAGCGGAGCGTAAGTTATCAAAGCTTAAATGCGAACGCAAATGTTAATCATTCTTATTAAAGTTACTTTAAGATATAGCCTACCCCGCTTCGACCGCGCGAGAATTGATACGGATCAAGTTACCTTTCACCTGGTTGATCAGGGCTGGATTCATCACTATCATGCCCTGCAAACCCACAGCAAAGACACCGCCATGAGTTTCGGCATTACCAAAACCATCCCCGCAAAAGCAGGCGGCGCGGTGCTGGATTCGCTCTACGATGGCAGCCGCAACGAGTACGAGTTCCACATGGCCGGTATCGTGCCGAAGCGGCTCAGTCCGGGCGACTATGTTTACACCATCTTCAACGATCAGCTTCACGGGCGCCTCAGGATTCGAGAGCTCGTTACCGGGGCCACTAATCCCGCGTCGGGGAAACCGCGCATCCTGATCATCGTCAATGCACCCGGGGAGCGGCTCGAAACGCCGATGGCGAAGAAAGGCCATCGCGGCACCCGCTACACCGACGGTGAGGACTGGCCGAGTTGATACGTGAAAATTCGAAACGCAGATAGCGCCGATTGCCGAGGCCGAGCGGCGCGCGGTAATCGCATGCGACTATCATCCAGCCACCGAAGTGCTGCTGCTGACGAAGGCGCCGAATGCTGCCTTCGCCTAGCCCGCTGGATTGCGGGGAAGGTTCTCGCAGAGGCGCTGAGACGCAGAGACGCAGAGATCGCCAGGAATATTTTGCAGGGTGGGTGCCTTGATTGCTCTGTTCAAGATTCGATAACCCCGGCTTCCCTCCGCGAACTCTGCACCTCTGCGCCTCCGCGAGAACCTTTTCGGGTGTTCCCGGTAATAGGTTAACGCGGGTGCAGCCAGTCCGGCAGGAAGCTATAGGGGTCGCGGTTGATGACTTCGTTACAGGTGATGTTGCTGGCCACAAGTTTGGGTTGCAACTCACCGGCCTTGCCGACATCGAAAAGATCGGTGGCGCCGCCGACGAATTCGCCACCGACGTATATCTGCGGGATGGTCGGCCAGTCGTTGCGCTGGTTTAACACCGCCAGTATTTTACCGCCGCGATCCTTCTCCTGGTACGCGACCGAATCGAGATCGACGGTGACATAGGGTATTTCACAGGCAGTCAGCATCTTGCGCACCGACCAGCAAAACTCACACCATTCAAGCGAAAACATCAGCACCTGATCCTGGTTGGCGGCGAGGAGTTCGTCGACCTCGGCAATCGCCCCGGGGTCGAGTTCGACGGCGGTCTCGGGCTCGGCATCGTCAGGCTCTTGCGCGGGCGCATTGCTGACGTCGAAACGATAGCCCGGCGTCGAGCAGGAAATTCCCATTTCCTCTGCACTCATGTCTTCGCCTATGCTTTCAAACAGCGGCGTCGACAGGTAACGTTCACCGGTATCCGGCAGCATGCACAGGAGATTCGATCCCGCGGGCGCTTCCGCGGCGACCTGCAGCGCGCCTGCAAAGGTCGCACCAGAAGTGGTGCCGACGAAGATGCCTTCCTTTTGCGCCAGGTCCATGGTGCTCCGGATAGCATCATTTCCGTTGATAGGCATCATGATATCGATCAGGTTCTCCGCCGCGGCTTCCTCGGCAAATCTCGGAATGAAATTCGGTGACCAGCCCTGCATCAGGTGAGGCCTGAAAGCCGGATGGGTCTGGTAAGTGCCGTCGGCATTGCGCGCCTGCGGAATACCGCTCCCCAGTATCTGCGAATTGTCCGGCTCGCAAACCACGATGCGGGTGTCGGGACTCTTCTTCTTCAGCACGCGTGAGACGCCGCCGAGCGTACCGCTGGTGCCGAAACCGGTAACCCAGTAGTCGAGCCCGATCCCGGAGAAGTCGTCGAGTATCTCGACCGCGGTGGTGCGTTCGTGCATCTCCGCGTTGGCCGGATTATCAAACTGGTCTGGCTGCCACCAGCCATGTTCCTCGACCAGCTCATTAACCTTGGCGATCATGCCGGTGCCCATGTCCGAGGCGGGCGTCAATATGACCCTGGCACCGAGAAAGCGGATCATGCGGCGGCGTTCGATACTGAAATTTTCCGCCATGACGATCACCAGCGGATAACCCTTTTGCGCACACACCATCGCCAGGCCGATGCCGGTGTTGCCACTGGTTGCCTCGACGACGGTCTGTCCGGGCTTGAGTACGCCGCGGCGTTCGGCATCCTCGATGACGCCCAGCGCGAGACGGTCCTTGACCGAGGCCATCGGATTGAAGGACTCGATCTTGGCGTAAATATTGACGTTTTGCGGGCCGAGGTTGTTGATCTTGACGACCGGGGTATTGCCAATGGTCTCGAGAATATTCGAATACAGGTGTCCCATTATACTCCTCCACAACTACAGGTTCAGCTTTGCAGCGATTATCACCCTGCAATCGCATCTGTCGCTGTCAGCGCGATCGCTTTTTATAATCTAATAGCTAATCAGTACAAGGCCAGGTGTCGGGCATCCAGCGCCCCTCCGGCAACCGAGTTTCCTGGTTTCCGCAGGACAGGCCTATCTGCAACTGAGACAGGTTTACGGCGCGCAGATCCACATTCTCGAAATGTGTCAGGTAGGTATAGGCGCCCCTGAATTCGATGCCCTCCAACTTCGCTTCGCTGAACACCACTCGCGACAAATTGGTGAACTGGAAATTGATATTTTTGAGCTTCGCCGCGGTAAAATCGACGCGTCCCAGCTCCGACTTCGACCAATCGATATCGCTCAACTCGGCTTCGCGAAAACTCGCGCGGAAAAACTCCGACTTGGTCAATATCGTATTTTTCAGCACCGCTCGATCGAACACGGCACGGTAACCGACCGACTTGCTCATGTCGGCATCCTCGAAGCGGGCGCGCGTGGCGCTGACACGCGTCATGTCGGTCTTTACCAGGCTGGCGCCCTTGAAGACGCTCCCATCGAGGCGGCTCGAGGTAAGATTGGCATTGTCGAAGCGGCTACCCGTGAAATTCGATTTATTGAGCATCTTGTTGATTTTCTTGCATCCGGACCAGTCCATCCCGGGTTTGCGCTTGTCAAAACAGCCCGCGTAGACCGGCTGGCTGGAAGTGATAGTGAGCAGGCAGACTAACAGCAGCGCCCGCATAATATTCTTTGTCTGCATTTTATTTGTACGTGCTCGATGTCTCAGTGTTTGACTATGCTACCCCGAAATAATTCACCCCGCCGGGTAGATTGCGGAGGTCCTTGCTTGCCGGATACATCTTCGCTTTCATGGCCCGTCCTCGCAATCAGGTCCGGCCGCCCACTATACCGGAATTGTCGATTTTTTGCTGACGCACCACTTCGACCACGCCCGCCGATATGATTAACAGGGCACCAACCATCTCGCGCATACCGAAGCTTTCATCGGTCAGCAGCGCGGCCGAGCCCACACCCACCAGCACTTCGACCATAAGCAACATGCCGACGCGTCCGGGACTCAACACCGTCGCCGGCCAAATGGTCAGGTAGGTGATCGGCAGCATCGCCAGCGCAACCATCAGAATCCAGTACCAGCCTTTTTCAAGCGCCTCGATACCCGGTATTCCGGCCAGATCTCCGTGTTGCCAGACGACCAGGAAAACCGACAGCAGCAGCGCAAAAATGGTGAACATCGTTACCTTTTCCAGAATCATATGCGCACCATCCTGGAACAGTTTCACCGATGCAATCGACCAGCACAGACCCGACAGCAGCGCAAACCAGTCGCCCATATTGCGTGGAACCGGCAAACCGGAATCGACCACCAGCACGATGTAGAGCCCGCAAAATGCGAGCAGCAGCGCAACCACGCGATTGACCGTGAGCCGCTCCTTCAACACCAGCACGCCGAGCAGGGTGCTCCACAGCGGACTCATGTAAAACAACAGGATCGCGCGCACCACGTCGGTCAGGTTGAGGCTCGCGATGTAGAGCGCAAACGCGAATCCCGCCAGCAGGCCGGGTATTACAATCTGCCGCCAGTGGGCTATGTAGTTATGAATTCGAAACAGCACTATCGGCATAAACAACAGCGAACTGAAGCCGAATATGACCGGCCCTGTCCAGAAAGCCTGCACACCTGCCTGCTCGATGCCGCGGATGGGGATCCAGTAGAGACCCCAGAATGCAGCACCGACCGCGATAGCGACGCTGGGGACTAAATCGCTACGATACGGACGCTTTTCCCTGGCCGGCATGATGCCCGGTTTAACGCCCGGAGGCGGCGGCGTTGATGTTGGTAAACGCCTGCAGGTTGATATCATCCAGCTCCGGTCTGAGCGGTTCGTCCTGCGACGACAGCTTGACGATGGTTACCTCGGTGACCGGATTGACATATATCCACTGGCTGTGGATTCCGATCGCGAGCATGACGCGATGTTCGTTTCCGGTCTGATACCACTTGTTGCGATAACTACCGGCCGTAAACTCCTTCGAGGACTCGCCGCGCTGCCAGACCTCGAGACTGCCACCGTCGCTGCAATCTTCGATCCACGATGCCGGAATTACCTGCTGGCCGTTGGCAAAACCGCGATTGCGCACCATTTCTCCCAGGCGCAGCAAATCCCGCGGGACAACGCAAATTCCGCCCGCGGTACGCGGCGCACCCTTGCGATCGACGGTGATATAGGCATTCTTTTCCGCGCCCATGGGTTGCCACAGGTGTTTACTCATCAGTTCCGCCAGGCGCTCGCCGCTGACGCGTTCCAGTATCCAGCCGAGCAGGTCCGAGTTAGGCGACCTGTACTGCCAGACCTCGCCATGATCGCCTTCGGCCCGTTGTATCGAACACAGGAAATCGTGCAGGTTCTGGTCGATCGCGTCAACCGCGCAGGGATGCCACGCGGTGGCGGTACGATATTCCACAAACTTGCCCGAGGTAGCCAGGTAATCTTCGACAAAATCGATGCGCACCACCATGTCGAGCACATGTTGCACCGTCGCGTCGCGGTAGCCCGAATTCGCCAGCTCGGGGATATATTCGATCACGGGTCGCGCCGGGTCGAGCAGGCCCAGCTCGACCAGTACCCCGGCCAGCAACGCGGTGATCGATTTGCTCACCGAGAATACAATATGCGGGTTTCCGACAATGTCGTCGTCCACATACCATTCGTGCACCAGCTCGCCGCGATGCGCTACCAGTAACGCATCGCTACTGGACACTTCGAGCCATTGCGCCAGCGACCAGTCCGCGCCGTCGGGACCCGACACCGATACCTGGCTTATCGCGTCGACCGGAGATCGCGCAAATCCGGAGGAACGGCTGCCGCGGTAAATGGGTTCACTGGGAATGATTTCACGCACATGGTGGAAGGCCCAGCGGCCGTTGCCCGGCTGGCGCCAGTTGGACAGGTTCAATGCGGCGGGTCTGTTCTGCACTACTCGATCTCGGTGATGGTTTTCTGGTTGTTGGAATCGAGCGCGGCCTGGCACATTTCGAGGTGCAGGCGCCCTCCGCTGATATAGGGGTGCGATTCGATCACCGCCTCGTTGAGCGTGATGCCGAGTCCGGGTTCCCCCGGGGCCGGCATATAGCCGGCTTCCCAGTCCAGCGGCCGCTGCAAAATGGCGTCATGAAACTCGGTCTGAATCGTCTCCAGGATGAGAAAATTGGGGCAGCTGAAAGCAACGTGGGCCGCGGCCGCATGCGCGATCGGGCCGCAGTAGATATGCGGTGCGACCTGGGCGTTGAACAGTTCCGCCATGGCGGCAATTTTCTTGGTTTCCCAGACACCGCCGCTACGTCCGATATCGGGTTGCAGGATGCTGACCCCGGCCTTCAGGGCCTGGTGAAACTCGACGCGGGTAGTCAGGCGTTCACCGCTCGCGATCGGAATGCTGGTCGCAGCGGCGACCTTGCCAATCGCCTCCATCTGGTCGGGCGGACAGGGCTCCTCGAACCACAGCGGGTCATAGGGTTCGAGCCGGCGCGCCAGCCGGATTGCCGACGAGGTCGTCATCTGCCCGTGGGTGCCGAAGAGGATGTCGGCGCGATCGCCGACCGCTTCACGTATCTTGCGGACATTGTCCTCGCAGCGGCTCAACTCTGTCAGCGACAGCTCGCGCCCGCCCTGAAAGCTGTAGGGTCCGGCGGGGTCCTGCTTGACCGCGGTAAACCCCATGTCGATGTAGTCCAGCGCACGCGCAGCCGCGGCGTCGCCGTCGTGATACACGTCGGGCGCGCCATCGCCGGGATTGCCGTCCGCCGACAGGGACTCCGGGTAAAGATAGGTATAGGTGCGCAGCCGCTCGTGGAATCTGCCACCGAGCAACTGGTAGAGCGGCAGATCGTGAGCCTTGCCGAGTATGTCCCAGATCGCGATCTCGATGCCGCTGAACACACCCATCATGCTGACGTCCGGACGCTGCGTAAAACCGGCCGAGTAAACCCGGCGAAACATGGTTTCGACATGGTGCGGATCTTCACCGGCGATGTAGCGCTCGAAGGTATCTTCGACCATGGCGCAGGCGATGTCGCCCGAAACCGGAATACCGTAGCATTCACCGACGCCCTCGATGCCGTCGTCGGTGGTTAGCTTGACGATCACCCAGAAGGCGCCCCCGATACCGCTGGGCGGTACCGTCACCCAGGTTTTAATGTCTTTCAGAAGCATGCCATTTACCGTGCCCTCGAAACCCGCCTACGTTACCCCAATTCGAGGCTATTGCGAAACAAAAAAACCGCGCCGGTCGTGGGCCGTGGACCCCGGGATTACTCAACCCCGGCCAGGAGCACCTGCCTACTCCAACCCCGTGCCAATCTATCCCCCGGGCTAGAACTGCGATTGCTAAATCTCTAGCAGGTTGTAGAATTCGCCTACTATAGCCACGCCGAAACAGCGCCGATGAGTTGTGCTGCATTGTTAACCTGAAATCAGGATGCAGAGAAGACTATTATGAAATGGAATCGTATTGCAGTACTCGTGATCACACTCATCGCGGCTCCGCTGGCGCAGGCCGAAGGGCCCTTTGCCGGCGTCACCTACGGACAGGTATCATCTGATGACGCCGATACGGGAAACCTGGGCTTTGTCACCGGCTACTCCCCCGACGAATGGTTAGGGTTTGAGGTGTTCTACCTGAAGACCATGTCCGAGGCCAGCGTATCTAGCCCGGAGAATTCATAAATATGCGCAAAGATCGCGCAGTATATTGATTTCACGAGGAAATATCCGAAGAAGTCTCGTATCGGTGATTACGAGCGACTGAGGATATATATCTTGTGGAATCAATAGACAAGCGAGATTGTGCATATTTATGAATTTTCCGGGCTAGCTCCAATTTCTCGGCAGATATCTCTATCGACACCTGGGGCATATTTGGCGTATACAAAAGCACTGGCGATATTTACTACAAGGGAAAATTCGGTTATGGCATCGTCAGTGTTGATTTTGACGCCGACGGAATCAGCAGTGCCAGCGACAGTGCGTCGGATTTTGCCTTCGGTCTCGCAGTTGGAACCACGGTCGGCCCTGGCGACCTTGAACTGTCTTACACATTACTGCCCGGGTTGGACCTTTTTGATGACATCGATGCCGATACCGATCTCGATACCGATTTCGAAATATTCGCCATAAACTACCTGTGGTATTTATAATACCTGTCCGCTTACCGGCAGCACTACCAGTTGCGCGATTTCGACCTGTGCCGGTTGTTGCAATGCGAACACAACGGTGCGCGCGACATCTTCGGGTTCGAGGCATTGCTCGAAGCTGTCGTAAAATTCCTGCGCCTGCAGCGCATCACCGAGACGCTGCTCGGCAAAACCGCTACGCACCAGCCCGGGCATGATCTCGGTGACGCGTATGCCCCTGCCCGCGTAATCGAGTCGCAGGGTTTCGCTGAAACCATGCACGGCGTACTTGCTGCTGACGTAAGCGCTCCCGGTGGCATAGGGTTTGAGCGCGGCTATCGACCCCATGTTGACGATATGCCCCGAACCGCGCGCAAGCATGCCGCCGATTAGCGCATGCGTCAGTCGTATCATGCCCTGCACGTTGGTTTCGATGATATCGCACCATTGATCGGCGCTGCCCTGTTCGAAAAACCGACGCCCACCGACGTCATGTCCGGCGTTATTGATCAAAACGCAGGGATTGCGGAATTCCGCGGGTAAAACGCTGCCAAGCGAACGGGTTGCGGCCGCGTCGGTGACGTCAAGCAACAGCGGGTGGAGTCGATCCCCCAGCGCTTGCGCCAAAGCCTGCAGTCGGGCCTGGTTGCGCGCGCTCGCGACAACCCGGTAACCGTTGTCGATCAGGTGTCGGCAAATCGCCTCGCCGATGCCGCCACTCGCGCCTGTCACCAGCGCTACCGGCCGGCTCGATTCGATTTCATTCATTCCGGTGTTACCAGTTCAGATTTAATCGCTTCCAGCAGTTTTTCCATCTGCCGTGTCGAAATGCCCGCCGAAAAGCGGGCCACGTGTTGAATCGCGGGGGGCGCGGGTAATTCACCGCTATCCACCCGCAGTCCACGGCTGCCGGCGCGGCTGTCGCCGGGATGGCGTTGCTTGAGCACACCCAGGTTAACCAGTCCGATGCCGAGCCCGCTGCGCACCGCGTTGACCATGCCGTCAATACTCGGGCATTCGAAAACCACCCGCAGACTGCGCCCGCTGCGCGCCAGTGCCTGCTCGGCCCAGGTCTTGTAGAAACAGTCCTTGTGGTAGGTGACGAAGGGAATCGGTTGGGAGGAATCGAGGATAAAATCTTGCGCCTGCAGCCAGGCGATTTGTTGTCGGCCCAGGGCATGGTCCGTCGGCAGTAAATCCGATTCGAACACTTCGATCAGCGCCATGTCGATTTCGCCGGCGCGTAACCTGCGCGTCAGTTCCGGCGTGTGCGCGACGCGCGAGGTCAGGTTTACGTTGGGAAAACTGGTCGAGAAGCTCGACAGAATCTGCGCCATGCCCGGCGCGCTGACGTCTTCGGTAATACCGAGCCGCAACTCGCCGACAAGATCGCTCTGGTGGAAGCTGGCGCAGGCTTCGTCGTGCAATCTCACCAGGCGCCGTGCGTAGTTGAGCAGTTTTTCGCCGTCCGTGCTGAGGGCGAACTTGCCGCCACTGCGCGTAAACAGACTCCGATTCAACTTACCCTCAAGCCGTTTCATCTTGTGGCTCACCGCCGACTGCGACAGGTTAAGGCGTTGTGCCGCCCGCGTGATGCCGCCGGATTCGGCGATCACAGCAAGCGCGCGCATGGAGTCGATATCGAGCGTTGACATTATGACAATATTCGATGGGAACTATGAAAATATATCGTTTTGTTCATAGAGAGACAATGGTTATATTCGAGACCTGATCGATTCCAGCGTATTCCCATGACTCAATACAAGCACATTTTCCAGCCGCTCGAGCTGCGCCATCGCAAGCTCGACAACCGCATCGTGTTCGGCGCCCATACCGCCAACATGTCCGATCTCGGCCTGCCCGGCGAACGCCATCTAGGTTATTACGAGGAACGCGCGCGCGGCGGCGCCGCGATGATCGTGGTCGAACCGATGCCGGTGCATGCCACCGCGGTGCTGACGCGCGGCAACTTCCGTCACGGTGACGATGCCGTCATCCCCCATTTCCGCAAGATTACCGACGCGGTGCACGCGCATGGCACGACGATACTACAACAGCTTTACCACGTAGGCCAACACGGTGACTCGGATCTTTCCTTCATGCCGCACTGGGGGCCGTCGGGGCTGGCGTCCTACCACGATTCGGACGGCAGTCACGCCATGCGCGAAAGCGAGATACACGAAGTGATCGATTGTTTCACCAGGGCCGCCAAAAGATGCCAGGCGGCCGGTTTCGACGGCGTTGACCTGTTCGCCGCCTACCACAGCCTGCTCGACCAGTTCTGGAGTCCCTGGTCGAACCGGCGCGACGATCAGTGGGGCGGTGCGCTGGAAAATCGCTGCCGCCTGTCGATGTCGATCATCGATTCCATCCGCGCCGCCTGCGGGGAGGATTTTATCATCGGCATGTCGATCGGATACGCTGACAACACGCCCTTTGTGATGACCCTGGAAGATTTCCAGGCGGTGATTTCACTGCACGATCAACGTGCTAACCTCGACTACGTTTCCTGCGGTTCAGGCAATTACGTCGACTACGAACGGGTCATGCCGACCTTCGTGCACGGCGAAAAGCAGGGCGTGCCGCTAGCGGCCGCGCTCAAACAGGTGGTCAGTCACGCCAGGGTAACCGCCGAGAGTCATATCCGCACACCGGAAAATGCCGACTATACGATTGCCAGCGGCGACGCGGACCTGGTTTCGATCGTGCGAGGGCAAATCGCGGATCCTCACTGGGTCAACAAAACTCGCGAGGGGTGCGACGACGATATCCGCGGCTGCATCTCCTGCAACCAGATGTGCTGGGGGCGGCGCTCGCGTGACTACTGGATTTCCTGCCTGATCAATCCCTCCGCCGGGCGCGAATTCGAATGGGGGGGCGATCGCTTCGAGCGCGCCGCAACTGTCAAGAAAGTACTCGTCGTCGGCGGCGGACCCGCGGGCATGGAAGCTTCCCGCGTCGCCGCGGAAAGGGGTCACCAGGTCACCCTGGCCGAGGCGCTCGGCGATCTCGGCGGTCAGTTTCGACTCGCCGGACTCGCGCCGCGCCGGGGTCAGATCGCCGAGTTGATGGACTGGTACCTGCGCCAGCTAGAAAGGCTCGGAGTCGAAGTGCGTTATTTTTCACCGATGGGCGAGCAGGATATCGCCGATTTTGGCGCCGATGAAGTGATTCTCGCATCCGGCTCGATGCCGGACGGGCGCGCAAAACAACGATGGCTGCCCGAAGCCGAATCACTGCCGGGTCTTGCCAACGGCAAGGTATATTCCTGTGAAGAAGTCTTCCGCGACCAGGCTGAGCTCGGCAAGACGATCATCGTGCTGGACGAAGGCGGCAACTGGCGCGGCACCGGCACCGCCTGGTATCTCGCCGACAAGGGTCACGACGTCACCATCGTCACACCCGATCCGATGATCGGCAAGGAGTTGACGCGCACCACCTCGGATTTCCAGGTTCGCGCTAACCTGACAAAGCTCGGCGCCAGCTTCATGCCGGAAACGATC
Organism: Gammaproteobacteria bacterium; assembly: GCA_024232855.1. GTDB lineage: Bacteria > Pseudomonadota > Gammaproteobacteria. Next base: position 20,015 of record JAAEPH010000239.1, read on the forward strand.
ATCACGCACTGGCACGGCGATCGTGCCGAACTGCGCTCGCTGCTCGACGGCTCGACTTCGAGTATCGCCGCCTCGGCGATTGTCACCGCAACTACCAATGTCGCCGATAACGCGGTTGAACTTGCACTCGCCGAAACCGATATTCGCTTCCATGTTATCGGTGACGCCGCCGCACCACGCGCTGCGCCTTACGCGTTTCACGACGGCCGCAAGGTCGCGCTAGCGCTTTAAACGGGGACAGACATGACTGAACTCAACGGCATCAATCTCGCGATGCAAACCCCGATGCATGCCGACGGCAGCATCGATTACTCACGCTGGCAGGAATTGATCGACATTTACGTCGATGCCGGCGTGCGCGCGCCTTTGCAGTCTCTCGACGCAGACGCCGAACGCGAGATCGCCTGCTGCCTCGAACCGCTGGCCCATGAATGAGCCGTTCATGACGACTCGCCGCAGACGCCGGGGCGGCAGCACCGCTCGCCGCGCCGCGGTAGCGAGTGCCGCCATCGTGCACCACCCGGAAATCCGCCGCGGCATTCCGATCATGGAAGTCACCGACCAGGAAGGCGTGGAATTGATTCACGATTTCGCTATGCGCGTCGTCGAGCAGATCGGCTGCGATTTCCAGGATGGCGAATCGCTTGATTACTGGCGTCAAACCGGCGCCGAAATAGACGGCGAACGCGTGCGCATCTGCCGCGAGGAGTTACTCGCCCTGATTGCCAGAATTCCATCGTCCTACGTGCATCACGCGCGCAACCCCCAGCGCACGGTGCGCATCGGCGACGGCCACGCGGTGGTATCGCCGTCCTATGGCGCGCCGTTCGTGCGCGACATGGACGGCGTGCGCCGCTACGCCACTCTCGAGGATCTCAACAACCTGCAAAAACTCAATCACATGGCGTCGACGGTGCACATCGCCGGCGGCACCATCGTCGAACCGGTCGATGTTCCGGTCGCGCACCGGCACCTGCACATGGCTTACAGCGGCCTCAAGTACTCGGACAAACCGATCATCGGCAACGTCACAGCGCGCGAACGCGCCGAGGACACGGTCGAAATGATGAAGCTGGTGTTCGGCGCCGAATTCGCCACCAACAATACCGTCACCACCTCGCTGATCAACGCCAATTCGCCGCTGGTGTGGGATGAAACCATGCTCGACGCGCTCAAGGTTTACGCGATGAATAACCAGGCGGTGATGTGCTCACCGTTTTCGATGACGGCGGCGAGCACACCGGCGAGTAACGTCGGCACCGTCGGCGTGGTGGTGGCGGAAGCGTTAATGGCAATGGCGATGGCGCAGATTATACGCCCGGGCTCACCGATGCTGTTCGGCGTACCGGCGATGACGGTCGCGCTCAACAGCGGTGCGCCGGTACACGGCTCACCGGATTCGGCGATGGTGCAGTTCCTGGCGAGCTCGATGGCGCGTTACTACAAAGTTCCACACCGCTCGATCCTGAATGTCGCAACCTCGAAATCGGGCGACATGCAGGCGGCCTACGACTCGATGTGGGGCCTGTTCCCGAGCATGCTCTCCGACGCCAACTGGATGACCATGGCCGGGGGCATGCTCGAGGGCGCGCTGACGGTCGGTTACGGCAAGACCATGATCGATTTCGAACAGCTCGACGCCTTCTACCACTTCCTGCAGGGCCCTCGGTTCAGCGATATCGAGGAAATGTTCGAGGCGACTAAACGCGTCGGCCCGGGCGGGCACTTCCTCGGCGAGTCCCACACGCTCAACAGCAACCTCTTCATCTTCGATTCACAGCACAACAACTCCTACGAACAGTGGGACTCGGAGAACCGGCTTGACAGCGAGGCGGTGGGTGTACGCAAGGCGCGGCAATGGCTCGAGAAATACGAGGCGCCACCCATCGATGCGGCGCTCGACGAAGGGTTGCTGGATTATATCGCGTACCGCAGCCGCAAAATCCCGGTCGTGTAATCCTCGCATCTATCCATTAAGGAACCTCGAGTGCGTGCGCGAGCGCGCGCAGGCTCATGTTCAGGCCGTTTTTCACGGCTTCCATGGAAAGACTCTGCAATTCCGCAAGCGTAGCCGGGTCCCGATCCCCGCGCCCGTGTGCGGCGAGGGCACGCCCGCGGGCGATAAAGTAGTCGCTGCGCGGCAGCGGCTCCGAGCGAGTGTAGTCCTGCAGCGCCTGCGCGTAGCAATCGACTTCATCCCAGTCCTCGATCTGCAGGCAGGCTTCCATCGCATCTTCGTAAAAGTTGAGGTAATTATGCCCTACGCTGCCGGCATCGAGGATCGCTTCGGCCTCCGCCAGCGCCTTGTAGCACTGCCTGGAATCTTCTGCGGAGAGCGCGAGTATGCCGAGCGCGATCGGCCCGCCGAAGGTCATTCCGGACTCCGATTCACGCAGTATCGCGATACCCTCCAGGGTCAGGTTGCGCGCCCTGTCGCGGTCGCCGCGCAAGAACGCAAACCTGCCGAGCAGGTAAACGCAAACACCCTCGAACAGGCGCGCATCGATACGGCGGATAATTTTCAAACTCGACTTCAGCCAGCGCTCACCTTCATCGATGTCGCCCACCTGGGCCCAGAAAGAACCGCCGATCATCAGGGCCAGCATCTCAGCTCGCGGATCGTTGATCCGCGCCGCCTGCTGCGCCGCTTCACGGTAACCCGAGATGGCGGACTCGATCTGGTTTTGCCAGCAGCTGACGTAACTGCGCATCGACAGGTTCGCGGCAATCACCCGCCCGAGACCGTGTACGCGCGAGAGCTCTATGCATTGATCAAAATACAGGTGCGCGGAGATGAAGCGGCCACGATTGTATTCCGCGTTGGCAAGCCCGCTGAGTGCATGCGCTTCGACTTCCGCCGATGCGGCGGCGCGCGCGTACTGCAATGACTTCTTATTGGCCTCCAGGCAGTTCTCTATCTGGCCTCGAAAGAAATGAACATTACCCCTGATTCGATAGATGCGCGCCAGTTCGAGGGCCAGCTTGTGCTCCTTCGCTATCTCGATCGTGGTATCGAGCATTTCTAGCGCCTCGCGGTGTTCACCGGTTTCGGCCAGGCCTTCAGCCATGCCGATCCAGGCGCTGCAACTGCCGATATCGCCGCCCGCGACCTGGGCCGCGATGCGATAAGCCTCGGTGGACTCGGGAATATCGCCATGGATACGCAGCAGCTCTCCTTCCAGGCACTTGAGCGCAAACGATTCGTCCTCGGGCGCAATCTCGAGTCCGCGCTGTACCAGTTGCAAGGCCCGCTCGGGATGATACAACTCCGACTGGCCTTGCGCGGCCCTGAAATAGGCATCCACCGCGCCGCTGTCGCTGGCGCGATCAAGGTGTTCGGCCCGTAGTATACTATCGCGTTGGTCATACCACTCGGCCGCAGTGCGGTGCAATTCATTGCGTTGGTTCCTGAGCAGCGATGAGTAAATTCCGCCCTGGATCAAGGCATGGGTAAACATGAAAAGCGGGCCATCGGCGCGTACCAGGTGATGCCCGATCAGTTCCCCGCAATCGTAGTCGGGGTAATCGATGAGATGACGCAGAGCCTCGAGCCCGAAACGCTGTCCCAGGATCGAAGCCGCACGGAGCGCCTTTTTATCCACGCTGTCCAACTGGTCGATACGCGCCAGGACGATACTCTTGATCGAGTCCGGCACGCTGTCCAGGCTCGCCTGGTCGGCAACCAGCAAAAGCTGCTCCAGAAACAGGGGATTGCCCTCGGCGCGGGCGACGCACTGGCGGATAAAATCATCCTTGTCGCCGACGATACCCGATGCCAGTTGCTGCGACTCGGTCGCACGTAACGGACCGAGGTCCCAGGTTACGGTCGGGTGCTCCCCGGCGTGCGCGCGCCAGTTAATGTCGACGGGATCGTTTTCCAGGCGAGTAGTGAGCAACGTCAGCGCGGGGCAATCGACCATGGTCGTGGTCAGGTAAGTCAGGTAATCCAGGGTCTCGGCATCGGCCGAGTGCAAGCCTTCGATCACCAGTAGAAGCGGCTGCCTCGCGGCAAGTTGCCGGATCATGTGCCCCACGACCCCGTGCCTGCCCTCGATGCGCGTGCGCGCCTCCATCGCATGGTAGAGGGTGCGCAATTCCAGCGGCTGTGGTAAATCGAGCAGATCATTGAGAAAAACGCGCTGCTCCGGGTCGGTAATGCCGGCCTTTTCCGCCTCGTCCAGAGCGCGCGCTCGACGGCTCTTGCTACTGCCAGGGGCGATACCGAGAAAGCCGCGCACCAGCGACGGAATCGCCGCCTGCCCCTTGCCCGTACCAAAGTCCAGCACCAGCGCCAGGTAAGTCGCGTAACCGTTTTGCGCGGCGAGCGCCATCAATTCCTCAACCAGGCGGGTCTTGCCGATTCCGGGCTCGCCGCGAATCAACACGCTCTGCCCGTAACCACTCTCGACACAGGCCTGCAGCAAACCACGAAACTGGGCCAGTTCGGATATTCTGCCAACGATCGGCCGCGAGCTGCCGATATCGACAGGTTCTTTGCCCGAACGTATCTTCGTCAGCGTAAAAGCCGAAACTGGCTGCGATAACCCCTTGGCCGTAATCGCGCGATGATCCGTCGTCTCTATCCAGCGGTCAGCCAGTGTGCGCGTAGTCTCTGTGATCAGTATGGTCGAGGCCGGGGCCGATTGCTCCATGCGCGCGGCCAGCGCCACGGTCGGCCCGGATGCATCATACTCGGGCTTGTTGGGATCATCGCCCACGTCAAGTATAACCAGCTTGCCGTAAAAAAGTCCGCCGGGGAGGTCATTGCCATATTTCGGGGACGTGCCGGGAAGCGGCGGTCTCCAGTCTAACGATCACTCAACCGCGTTGTTCAAATGAAAGCCCTCCTACCTTAAAACCATACGCCTGCAGGTCTCTTCAAAATTGATGACAGGTAAAAGCCGGAACTAGCCCGAACAATTCATAAACATGCACGCGCCCTTGCTTGTTCTTTGATTCCACAGGGGATTATCCTCAATCGACCGGATCAATAAGTCCGGCGCTCAATCGGATAATCCCCTGTGAAACCAAAGTCCTACGCAATCATC
>JAAEPH010000240.1 GCA_024232855.1 Gammaproteobacteria bacterium
ACAATATTAAATATTGAAAGCACAGCTATGATTATTTTACCGGCTATTGTCACCGTGCATTTTTCATATTTAGGTCGAGAGTATTTATGGGGCAGCAGTTAACAAGACATTACAGCGGACAAGCCGCTGAATGCGGTGTTAGGCTTAAAAATAGATCAACAAACAGGGAGAAATATTGATGTATAAAATTACAATAACTAGGTTGGCTAAAGATGGTACTTTAAAATTTAGCGCACCTGGAAAGACTATTACAACTAAATGTTACTGGAATTTAACTAAGAAAATTCCTGCTGGCACATACTTAAGATGCTCAGCAACTACAATGGCCAGAAAAAAGAACTCAAAAGGAACTCCTAGAGAAGCGATATTTTTACCTAATGTTGCAGGGTTTTCCGAAATATTTTTACACATGGGGAAACCCCCATATGAGAAATGGTCTGATGGTTGCATTGTATTTGAAGAAGATAAAATAATTGAAATATATAACGCAATAACGCCTAAAAATGGGCATAACGTTACAGTTGTGATTAATGGCTAATTTTATGAAATATACAATCATTATATGGCTAATCTTAGTAAGTGCATGTTCAAATTTAAAATCAGAAGAAGGACACTATGATGAATATTCAATTCTTCTATCTAGTCTTTTAAATGTAAACGAAGGTGTGTTTACATATATTGACGAAAAAGGAAACAAGCAGCCAGATGAACTTAAAAAATTCAAAGAACTAGAACGAATATATATAAAAAATATTAGTCCTGACCTTACGAATAATAAATTTAGTAACAAACGCTTAAAAATTATAATGTTTTATTCTTTTTATTCATTTGAGAAAAAGTCAGCAGCATTTCAGGAATATTTGGCAGCAGATTTAATGCCAATATATATCAGCAACCCAGATTCTTTTTTAAAAATACTGAATGAATTACCTTTTTTGATTAAATCAAATTGCAATAGGTTAAACGCAAATTTTGGTTTTGAAGGGAAAAATACTTACAATAAATCTAATTTTCTCAAACAAAATACCAATTTAT
>JAAEPH010000241.1 GCA_024232855.1 Gammaproteobacteria bacterium
CACTTTCGATTTAAATCCCGGTGAATGATTTCTGCGTTTCTTACTCATTTTCTGCATCCTCTTTTCAATGAAGATAATAATACAGAAAATAACTCCTTAACTTCGACCATCAACTGTCCAATCTATGGGGTCCACTTCTCACTTTCAAGTGGAGTGGGGTTTAAAATGTAGTGGTTTTCTTCTTCTTCGATTGAGGCATTTAGAACTAACTTTGAGTCAGATATATATCTATCATTGATGAAATTTTCTAACGAAAACTCTTTGAACTTCTTTTCCATCACCTCTTCCTAAAAAAAATTTGGAATGGCAGATAATAGCGACATTAACTAGATGCTAACACAAGATTGACTGAATCGTAACCGTCAATTAAATCCACGTTACAAAGTTTCATTTTATCTGGCAGGGTTTGTCTTTCTGAAAAAAGGCTTATGGGGTCAAGCATTGATATAATCTCTTTACTGATTTATCAATCAATGCATTTTTGTCTCGAAGTTAACAGGGACACCCACCCTAAGAGGATGAGCCAGTCGACACCTGGAAAGCGGGTGTCCCTCACATCATCCCTCACATTAGGTGATCGTCAAAAATCAATGCGTAGAAAATTCTGGTTGATCGTGAATAGTGATTCTGGAAATCACCAGAAAGTGTTCACGTTCCCACCGGAATCGGTGTTCACGATCATCCAGGATGGGTGTTCACAATGCGCCAGAATCAGTGTTCACGTTCGCCCAGAATATGCAGCTATC
>JAAEPH010000242.1 GCA_024232855.1 Gammaproteobacteria bacterium
GGGTGATCGAGACCAACCAGGCATGAGCCGAGCCAGGTACATGCTCGGTAAAGTTGCGCTATTCATGTTGCTGAGTTTCGGCATGGTCGCGGCATCTCAGGCCGCATCGCTGTCGTTCAATCCGAATACAGTGCAGCTAGAACCTGGAGAATCGGCATTCGTCGAAGTGGTTGCCACCGACGTGCCTGCCTCCGGGCTTGCCGCGTTTCAATTCGATATACAGTTCGATCCGGCGCAGATAACTATTGTCGATCCCAACCGCACGTTTGCCGGCGCGGTTCCGGCTTATGTCCCGCTGGGGAACAATCCATTTTGCGCGACGGTCAGGGGAACCGCTTGCACCGATAGCGACTGGATGCTGATAACCAGCAATCGCACACCGCTGGCCGATATCAGGGAACAGGCCGGCAAGGTATCGATTTTGTACGGCACCTCGGGCAGCGATAATCCACCCTCGGGCACCGGCGTGATTGCGTTGATCGAAGTGGTTGGCGTAGCTGATTCGACTTCCACCGTCGATTTTTCGAATGCGATTATTGCGGACAATGATAATCCGCCCCAGGCGCACCCACTCACCTTTGAATCGCTGGCCGTGCAGATTGGTCAGCCCGTCAATCAACAACCGACCCTGACCGCAATTACCGATGTCACGCTCGATGAAGGCGACGTTACCGCGGTTGTCCTCGACGGCAACGACCCTGATCCTGGCGACACATTGACCTATAGCACTACGCCGTTGCCGGGGTTTGTTACCTTGAACGGCGATACCCTCGATATCGCGCCGAATTTTGACGATGCCGGATTCTACCCGGTGACCGCGACCGTCAGCGACGGATTGCTCGATGCGAGCCGCAGCTTCACCATCGAGGTTGTTAACTTCAATCGGCCGCCGACGCTCTCGCCAATCGCAGATGTGACGATCAATATTGGCGAAACTACCGATGTCGTCCTGAATGGCGTCGATCCCGACGCCGGTACCATTTTAATTTTTGGCGCCACGGTGCCGGACTTCGTCACGTTGAATGGCAATACCTTGACCATCGAACCAGGTCTCGACGATGCCGGATTCTACCCGGCCAGCGCGAATGTCAGTGACGGATTTCTCAGCGACAGTGAAACTTTCAGCATCGAGGTTTTCGATGTCACACCGCCGGTGGTCGACATCACCGATCCGGTTGACGGGTTAGTCACGTCTTCCACTACGGTCGATGTGTCGGGTTCTGTGGACGACGACACGGCGACGGTAAGCGTCAACGGTGTTCCTGCGACTGTTGTCGGCGGTGCCTACAGCGCGACGGGCGTGCCGCTCGTCGAAGGCTCGAATACCCTGACCGCGTTGGCGGTAGATCCGGTGGGCAACTCCGCCTCGGTCAGCATCACGGTTATCCGCGAC
>JAAEPH010000243.1 GCA_024232855.1 Gammaproteobacteria bacterium
CAGGTTGTATTTTCGCTGGACGAGGCGCTCGAGGCGCTCGACCAGGACCGTGATTTCCTAAAGTCCGGTGGCGTGTTTACCGATGACGTTATCGACGCCTATATCGACCTCAAGAACGAAGAAGTTCAGCGACTGCGTCTGGCGACTAACCCTATCGAATTCGATCTGTACTACAGCTGTTCGACGCTTTTGCCGGTGCGTTAGACAAACGGGGCCCCTCACGGGGCCTTTCGCTCTGCTCCCCGGCGAGCACCATGCCAATCCAGACTGCTAAAATACACCGCCCTACCGTGAAGCCGATACCCCCGACCGACGACCCCGGCTATCGCATGCTCGATGCGCTCAATGCATCAATATTGTGCCTCGACGACAAACATCGCATCCGCTATGCCAACGCCGGCGGCGAGGCACTGTTCGAATGCGCTGTGAACAGCCTTGCCGGGCGGTGCCTTGACGACCTGTTGAGCCAACAGGAACCTTCGAGCATACTCGACAAGCTGAGCATGGACTCGATCGCCTTCACCGAGCACGCGGCGGTTATAACACTCGCCACCGGCAAGTCTATTATTGCCGACTACAGCATTTACCCGTTTGGCAACCAGCCACAAAACGGCGACAGAGTGCTCGAGATTCGCCAGCTGGTGCACCAGGCGCAGTTTGCGCAGGACGAATTGAACCAACTGCA
>JAAEPH010000244.1 GCA_024232855.1 Gammaproteobacteria bacterium
AATAGCCCGCTGCAACATTGCCGCCCGATCACTACCGCGCCCTGCGTCGAGGGTTTTCCAACCGGAATCTTTGATAACCGCCATCACCGCTTCCCGTCGTTTTTTGCCGACCTCGGTGATATAGGCGTCATACAACTTGCCGTCTGCGTTATCGAGCGTCAGCAGCGAAAACTCGACCTTATTGAGCGTCATCATCGGCGGTGGCGGGCCTGGCGCTTTGCCGTTCTCGATCAGATTCTCAGTGGCAAGGTCGCGCTTTTGCGGTTTGCTGGACTTATCCGGTGCCATCTCATTTTCGACCTTATCCATAATCGTCATTTTAGTGACCGGCACACCGTTGTTCGGATGCTTTAACGAACCGTCCCAGTACCTGGCAGGCGCAATGTTTTTAGACATACCAGGGATTACCTGCATAGCCGTTTTCTTTACGAGGTAACTCCAAGGGCTTTCGAAATTCTTATCGTCGTAAATAGCCCGCGGTTGAGGATCGACAAGTTTGCTCGGCGTCTTTAACAGATTTGAGTAGGGAATAACCCCGGGCGCAAAATTGGGTAACC
>JAAEPH010000245.1 GCA_024232855.1 Gammaproteobacteria bacterium
ATTGACCTCGGCGATCTGAACGGTTTCCACGGTTCGGGTATTACCAGAACGCGCATCATTCTGCTTCATTCCCTTGCCCTTGGCGCCAGGCTGCCCCGTGGCGCTGTCATCCATGGCGCTCTGGGATGAGGGTATGCTGGAAGGGCTGGCCACTTCAATTCTGATGTCAGATTTCATGATGCTTTACCGCTAATCATAATGCTGCACCTCAGAAGCAAATTGCGAAGCACGGCGTAGCAATTTGTCCGACTGCATGCGTTCGTTATGATTCCGTTCAACTATATGAAACAAAGGTGGTTTCTCCTGGTTGGCCGTATAGATTGCAGTGTGAATCCATATCACCATAACCCTGATAGTCGAAAGTAAGCTGTTGGTATTTTTTGAACACCAAATCATCACCCGATAATTCAATTTCCAGGGGTTTTGTAAAAACTAAGGTACAGCTGCTCATCAATTTCAATAATAAACTTGTTTGGGCGTTCGTGAATATTGGTCAGAGAATGATGGTTATCATATGGTCTCCCAAACCATCCCGTTTGCAGCTTGAGACCAAATTGGTTATTTGCCGATAGCCAATGCTCCAGTTTACTTGACAGGGAACTCATAACCGCATTTTTTAAGAGGCCGTTGGGCGCTTTGTTGAGCTACCCCCACCTCAAGTCGAATGCGCTGCAACAATCGTCGCGCGCCGAGCGGGTGATTTTGTGCAGCAGGACCTGGGCGGATGCCGCCGCTTGCGTCCATCCCAAAAAACCATGCCCGGTATTCAGCCACAGGTTGTCATAAGGTCTGGCGTTGCCGATTACGGGGAGTCCGTCGGGCGTCATCGGGCGCAATCCGGTCCACTCGTTTTGTTCGCCTTCCCAGTCGACCAGCCCGGGGAAGACTTCTTCCACCACTCGTCGGTGACGGAAAAAATTCTGCTTTTTCCAGGTTTGGTCAAACCCTTCGAAGCTGGCATAACTGGTGATGCGCAAACGATCTTTCAGGGGTGTCACCGCGACGAATTCGGTGAGGTCCGCACCGCCATGTCGAGGCATTTGCGCGGGAGTTCGCACCGGCACGGTCAACGAGTATCCCTTGGCGGGCGCGATCGGCAGGGTAAGCCCAAGCGGTTTAGCCATACGACCGCTCTCGGGGCCCAGGGAGAGCACATAGTGATCGGCTTGCAGTCGGCCGTCTGCAGTGTCGATGCCGGTTATCGTTGTTCCGTTGCTTTCAATCGAGTGAATCGGGTTGTCGAAAACAACCCTGACCTTGCCCAGATTTACGGCCCGCTCGAGAAGCTGCACGGCAAACTGTCGGCAGTCGGCGCTGAAGTCATCCTCGACATGCAGCGCGCCTGCCAGCTCGCGTTGGCTGCGCGCTAACGCAGGCTCGAAGCTTGTTAACTCATCCGCTTCAATTATTCGCGCCCTCACCCCCTGTGAATTGAGAAACTCACAATGCCCGCGTTCCAGCTCGAGTGCCGCCTTTGACTCATGCCAGTAGAGAGAGCCGTTGGTCTGCAACCCGACATCCAGGCCCTGTTGCTCGATAATCTGGCGAGTCAGCCCGGCACTTCGCCTGGCCAGCTGCAGGTTAAGCAGGGTATTTCGAGCACTGACGCTTTTCCGGCAACTGGCAAGGAAACGGGCAGCCCAGGGTATTATTCCGGGATTACCAAGCAGCTTGATAGACGAAACAGGATCACTCTGAAGCATGGACTTAAGATGGTCCAGCGGTGCTCCCGGGTGATTCCACACCAGCGAGTGGCCCGGCATGACCAGACATGCATTCCCCTTGCTGGTTTCGTTGGCCGCCGATGACTGGCGATCAACCACTATCGTGTCAATGCCGGCCTCGGCGAGCATCCAGGCGGTGGTAGCTCCGACCACACCCGAACCCATCACAATAACTTTCATCAGCGATACAATCCTGTCAAAAATTAACCCGTACAGGGTAGCGCTCGTGGACAGATTTTTCGTCTCCCACCCGCGTACGGATCAGACTGCAAAAAAAACAAGTCTACTGCATAATATGCCGGGTGGCAGGTAAGCGATTGCATTCTCTTCCATGCCGCGATGGAACCTCAGGCTATTTCTCTGGCCGTTTGCTGCATGGCCTTTTTTGCCTTTTCCAGGCACTGCTCGATCAGGGCATCGTCAAATACCGTTGACAGCGCCATCAGTCCGCGTGGCGCGATGAACAATCCTTCGTTCAGGCAGGCAAGATGAAAGCGTCTGATGATATCCAGATCATCACGATCATGATGGATGCCGCCCTGTTTATCGGTGAAAAAGAGATTCAGCAATGAGCCGACGTGATTGATGGTCAATGCCAGGCCCGTTTCGCGTGCAATGTCGATCAGGCCATTCTTTAACTGCCCGGCCTGCCGTTCCATGATTTCGATGCGTTCGGCGGTCAACTCCCGCACTGACGCACTTCCCGCCACCATGGTTACCGGATTGGCATTGAAAGTGCCGGTATGAAATGCCTTGAGATCCGCGGGATCGAATATGCGCATCAACTCGCGACTGGCGCCGACGGCGCCGACCGGAAAACCACCGCCGATCAACTTGCCAAAGGTGGTCAGATCGGGATCGAATCCCAGGGTTTGCTGTCTGCCGCCCTCTGCAAGGCGAAAAGTCAGGACTTCGTCGAGCACAAACAGCGCGCCGGCTTCGTGGGTCGCCTGTTTTACTTCATTCAGAAACTCGGGGGATGCGGCAATAATGCCGGAGGCGCCCATGACCGGCTCGAGAAAGACGGCCGCGATTTCATCGCCGTGTTGCTTTAACTGGTGCCTGAAACTGTCGCTATCGCCATATTCTCCCAGATAGGTCATCGGCCCAGGCTTGCCAAAAAAGCCGGACTCGAATTCCAGCAGGGAGCCATGATATCCGCCCCTGGCCATCAGGATTTTTTGCCTGCCGGTGGTCTCGCGCGCGATGATCAGGGCCAGGATCCCGGCCTCGGTGCCCGAATTGGTAAATCGCACCTGCTCGATGGAGGAAACCCGATTCGTCAGTTGTTCCGCCAGATCGGTCTGGGCCTCGTTGATGGCGGCCCAACAGGTTCCGTTTCCAATCTGTTTCGCCACCGCATCCGTGATCGGAGCATAGGCATGCCCATGCACCAGCGCGGTGTAGTTGTTCAGCAGATCGATATACCGATTGCCATCGGTATCCGTTACCCAGGCGCCGGACGCGTTTTTTATCGTCAACGGATAAGGCGCCCAGTAGCCGGCCTGGCGCGAGTTGCCGCCGGGCACCACCCGGGCGGCGCGTTTGAACGCTTCCTGGCTGGCCGGAGTTTTCGATATATATTGCTGGAGACTGTCGTCCCCTTTTTCTACTTTGGTATCTGCCTGTTTCATTTGTCTGGTTCCAGTGTGTTAGCCGCCGTTACGGTCGGTGACCTCGAGTACGGTGGCCATCGCCGAATCGCCTGCCGCGCAACCCACGAACAAGCCATAACCGCCACCGGCGATTACCAACTCTTCGATCAGTTCGATTATTCCGCGTAACCCCGTTGGCCCCTGGGGATGACCCCATACAAGAGAGCAGCCGTAATTGTTCATTTGCTGCAGATCAAAACCGCATTCGCGGGAGAAGACAATGTCGTTTACCGCAAACGGGTTATGCGTTTTGACGCATTTGATATTCGATATATCGAGCGCGCTTTGCCGCAGAGCGCGCTGGGTCGCCGGTACGATGGATCTCGGCATCATCGCGAGTTCCACGCGCGCCTGTCCGAATCCCTTGATACGTATCCGGATCGAAGAATCCGTGGCAAATTTTTCCGCCTGGCCGGACTGGCACAACACCAATGCCGCATTCCCGTCGGCCGGATGCGTTTGTGCGGCAAAAGTGACGGCGCCGTCTTTCAGCACGGGCCGAAGCTCGCCCAGTTTCCCGGCATCGCTGAAGTAGACGCCCTCGTCGGTGTCTAAACTGCCGATATCTTTCCTGAAGCGTCCATCGGGAACCGCAAAAGGTAAGGTCATGAAGCGCTTCTGGAATTGCATATCGTTGGCGAGTGCCATCTGGTACTGTTCCTGGCGACGCAACACCACTTCATGCATCTGCGCCGAATCGATCTCGAAGTGACGTGCGACATTCTCGGCTGTCTGCAACATGGAGTGCCGGCCGAGCGGATCGCAGCCAAAATTATCCATTACCCAGTTTTCATGCTGCACCGTTCCGCCTGCGGCATGCGGCGCGGGATAAACCAGGTGTGCGCCATTGGAAGTTCGATCGGCGGTTACCACCAGGCTGGTCGTGGCCATGCCGCCGGCGATTTCACCCGCCGCGGAAGCCAGGCTGCGCACGCCCGTGGCACAGGCCTGGTTGATCGTGGGACCCGTCACCCCATGCAGTTCCATGAGGCCGGTCAACCAGGGGGCGCCATAGAAGCTGTGCGGCTGGGGAATGGTCGTTCCGAGAACGGCATGGTCGAACCAGTCGTTCTGCCATTGGCGTCGATCCATTTGCCGTTTCGCGACATGGGCCGCAAATTCGAGCGCATGTAAGTGACTTAAACTGCCCTGCCATTTGCAAAATGGCGTCGACCAGTAGGCCCCGTAAGGTATTTCCAGGGATCGCCAGGGCATGTTATGGCTCTCCCACGCGATAGTCGTCATTGTCATACATGGCTTCGATCTGTCCCCGGCGCGATTCCCGAACGCCGCGTTGATTGATGTAGCGCTTGTCGGTGGTTTCACCGCTATCGATGCTCAAAGGGCGGTCGATGAGGTCGAAGTAACCGATCCGGGTACTGCTGCCGGGATGATCGGCATTGAACTCTTGCAGGCGTTGCCGGATTTGCCGTCGCAGCTCGTCGCAGGCAGCCAGTTCCGCCAGGGTGGAATCCTGTTTCAGTGCATCGAGTTGCTCGACACATACCTTGATATCGGGAAGCAGCAAAATCGCGATCTCGTGGCGGTCCTGACCGGCAATTACCGCATCCTGAATAAACGGGGCGCAGGCTACGATGATTTTCAGCCTCAGGATTCCAACCGAAACCCACGATCCGGTATCGAGCTTGAATTCTTCGGCGGTACGCCCTTTAAAAATGATACCCGTATTGGGGTCGTTGTCGTCAGCCAGTACCGCGGCATCGCCGATCTTGTAAAAACCCTCGGCATCGAAGGCGTCTTCGGTCAACCCGGGTTGACGCCAGTAGCCGGGAAAAACATTGACGCCCTTGACGCGGATTTCATATTTCTCCGCGAATGGTTTGAGCTTGATTTCGGTGCCGGGAATCGGTTGGCCGATCGCCCCGGGAAGATCGGTGGGCAACCAGGTACCGGTGGCCAGCGGCGCCGTTTCGGTCGCGCCCCAGCCGGATAGCAGCGGCAGGGTCACGCCCACGGCCTTGCGACTCAGATCGTTCAGGCGCTGCCGGGTTCGGTCGCCAAGCGACGCCGAGGCACAGTAAATGATATCCAGGTTGCGGAAGAAGGTGTCTCGCAAATCGACATCGGCTTCCAGGTAATTCAGTAACGCGTCGTACCCGGCGGGAACATTGAAATAGAGGGTTGGCGAAATCTCCTTCAAATTGGCTACGGTCGTTTCTATTAAGCCGGGTAAAGGTTTCCCGGCATCGATATAAAGCGTCCCGCCATTGACCAGTATCATGTTGAAGTTATGACAGCTGCCAAAAGTATGATTCCATAACAACCAGTCGACAATGACCGGGGGCTTTGATTTTAAAAATGGCCACAGCTGCCGATACGCCTGCTGATTGGAACACAGCATCTGCTGGGTGTTGACGACGCCCTTGGGCATGCCGGTCGAACCGGAGGTAAAAAGAATCTTGACGATGCTGTCTTCATCGATCTGCCGATAAGCCTGATCCAATCTCTTGCCCGGGGATCCCGCCAGCAGTTCCTTCAAATCCCGAACGTTCATCGGGGCATCGCTTTCGGCGCTATAAAACCCGATATCGGGAGCTTCGATGGTTTTCAATGCCCGCATGAACGGTTCCACCGATTCAACGTAAACCATGCCCGGTGTGGTGAGTTGAACGATGTGCCTGAGTTTTGCGAAATCCCGGGACATCAATGAATAGGGTGGAGAAACCGGCACCAGAGGTATTCCCGCAAGTAAGGCGCCAAGCTGCAAACGGGCAAAGTTAAGACTATTGGCCGAAAGAATCATCAGCGGTCTTTCAATCGATAAACCCTGTTCCAGCAGGCTCTGCCCGATCGCGCTCGCGTCTTGCAGGGCCTGGGCATAAGACAGGTTTTGCCAGTTCCCGTCGGCACCTCTCTCGGCGATGAAACAACGTTCCGGCGCGTGTTCGGCCCAGTGGTAAAGCGATCCGCCGAGATTACTTTCATAGTCGTCCAGCAACATGCGGCTGCGCAGGTAAATGCAACCGTCGCCAGACCTTTTCATGGCGATATCCGGCCGAGCTAGCCCCGGGTCTCTATATGACATATTTGGCAACCTGCTGATAAGCGCTGGCAAGTGTCCAGTGCATCCCGGGCAAGCGGGCCCATCGTGTACTAAGACGGCTCCGCCTGACCATTGGAATCGTCGCTAAACATTAACTCGCCCACCACCGATTCGACCCTTTTGAGGATCTCACCCGACTGGATGCGCTTTGCCAGGGTCTCCAGATAATCGATGATAACCGTGTCATGGTCAAGATATGGCAGGGTTTCACGCACTGCCTCGTATAAAGCCGTCGTCGCCGGACCGAGCTGTTGCTTGCCCCGGATGTCAGCCGCCTGGGCTGCACATAACAATTCAAAAGCGAGCACGTAGTTGGTATTGGTAATGACCGATTTTGCCTTGCGACCGGCGATAAGTCCAAAACTGACGACATCCTGAAAATCGGAAGTCGATGGTATGGATTGTACCGAGGCCGGTAAACAAAGGGTGCGATTTTCCGCCACGATGCTGGTGGTCATGAACTGACCGCCCATTAATCCCATGCGCACGCCGGTTTTTTCCCGGCATAAGAAGGGCGGTAGCCCCACGCTATTGCCGGCATCGAGAAATCGGTCGATACGGCGATCGCTGATGACGCTGATCGTGGTCATCGCCATCGCAACGTTATCCATTGCGTGGGAAATGTACTGGCCCTGGAAATGCCCGTTATGGATGAAAGTGTCGTACTCGGTAAATATCAGCGGGTTGTCATTACTGCTGTTGAGTTCCCGTTTGAGCACCGTTTTCGCGTATTGCAGGATATCCCGGCAGGGGCCGGATAACTGCGGCGTACAACGCAGGGAATAGGCGTCTTCGACGGGTATGTCGGCGGCCTGTATTCCCTCGCGTTTTTTCAATAAACCGCTTAAGTCCTCAGATACCTCCTTTTCGTCCAGCACCATTTTGCTTCCATCCAGCAGCTTACCGAGGTTAAACGCCGTGGCATATTGCCCGGGATGATATTTCTGCCGGTGCACTCTCAGATCGAACGGATTCTTACGCCCCAACAGGGTTTCTATGGAGAAGGCTGCAATCGCATCGGAAGTTTTTATCGATATCTCGGCGTTGTACAGGTTTGCGCTGCCCAGCCCCACCATGCAGGAAGTGCCGTTGATCAGCGATAAACCCTCCTTGGCATTGAGTACCATCAGCGGAATCCCCGCTTTTTGCATGGCTTCCTTACCGCTCATCACCTCGCCCTGATACCGCGCTTTCCATTCGCCGATGGCAACACAGGCGATGCAGCCGAGCGGCCCCAGGTCGCCGCTGGATCCCAGCGAGCCTTTCTCGGGAATACAGGGCAGTACGCCCTTGTTGATCATCTGCACGTAAATTTTCAGGTTTTCAGGTTTGATCGCCGAATAGCCGCGGCACAGCGAATTTACCCGGGCAATCATGGTCATCCGCACTATTTCATCCGGCAGGAATTCACCGACCTGGGTGGTAATGCTGCGGATCAGGTTCTGCTGGAATTCATGATCGTTTTCCTTGGGTAAAAGGTAGTTGACCAATCCCCCGCAGCTGGTATTGACACCATAGATGACCGTTTCTTCATTAGCCCATTTTTCACACAAGGCCCGGCATTCGGCAATCTTCTTCCAGTTGCTTTCCCTGATCTGGATATGGATATCGGAATTTCTCCCGGCCGTGACGAGTTCATCTATCGCGAAGTCCTGCCCGTTAAGCGTCAGGGTTTGCAGTTTGTCTGTCATCTCGTATTCCTCGAATTTTTTGTCTGTTAATTATTTCGTGAGTGATAGCGATCCCGTTTCTCCTGGCGCTCTCTCGGCATGGGCAGAAATGTGGAAATTTTTGAAGGGGATATCACAATAAGTAATATATCTCCTGACCGGTGAAATTATTTTGCGTTGTTGCTGACAAATGCCATTATTAAGCAATTATGATTCTCAAATTTGCAGATCATTGGAATAATTGCGCATAAATTTCAAAATCTGTTGAATCTCTTTCCTCCGAAAACCTTACAGTGACCCGGGGGATTTTGATCGGAGACTGGCGAAATCGGCTG
>JAAEPH010000246.1 GCA_024232855.1 Gammaproteobacteria bacterium
ATAACTGGTAATAATACCGAAACTACATGGTTAATAAATACTGAAAATGGTGGCTCTGTTGGCGGACTCACATTTGAAGATTTTCATTACCTTGTTGGTGGCACAAATAACGACACCTTCATTATTGCTGATAACGGCTCGGTTACAGGCACTATTGACGGTGGCCTAAGTGACAACACTTTACAACGCAGCAATATCACGGGAGACAATGACTGGTTAATTACCGGCGATAAAGCTGGCAGCTTAACTTATGATAGTGCCATCATCGCAACATTTAGCAACATCAATACTCTCGTTGGTAGTAGTACTCAAGAGGTGACTGATACGCTAACTGGACGCAGTGACTACACTACCATATGGTTAATTGATGGCACAGACACAGTGACTACCAGTGATAACACAATTAATTTCTCAGCAATGGAAAACCTGACTGGCGGTACAAATGATGACACATTTACATTTAATGGTGGCTCAATTAGCGGAACAATTGATGCGGACGGTCATATTAATGGGGATATCGTCGATTATTCTTCTATTGAGGAAA
>JAAEPH010000247.1 GCA_024232855.1 Gammaproteobacteria bacterium
CAGTGGCAGTTTGACTGGCAATGCATCGATAACACTCACCATAACCTCGGGCAGCGGCGCCGCAGTCGATACGAGCTACACTTTGAACTATCAGGCGGATAGCGAAACGGTACCGAGCGATGGCCTGTGGAATAACGCGACGGGCCTGGGCGGTTTCGATTTTGCCTTGGGCGCTCCGTTAACCACAACGCCAATCACTCTATATAGCGGTATCACGCAGGCCTATCAGTTCGATGGCAGCAATGGTGGAGTAACTGCCAGCTTACAGAATCTCGGTGGCAATCCCACCCCCTCCGCTGCCGATGCCAGTTTAGAACTGTGGATTCGCCCGGCCGACCTGAACGATATCGATGTGGTGTTCGAGACCGGCGGTAGCGGCGATGGCACCTCTATCATCATCAACGATACAGATACCGACGGCGTCTACGACGATCTCCAGTTTATCGTCAAAGACAGCGGCGCCACCGTCACTCTCACGGCCGACCTCAGCACGCTGATCGCCGATGTGACCGGGGAGTTTATCCAGGTGGTTGGCGTATACGATAAAGACTACGCGGGTAGCACCGACCGGGTGCGGCTGTACATCGACGGCACTTTAATTGATGAAAACCAGAGCTTTACCACGCTCAATGACTGGGCTGGTAATGACGACACGGGATTGGCCCGAGTTAATGGCGGCATCAATGTTGGCGGTGCGACGGGCTTCGAAGGCGATATCGCCACCCTGCGTTTTTATGGAAAGGCCATGACGGATGCCGAGGTGCTGGGTAACTTTGAGGCTGTTA
>JAAEPH010000248.1 GCA_024232855.1 Gammaproteobacteria bacterium
AGCGACTGCACCACGTCATGCAGGTAATCGAGAGCCGACAACATTTCATCTCCAACGTTACTGTACAGCTTGCGCGCCTTGTCGATGATCGAAATATCGCCGTTGAGCAAGGCCAGTTGGCAGAGTTGCCACGACAAACGATCGCTCAGGGGCAATGCTTTCAGATAACCTTGCAAAGCAGGAATAGACTTCCGCTGCAACATGTCAAACAGTCTGTTTTCCTGTTCGCGGTCGAGGTCGGCGTGTTTCACCAGGCAACGGAAGATGCGGACATGACCGAGATCGAGCGACGCGTGTTGCAAACCGGCAGCAGGCAAGGTGGCGACCATCACACTGACCACTGCAACATCGGCACTGATTGAATCACTACCGAAGATCTCGGCGCCGATTTGTAACGGGGTTCGACTCGAGGTGATTCCGTCACCGGTCGCATGTAACAAATGACCGCAGTAACACAGGCGCGAAACCCGCTGGTGCCGGGCATCATCTGCCAGCAGGTGCGCATCGATACGCGCCACC
>JAAEPH010000249.1 GCA_024232855.1 Gammaproteobacteria bacterium
CGCGACTGAAGTCGCCCCCGATAGTATCCATTGACGCTCAGATTGACTTTGCGCCATCGGTAGTTGGAGATGCCATAGGCGAGCGTCTTTGGCACGCCTGCGCGATCAATTTTGCCAAACCGTGTCGCGACGGCCCGGATCGACCCGACGAAGAGGCTGTTTTTGCGGAAGACGGCTACGGTTTGGATTTGACGTTCCACATGAGCACTAGAGATCGGCAAGAAGCCATCTTCCAATAACACGCAGAGTGTCGGTTTTTGCCGTTCGAAATAGATAATTGCCTTGCCCAAGGGGCTCTTCTTGCCGACGAGCGAGCCAAGCCGAGCGACTTCGGACTCGAGCCTCTCCCAGATAGGCACCGACTCCGCCTGTCGCAATGCCAAGACCGCAGCCACACCAAGCTCCTCTTCCCGCGCCCTGCGTTCGATGAAATAGAGGACTCGATACAAATCGATAACGTCTTTCGCCCGGCTATCACCTTGCTCTAGAGCTTTCACGAATTTGCGCCGGCTATGATCGTTGCAGCCGACACGTGTCGGACCACCTTCTTCGCCAAAGAGCGAAGAGATGCCGCCATAGCCATCGCCTTGAATATCGCCCATGAAACCATCGAGAACACTCCTCGGATGCGTTCCCTTCCAATCCTCTGTGTACTCACAGTAGATCACACTGGACTTGTCGCCGATGTACATCCATTGCCGACCGCGTTGGATGTTTTTTGGGTTGGTCGCGATTCTGAGCAAGTAGCGGTGTGTCATCGAGCGATATGAGCTGCGATGCGCGGACCTCCTCCCGCAGAAGAGAGTGCATCTTTACGAAAAATGCTGATGTATAGCCGAACCAGTCGTTGAGCGTTGAAGTAGCCAG
>JAAEPH010000250.1 GCA_024232855.1 Gammaproteobacteria bacterium
ACAATGGCTGGCGTTAGCGAAGACCGGGGTAATTCGCAGGCTGCAAAGGAATCCGGTTTTAGCTTGCATGCCGGCGTGATGGCTTATCCCTGGGAGCGGAAAAAGCTGGAACGGCTGTGCCGGTACATCACGCGCCCTGCCATTGCTGAGAATCGCCTGTCATTGACGCCAAGCGGCCAGGTTCGTTATCAACTGAACACCCCATACCGTGACGGTCCCACCCACGTCGTGCTTGCGCCATTGGATTTTCGGCCAACACTGCCGGCACTGGCGCCGCAGCCGAGAGTCAACTTCACACCTTCCCACGGTGTGTTTGCAGCACACAGCCGGTTCCGCTCAGAGGTCACGCCGGCGAGGACCGGGCGGCAGGGCAAACCTGAGCAAATACCGGCAGAAAGACGCCGAGCCATGAGTTGGGCGCAACGACTCAAGCGGGTATTCAGTATCGACGTAGAAGTCTGCAAACACTGTGGTGGGCGAGTAAAAGTACTGGCCTGTATCGAAGATCAGCC
>JAAEPH010000251.1 GCA_024232855.1 Gammaproteobacteria bacterium
ATCCGTCGCATGGACGTAGCCACCCTGGAAGCTGCCGCCGGCGGCCATCATGGCTTGGTAGATCGGATCCTCGTCGAGCGCCTTCTTCAAACCTTTGAGGGAATCGACCGCGAACCACTGGTTGTCCGGATTGATCGCCCAACTGTGCGCGGCGTCACGGATGAAATTGCGCACCATGAAATCGGGTGACATGGTGACACCGGTGGTCAGCAGTCGCTTGAACCAGCGCGCGGCCCGCATTCCTTTACCCTGCGAGCTCTGCTCCTGCATGTGACCGGTTGCCCGCAGCAGACCTGGTGCATTGATGCGCCAGTACTCGTTCTTGCCGTTGCGTTTCAGCTGGACGACATCCGGATCCTTGGGCGCAGTGATCGCCCACAGCTGCTCGAATCCCTGCGCCGGGATCTTGTTGATCTCATTGATCAGGTCGAGCATGTTGACGTCCTGCGGCTCTCCGGTCTCGGGATCCGGCATTTGTGTTTCCATATCGAGGCCCAGAAATTCGGCTACCTGCTTGGCAAAGGCTCGATCCTGCAGAATGCGCTTGCGGATCTCGGATCTCGGTACCAGCGCCCTCGTGAATTTCATGGTTTCGTGAGAGACCAGCTCTTGCCCGCTGCCGAGCTCCTTGCCCTCGAAGTTGTCGATCATCAGGCGCAGCGCGTGATTCTTTACGCTGGCATCCGTCAGTTTGAGCCAGTTGGTAACGATGTTTTCCAACAGGTCTGCAGTCGGGAGCTCGGCACCGAACAAGCGCCGGATCCCCGCGTTCTGGTGAGACATGCCACGCCGTAGCCGCGGTGCTTGCAACTCGTCCTCGGACAGGCGGTAAAACGGCACGTACCAGCTGGAGTCCCACTCCGCGCGCTTCACTGGATCAATCAGGCCGGCTTCCTCTGCGAAGTTGAGCATTGACTGATTCATAAACGCATATTCGTTCTTGATCTTGTTAAACAGATCCTCGCGGCCCTCGGCTTTGGCGATGCCGGCAGCGATATCTTTATTGGACAGATTACGCTCGCGGCCCTCGCGCATTAACTCTTTGGCGCGGTTCGCGCCCATCCACATCAGCCAGTCGTTCAGCTGCTCCGCGCCCAGATCACCGAATACCTCGAGCAAGCCGCGCGTGTTCTCGACGCCGGCGGCGATACCGCCCTGCCACTGCAGCGGCCCGAAGTGCAGAATGTGCGACATCATATCCGCGACACCAGTAGCGAGCCTTGCCGACACGTAGGCAGAGTTTTCGTAATCGTTATCACCGAGACCGACGCCGGTTTTCTTCTCGAACTCCTTGATCGCGATCAGGCCATCGAACAAGCCTTCGTAGCCACGTCCTACAGCAGAGTCGAACGCTTCCGTGACAGCACCTGAGCGAATATTACTGATCCGTTGCCACAGCGTTTGTTTGCCCTGCAGGCCCAGTTTCTTGTAACGCTCGAACTCCTCGGGAGTTTCACCTGGGCGAGGTTCGGTGCGGTACGGCTTGCGGCTGGCCAGCGGTTTCCGGCTCGCCTTCGGTTTTCCCAATGGCGCAGCGCGGGTTTTGTAATCGAGCGAATCCATCTTATCGGTGGAGTCCCACGGCTCGAACCCGGGCATGGTTTCCTGCACCGCTTGCAGAGCTTCTTCCCGCGTCAGGAAATTACCCTCTTGGTCAGCAAGCCCCATTTCGAACATGTCTTGATCGACCGGTATCCCGAGGTTCTCGGTGGCGAGCAGATCGGCATGAATTTGCCCCGGCTCTCCAATGATGATCTGCCCTTCGTTCGTTCTTGCGGCGACAACAAATCTGGGCGTCTGGCGCATTGCGGCCGCACCGTCAGCACCCTCACCGGTGTAGTAGGATGGCGGCGATTTGACGAAATCGACAGCGCGAACCAGCGCGTCCTCGATCTTCACCATGCCCGGATCCCCGATGCCCCAGCGCGCCAGCTGCTGCTTGAACCAAAGGGCGATCTTGTTGTAGATCTCGATGAAAGGCCCGATACGCGGCTTGCTCTCAGCGATGCGTGCGATGACCTCGAGCGCCTCGTCTTTCGGATTCAGGGTGTATTTGCCCTGTCCGTCGATATAATCCCGCCGCAGGGTGTCGAGGATCCGCGCGAGCTCCGGATGCGTACCCGGGAACAGCATTTCCTCGACCTTCATGTTGATGATATCGCCAACGAGCTCATTGGTTTTCTTGTGGCCCAGTACGCCCTCGAGGCCGAGGTGCCCGACAGCTTCGTGCGCGAGTACGGTTTCGGCATCGGACTGGCTGCGGATATTTTCTGCCACCAGGTAAACTTTTCCATCAACGACCCAGCCCTTGGCGTCGCTGGCGAGCTCATGCAGGGTTTTGATGTCGCTGGCTTTGGCAACGATCTCGATCGGCACTCTCGAGCTGATGCGTTTCAGCGGCTTTGCCAGCCACTGCCGCACCTGGCGTTTCGTGGCTCCACCACCACGGCGATCGCGCAATGCCTTCGGGTCATAACCGATTTTGTAAATACTGGGGTCTGGCGGGTTTTGCTCGAGCTCGGCCAGCCATTGATCCGGGGTCAAGCCGCGGCGTTCGGCTTGAATGGCATCCAGATGCGCGGCCATGCTGGGGTATCTGTAAGTGCGCGCGGCCTGATTTACTGCGATATCCCACGGACTGCGCATTGCCAGCGGTTTCCTGCTCGCCTCCTTGAGAAATGCCGCCCGTGATTCTGCAGACTCAAACTGGAATCCCGGAACGGCGCCCTTTCCTTTAAACCTCGAATAATACCCGCCATGCGCTTTTGCGATCTTGAGCGCGCGCGAGTACTCCTCGCGGCCCACACGTTCCTTGAAGGCAGCGACAAATAGATCGATACCTTTTTTTGCGTGAGTGGTTTCTGCGGTATTGAACTGGACGGCTGGGCCTGATGACATGAGCGCAGCAGCTGCAGCGGCCATATCGGCCGGCGTGGCGGCCTCGGGCGCGGTTTCGACTGCCGCTTGTGGCGCGGTCATTTCCTGATACAGCAGATCGGTCGGATCCACTTTCGATACCCAGTAACCGTTCGGATTACTGTACTCCACGTCGTCACCCAGGGCGCGTTTAATCAACACACGATGATCGAAGGTGCGGCCACTAATGCGCCACGTCTCGTCAGCTTCGTTGTAGCCGATCGCCAGCCCCTCTTTGGTCAAGTATTCCTCTGAGGACTCCTCGAGCTTCGTGCGATCCGGTACCGAAATACCTTCGATTTTGTCGAAGAAATCTTTGATGGTATCGGCGTGCACATCGCGCGGCGACTGGTTGATGATGTTCGCCTTCTTGTTGGTGATCTTGTCAATCACGACGATGCGAGAAGCGACACCGGTGCTGGCCCGGGTAAAGGTCACTGCCGGCAGGCTGATGCTGGCGCGCATGTGGAAATTGGTCAGGTCATCGATGCGGCGGGTTTCCTCGGCGATGCTACCGCCTTCCTTGCGTTTTTTCTTCACGCGCTCCTGCAGCTGGTCGAGCTCGCCTTCCTTGCCGTAGAACATGTTGTCGAACTTCTTGTCGGCAGCTGGCCCTTCGGGGATCAGCGCGACGATACGGCCGCCGTTTTTCAGGTGGTGCATGGCCTTGTTCAAGTGCGCGATCGCAGTTGCGCCTCCGGATCCGAATGGCGGGTTCATCACGATGGCGTTGTACTTGTTGCCGCCGACGTCGAGATCCTCGAATCGCATCTGACGATGTTTACCTGGTGCACGCAGCGCCAGCTTCGAAATGAGCTCGGAGCTCGGCTCGACAAATGTCGAATCCACGTTGTCAGGGAGGTAGCGTCCGATCGCACCGTGGCCGGCGCTGGGCTCGAGCACGGATTCGTTCGGGCGGATCCCAGACCATTCAACCATCTTGACGCCCAGCGGCTCCGGAGTGGCGAAGTAGTCCATGCCGGCGCGCTGGTCGCGGCGGCCCTTGGTTTTCAGGGTGCCGAAGTAATGCGTTTTCGCGCGCTCGAACTCGGTGGTGGCTTCCCAGTTGGCGCGGTCGATTTCCTTGCCGCCGATACCCTGCCCTTCGCCCGGGTCGGAAAAGGTCGGATCCTCGTAGGCGTCGATGAACGCATCCTTGAGCGTCCGGGCCTGCTCACCCAGTGCCAGATTTTCCGCAGTACCCGCCCGTGCCGATATCTTCTCGGCAAAGGTCATGCGCTCGAAGTTGGTACCGGTGTTGAAGTACTCGAATATCGCGTTCGACATTTGGCCGACACGGTAGATGCGGCCCTCGATCTGAATAGCCTGGGTGGGTTGAACCGGCAGGCCCAGATTAATCAACACACGCTGGTTCGCACCGGTGGCGTCGTGCAGGCTGATGCCTTCCTTGCCGCCCTGATCCTGTACGGCGATAATTTGAATATCCTCACTATCGCTATTGAATCGATCCGGGTTCTCCCGCTTTTGCTTATTGGTGATGGTGCCGTTGTAAACGGTCATCTGATCGCCGAACTCCCGCTCGAACAGATCCAGCGGCCGGACAGTGTTGATATCCAGCGTCATTAGGTCGTTGCGCTCGTTCACGAACTCAGCTGCAGCGGCCACGTACTGGGCGCGATCGTCATCGCTGGCAACTACCTCGAGATCCTCGATCGATGCGGCGCTGGCGAACATGTGGAAAGGATTCATCGTGCCGCCCTGTATGCGGCTGTGGAACATGACGACTTTGCGCCCCAGTGCCATGTGCTTGCGTGCGCGATCGACCGCCCATCGAGCTTTTATGGCCTCGAGCATACGCACCCGGGCGTGGTAGTTGAATACCTTGCGCAGCTGGGCCTCCATGATCTGGTAACCCTTCGTTTTCGGGTTGTCCTTGTCCATGCCTCGAGCCTGGATCAGATCCCAGCCCTCGTCGATCTTGCTGCCAACCAGGTCGTCGATCGCGACGAACTCCCGCGAGTAATCGTGATCGACCGTCAGCACCCGGCCGCGCAGTGCGCCCTGCTCTTTCAGCCACTGGTTAAACTGGCGCTGCATCAGTCCGCGATCGACGTCGGCCTCGGGCTCGGTCAGCTTGCCGTAGCGCATCCGATATCCGAAATGCTCGACAAAGAATGCGCCACGTGCGTCCACTGCGTTGTAGCCCCGGCCCTTCTGATCGATGGTGCGATCGTATTCGAACAGGAAGCCCTCGGCGTGATCGACCGACTTTTCGTAGGCAAACGGGGTAGCGGTCAGATCGAGGCGCTTGGTGGTCTTCGCTTCCCAGAGCGCGTTGCGGTTCAACCGGTGTTCGGCGTAGCGGGTCTGCCAGATCTCATAGAGAGCATCGACTTTTTCACTGAGCTCGTTGTATTTCTCGTTGTGGCGTTTCACTTGGTCCGGGGTCATAAACTCGTTTTCGCCGACCCTCTGCTGCAAATCCTTCATCTGCGATTTGATGCCCTTGATCTTGTCCAGCAGCTCACGCTCCATCGATTCTGCGTAGGTGCTGACACCGTCAGGATGACCAGTGATCGCCCGCAGTTTGTTCAGTGCGTTGGTGGCGTTGCCGGCCATGTTCTCGGACAGCTTGTGCGCTTCGTCAGGGATGATCAGATCCCAGCCACGCTTTGCAATCTCGTCGTTTTCAGCAAAGTTGGCATAGGTGGTGACGACGACGCCGCGGCCGGAGTCCTTGGTGTTTTTCAGCTTGGTGATCTCCAGCTGGACAGCACTGCCCGACTTAATCCAGTCAGACGCGACCTTTTCGCCAGGAACAACAATCAGGATGTTGTCCTTGCCCTGCATGACAAATCGCTTCGCGATGCCCAGACCAGTGAAAGTCTTGCCGGTACCGGTGCCATTAGTGAACATCACGCCGCGCGCGCCATCATCGAACAGGCGCTTTTCAGCGAATGCTACGTCGTCATGCTGTTCTGGGAATAGCGCCGGCAGGGATTCGGTGATGTTGGTTGGATCCGACTGAACCCACGTGCTGGTGGTGGGCTTGAGCCTTAGCCGCCGGCCAGTCTCTCGAGCAGAGGTTTGAGCTTGTTGGTCTCCCGGGGGCTGAGTTGGTACTCTCTCTGCGCCAACAACACTCCCTCGTCGACCGTCTTGATGTCCGGTAGCGCCGACTGCAGGTTGAAATTCGCCGGTATCTCCAAGAAGACCAATATCCCCTTGTTTTCCAGCATCAGCGGTGCTATCGACTGGTAGGCCAATGCTGACTTGAGAGGAAACTTCTTCCGCTGCAGGTCGTTCACCTGCTTTTTCAGGAACTGCTGTAGCCTCGGTTCCGGCATCGCCAGTATCGCCGCGATCTGCGGGCTCTGCACGTACTTCGACAGATCGATCCGATTCCGGTGTGGTAAGTTGAACATCATTTACACCTCTAATCGTAATTGTACCATCCGACACGTCCTGGTGGAATTGACGTAGGTACGACTTAATTCCCTCGCCGAAGTTCTCGAGGATGTAGGTTAAAAATTCTTTTAACGACTTACCGGCAGCTATAAATTCTTCCAGCGATTTTTTAAAGTGGGGCTTTGCCTTGGCGTAGGTCTCCTCGTCGAACGAAAACCCGCTGCTGAATTTAGACTTACCGCCGAACAGGTTGGCAAGGCCGGTAAGGGCTTCATCCGCTCCGGAGACGCCGTGCTTCGCAGCTGCTTTGAGGATATCAGCGGCTTCCTTGCGCGGCTTGGCAGGGGCCAGGTGCTCGAGGTCAACAGCATCGTGCATTTCTTCAAACGTTTGACCATCGCTATCCTCGAACCGGATGGCGTGCAGGGGCCTGTTATCGAATGGGTCGATTTCTATATCGATGACTTCGCCAGCATGGTACTTGGACGCGCCAGCAATAATATTAACCTTGTCGCCTACCGCATAGGTTTCCGATGGGTCGGTAACCCGCTCATCCTCGTAGTTGACGTGGGTCGGCTCGCCGCCATTGGTCAGGCGGTTTTCATCCAGGAAGGTCTTGCCAGTGTAGGCCTTGACGAAATCAGCAAAAGGCTGAGTGCCCTGGAAGTGATAGCCCTTGCCGGTCTTGCCGCCTTCATGCGTATCGGCCCGCTTCTCGACGCTGGCGCCGAAATGCCGTGCCCAGTGCGCCATTGCTGGATCGCCCTTGGTTTCCGCGAACTCAAATCCCTTTCTGTCTTCCGTAACCCGCCGCTCCAGGCCTTTCGATGTGACGACAACGCCGGTAGAGCTATCCGCCCGGGTGTAGTATGCCGCACGGAGATCCGCCGCAGCTGCAGGTGATGGCTCCGGCAGTGCTGCGATCGCGCGATCTTCCTGCCATGTCTGCAGCTGCTCGACCAGCTCCGGCTTGTTCATGCCTGAATAGCCGGAAATCCCCGCAGCTTTGGCTATTTTGCGCAAATCTGTGGCGCGACTCTTGGCCAGCTTCTTCCCTGGCCGCTTGCGCACATACATCGACGCATCGCCTTCGGTAAGCACTTTCTTTCCTGGCGCTGACTTTGGCTCTGGCTCGGCCGGTACCGGGGTCGGTTTGGCCGGGGTTGGAGCTACCTCCTCGAGGAGCGCATCGAACTCGGCGGTCGATACATTGGCGATATTGGCAGCGCCACCTCTGATCCCGGGTTTGTAGCTTTGTGGGTTAACCAGGTTCTCGAGCGTCACCTTGTCGATGTACCCGCCTTGCGCGGCGATATCGTCGGCCAGCTCGTTGCGGTCCTGCAGCACATAGTCCATTGTCGCTTCGGCGGCGTAGGTGAATGCCTCCCCGGGCGACATCAACTCGTTCTCTGTCGCCATCCGGTATTCTTCGTCAAAAACCTCCCGATCGGCCGGGTCGAGTTTCTTTTTTAATCGAATACAGTCTTTCGCGCTCACGAATTAAGTTTCCTGTAGCTGACAGGGATGAAATCATAATACTCGACCAGCAAATAGTCAGGATCTTTCGGGCTCATGTTGCGAACCGGTTTCACCCTGACAGGCTTTTCCTGAGTAAGCGCCGAAATGATAGCTGAGAGCTCCTGTTCTCTCTGCACAGCTGATTTCTCCGATGTATCGAGCAATCCCTTTAATTCGGATATCTCGGCCCGTAAGGCCTTTAATTCGGCAGAATTGTCGGGTTTCGCCGGTAAGGGCGCTGGTTTCGGTACCGACTTTGCTGCTTTCTTCCGGATCCGCTCTACCTTGCCGCCCGATTCCTCGGCGTCTTTGGCCATTTCTTTGGTCAGCTTCATGCGCATGTCCTCAATTCAGAGAGCCTTGTCAGCCGCTTTTCGAAAGCCTCGACCCACCATTCAGCGGTGTGAGTTACCTTCTTGTCACCGATCTGGTAGGTCAGCTTGATTTTATTCAGCGGTACCGAGGTCGGATCCGCGTACATGGCGTCGTTCAATACGTCGAAGATCCCGCGCGCCTCCCATGCCTTGTACTGCGCGATCGGCGCTGCAAGGGTACCCTGGCTGCTCAGAAATATCTCGTCGCCTTTGTCGTTTACCCAGAACTGACCCTTGCCGCGCATGATGGATTTCCAGCCGGCCGCGACCAGTGCTTCCTCGTAGAGAGCGATCGACTTGACAGAATCGACACCATCCGCGTTGCGGACATCCGGGATCTGGGTGGCATTCCACCGGCCCTTTTCCATTTGCTTTTCGATTTTCGCCAGGTGGTGCTTGGCTGCATCGTCCAGCGCGGAGATGCCGGTTTCCTTTTCTTTCGGTGGCGCGAGCTCGCGCTGGACGATCGCCTCGAGCTGGTACTGCAGGGCGTCGAGGTATCGATCTGCCGGATCGTTGTCGTAGACCTCGGCCATTTCGGACTTGACCGCCCGAACTTCATCCTTGGCCGATTCACTCAAGGCCTGAAACTGGGGATTGCTCTCGTCCAGTGGCTGGTATTCAAATGGCGCGTGTTCTTCCCGTGCCCATTCCGGGCCGAACTCGGCTTCCCGTTGCGCGCGGTATGCGGCATCGCGTTCAGCGGATTCTTTCTTTTGCCGCTCGATCGCGGCCTTTCCTTTCGGGGTTTTTTCCCACCGCGCGATCGCGGCTTCGATTACGCCTTCGGTTTCGGCGGGCGCTTGCTGGCCTGCATCAGGTTCAACAGCTTTCGCCGGTTCCGCTGGTGCACTCGGTTTTTCAGCTTTTTGGCTTTTTCGTTCATCGATTAACTCCCGTAATTGTGCCTGAAATGTGGCCTCGTCGGTATCTTTTTCGGCAATGGCGATCGTGGCATCCTCGTCGAGCTCGATCGCCTGCTTCATCAAGCTGGCGGTTTCGGGGTCGACTTCCTTGATGTCAGTGGATTCATTAATGTAGTCAGCCCATTCCTGCGCCTCGGCATCGGCCTGACGTTCGAACTCGGCATCGGCCTCGCGCTGTGCAGCTGCTTCCGATCCCTTGGCTGTGTACTGTGGTTTCTGCTCGGCTTCGAACAGCATGTCGATCACCAAACGACTATCGTTGTCAGCGATGTATCCTTCTTGCCAGAGCTGCTCGGTAACTTTCTCGAGCGACAATCCCTTGTCACCCTTTTGCTCGATCCCGGGCAGACCAACAACCTTGGTGTCGAGGTGCTTGAGACGGCCGGCCGGGATATCGCTCTGCGACTCGATGTTGAGACCGCCCAGCTTGCGAATGAAAGTTACCGCGTCATCGACATCGGTATCGACCGCGCGGGCTTTTTTCGCTGCCTGGGTGCCGCGCTCGCGTCGTTCGATCTGAACTCGATCCTTGCGATCCTGCTCGGTTTCCTCGGATGGCGCAGGCGCGGCCGCCACTTCGGGGGCCGCTTCTCCTGCTTCCGGCGCCGGCGTCACTTCGGGCGCTGGCTGCTCCGGTTTGGGTTGTCGGGCCTCGACCCGATCGCGGCGTTCCTGCAGAACACTGTCGTACTGATCTTTCAGGCCTTCATCTTCGGCCAGTTCGGTCTGGTACTCCTCCGACGCCATGTACTGCTCGATATCGCGCAGACTGGCTTCTGCGCCGGCGAGATCGGTGTAAGGCGCTTTGTGGTCACCCTGGGCGCGCCACTCGTCGAAACCGAACGGGTTCAGCTCGTGGATCGAATCGAAACCTTTATCGCCCCACATGTCGACAAAGCCCTGCTGCGCTTCTTCCTCGCTGTCGAATCCAGCCATTACCTTGTGCTGGCGAAACTCTCCGGTATCCCAGTCTTTCTGGTTGACAATGAAAATAGGAGTACTCGGCGCGGCGGCATCGTAATCCTTGTTCAGCACGACGTCGATCGGCATTCCATCAGCGTCCTCAGTTTCCGCGAGCTCACCGTAATAGTGGGCGGTTTTATCTTTGCCGCGCTCGTCACCGGGCTTGAATGACAGGATCAGGCCATCGAACTCCTCATTCGCGGTGCGCCATGCCTCTGCGGCCTCGATGGCGTCGCCAGTAGATTCAACCGGCTCGGTCGCCTGAACTACCTCGTCGCGCGTAATCTCTTTGACCGGGCCCCATTCAGCTGCCGTCCCTGGCTGCTCCGGCTTGGGCGTTATCTGCGCAAAGGC
>JAAEPH010000252.1 GCA_024232855.1 Gammaproteobacteria bacterium
CCTAAGGGGTCGGACCAAGATAAGTCATTGTTACAGCTTAGAAATATTGTCAAATATCAGCGATATTTCGGCTTAGGGCCACCAATTTGGCACTAATTTGCAACATATAGGACAGCAGTCTCCTTCAACTGGTATCCGGACCTCAGTTCAATGCTCTTTCTTCCAGCTGCTCGGCTACCCAACCTTTCTTGAATCGCTTCGACGTATTCTCGTTGACCAACCGCGACACTCTCTGTCCAGCGCGGGTCACGGGATTTCGACTCGTCTCGCTGTAACGCATCAGAAATCCAGTTTTGATGCGCCGACTGCAGATCGGCAAGAGAGCCAAGCTGGCCTATCTCGGTCAAGGCATTCTGATCGATTATTCGATACCTTTTCGGCGGTCGCCCAATTTCATGATAACCGCAATGCGGCCATTGCTCGGGGTATCTGACGATACCAGCACGGACCATATTCAAGTCGATGTAAACCAGGCATTTGAACAAATGCTCATCGGTTTGCACCGCCATTGCATGATACCGATCCTCCCAGAATGCGCCTTTGCGAGACTTCCTCCGGTTATAGGCCTGTGCGGTACGCCCGGCGATCAGCTGCATGCTCTTCGGGATCACATCCTTCTCGTTATCCTTGACCAACAGGTGCACATGGTTGGATGTGACCATGTAATTCAATACGCACAGACCATATCGTTTTCGGGCTTCGAACAACCAGCGAATCCAGCAGGCTCGATCCCTGGCAAACTTGAGTAGATACTCCTTTTTGTGACAACGGTGGGTAATGTGCCAGACGTGA
>JAAEPH010000253.1 GCA_024232855.1 Gammaproteobacteria bacterium
TGGCGGTGTTAATGGCCAGGGGATTAATGGTTTTGAATACTTTTATGATGAAACCGCACAGGCCCCTTATATTTTCCGTGAAAGTACAGGTGAATTGATCAGTTATGATAATCCTCGTTCTATCAAAGCCAAAGGTGAACTAGTGTTAGACAATAATTTAGCAGGTTTATTCTCCTGGGAAATTGATGCTGATAATGGCCATATTCTCAATGCCATGCATCAGGGACTAAATCATCCGCTTACTAATACAGATACTAATACAGATACTGATACAGATACTGATACAGATACTGATACAGATACAGATACAGATACTGATACAGATACAGATACTGATACTGATACAGATACTGATACAGATACTGATACTGATACAGATACTGATACAGATACTGATACAGATACTGATACTGATACTGATACAGATACTGATACAGATGAAGTAAATGGATTGTACAGTGTAAACTTAAGTGCATTGCAGGCTATAGAGTATGATTTAACTAGTTCAGAGTTAATGCAGCAGGTGAAGCAATCAATTGCTACTCTGGATAATTACGATGTTGAA
>JAAEPH010000254.1 GCA_024232855.1 Gammaproteobacteria bacterium
AAGCACCCAGGAGTAAACCGCCTGCCTCAAACACGAACTCGCCGAGGGCAAAGGAGAATGTGGTCCACCCATCTCCTATTTCTTTGGTTGAATATTCACGTAATGGCCGCGTAGTTTTGCTCGAAATCCAGTCAACAGTAGGCGCCAGAATATCCTGCACTGCCCAGATCGCTCCCTCATCAGTAAGGTTCCCACTCCATCTCGACGACCATCCTTGTTGCACCGCAACGGCTGCATCAACAGAGTCAAACAAGAAATAGGGAACCGAGGCTGCGCCACCAGTAATTCTAATAAAAGTGTTTTGCGCCCCAGTTACGACAATATCTCGGACAGCGCTCTGAAACCTGAGTAGGCCACCAAAGGCCGCTGAAGCCACTGAGAATGTATTAACATAGCTATCGGCTTCTGGAGTATAACCACCCAAATCAATACGCCCGCCACCTAACAGGCTAATATCAAGGCCATCATATGAAAAACTCGGATCAGAAAGCAGGCTCAGATTTGAACTGCTTCCCACGTTGTTTATGCTGGATGCTTGCTGCATCAGACTAGGCGCATCGGCATTCGCTGGGGTCAAGGCCATATAGTCCGATCCCGTCATGTTAGAAGTCCACTGGCTCAAATGCGGGTATTCCGATCGCCCTCCAAGGCCCTTTGAGCCCCCAACATATGAAAATTCACCCTCCGGCTCGGCTTTATCAAAATACCCATAACTCTCATTCTCAGCCTCATGATCACCTGACTGGAGACTTTCATTGCTATTGTCCCTCATCTGCCCCACCAGACTATTCCCAATCGCCTGCCCGATCGCATTGATGGCTACACTCTGGAATGACAAAAACTCATCGTCCCCTTTGTCGAACACCGCATTGTTGATTATCGTGTCGACAAATCCCGAGCGCAGGCCAAAATCCAGATTGCGCCCGGAAGTTTCGCTTCCCATGCCATTAACACCACCCGCGAACGCCGCAACGCCGAAACCTTCCCAGCTGAATTGGTCTTGCTTGCCCGCAATGAGATTAATCCCCTGTGCGGCTGCATTCTGCACTCCCCCCTGCACCGCACCTTGGGTAAATACGTAAGAGTTTTCTAAAAACTTCTTAGAGACAGCATTCACCGCACCCGCAGACACGGCCGCAACCGCCACCTGCGTC
Organism: Gammaproteobacteria bacterium; assembly: GCA_024232855.1. GTDB lineage: Bacteria > Pseudomonadota > Gammaproteobacteria. Next base: position 1,155 of record JAAEPH010000254.1, read on the forward strand.
CAGTTGAAGTCCTCCTGTAAGCCAAGCGCAATGCCAGCCGCCTGGCCAGCGACACTGCCCGCCGCAGCGCTTAACGCGGCCTCACCCCATGTGAGGTTTTGCGGGCCGAAGTAAGCTGAAACCACCACGGTCACCACGATGACGATGATCTGCGCAATCATGCCACAGTCGTTTTTCTTCTTTGCCACCGGATCCGGCAGCGTCGCGCTGGTGTCGCCCATCGTGATCGACGGGTCGTAGGGGCGGAAAGTTTCCGAGTTGCTATGTATGTTGGTGACGACGTTTGGGATCGACAACCGTCTCCCGGCGGTCAGTTCGTCACCGGTTATACCGTTGGCGTCGGCGATCAGGTACCACAGGGAGGCGTCACCCCACACCGAGAGAGCCACCGACTGAAGGCTGTCGCCGGCATTGGCGACATAGATACCCGGCGTTTTCGACGGGTAATCCGGCCCGACCGGACGGAAATTCTGGTCGAAATCGGCTGAGGTCACAGGACTGATACGGTTTCTGATGTCATTGTGCAAACGTTTTCCATCGCCATTCTTGGAGCTGGCCAACACCTGCGCGTAGTCGATCCGGCTCGGCACTTCGTCGGTGCCCTGATCACCGATACCGATGCCGTTGAGATAAAAGAAGCGCCGAATCACCGGGTCCTGCTGAATATCTTCCTCGATATCGACCTGGTATCGCTTCATCACCTGGCCGAGGTGATTGTTAACATAGCGAATCGTACGGTCTTCGACGTGATCGTAAAACTCGCGCACGTGCCCGTTGGCGTCGTATTTGTAACTGCTCTGGCCAGGCTTCCAGGTGTGTCCTTTGAGATGGCCGTCGGTGTTCACGCCCTCGCTTTTATAACTGTCCCATTTGGCGTAGGAATACGTCTGCCAGACCCTGGAGGAATCGGTGTCGGTATTACCGTTGCCGTCGAGCGAGCGCGTGTAGGATTGCGACAGGGTACCGTCGGCGAGATAGTTGTAACTGGTTGTATCCTGCGCTGTGACATCGGAAATATCGACCTGGCGCAGCAACTTGTTGTCGTCGTCGTAGATATGCAGATCGTGGCGCACCACGCTGTGGCCGCTGTTATACTCGAGATACTGGCTCATTTGCCCGAGCGCATTGTTGATTCGCACCGCGCGACCCTGGAAGCTCCCGCCCGCGGCGCTTTTCAGCTCGACCTTGTTAAGCGTGCCGATCGCATCGTAGGTATAGCGCTCCATGCTGTAGACAGGATTGCCGCCGGCGTTGCGCAGGTTGCTCTCCGCTGTTTTGCGCTGGCCGGCCGCATCGTAGCTGATCGTATAACCGGTATTGCCATGCGTGATGTTGCCATTACCGTCCAGTTCGCCCATGGTCACAACGAACCGATTCATCGCATCGTAACGATAATAAAAATCCTGCTCGAGGCTTTGGGCACGCAACAGGTCGGTGTACTGGCTATTGATGCGGCGGCGATTCCCAGCGGAGTCGTAAAAGTAGCGGATATCGTAGCGGTCCGCTTCGTACACGCGCTTGACGCGATTGAGCTCGTCGTACTCGGCCGTAGCGACCTGGTAGGGTATCTGCACCTGCTCGCCGCTGGCGAATGGCACTTCGGAGTAATACTCACTAACGCGATTACCGTTTTCGTCGTATTGAAACAGCGCGTAACGCTTGTAGCCAATGTCCACGACTTCTTTCAGGTAACCATTGTCGTAATAGTAATAGTTAATATGCTGATCGTTGCCCTGGGCGTTTGCGGTGGTACCGGTTTGCTCGGAGAGCCAACCCGCGGTGTTGTAGCTGTAGTTGAACTCGTGTCCGCCCAAATCCTCGTGGTAAACCAGCTTGCCAAAATGGCTGTGCCGATCGACCAGCGTGTCGCCGTTGGCATTGGTGATCATGGTCTGCACACCGCCCACCGCGGCGGTGTTGCCGAGCACACCATCGCCGAGTCCCGCCAGGTACTGGTAGTCGTACAGCGTCTCGCGCCCGGCGGCGCTGACGTAACGCGTAACGCGGCCTTCGGCGTCGTAGTAATAACGTTCACGATTGCCGTGCGCGTTTTCGTGCCACAAACGGTTACCGCGATTATCATAGCCGATGCGATCGACATAACTGTCGACATTACTGTAAGTCAAGGCGAGTGGCAGGCTCATCGAAGCACTCGATTTACTTGAGATCGCCACCGCTCCCTCGTGCACCAGGTGACCGTCTTGATAAAGATAGACGTAAGTGGCAGCGGCGTGTCGATATCCTGCGAACTGACGACTGCTGCCAGGAGAAAGCGTGTAGTCACCAAACACATTTCCGTGATTACCGGCATCGACGATCTTGACTCGCACATTACTTTTGGATTTCAGTGTCGGCAGAGTGATTTTCAAATAATGCGTGGTGGTGGTGGTGACGGGGTTTTCACCACCACCACTTGCCCTTCTTGTATGTGACCAGCGGTCGAAGCGGATACCGCTGAAATACAGGTCGTTGCCGGCTTCTACACCGACATGACGCTCGACCTCGGTCAGATGGCCGTTGGCATCGTACTGACGCGTGATCGCGCGCCCGAGCTGGTCAACCTCCAGCCGCTGATCGCCCAGGCGGTCATAAACATAACTTTTACCGCTACCGTCGGCGAAAAACTCCTGCTCTACACGGCCATTGGTGAGAATATGGCTGCTGCGATTGCCGTTTGCGTCCTCGTTGCCGACCCTATGGCCGGCAGCGTCATAAAAATAGTTCTCGGTCGGGCGCGTGCGCTCGGGCGCCGCGAGAGAATGCTTGCTCGGATTGCTTGCCCATTGCGCCGCCAGCGCCTCGTTCCAGGCATCGGTTTCGGGTGATATTTTTTGTACCAGTTGCCCACGGCTGTCATAGCGCAAATCGGTCTGGTAGCCACGACCATCGATTTCGACGGCGATTTCCCCAAAAGCGTTGTACTGCTGAGTATTATGGATGACCTTTTCAACCGGCGTGCCGGTAACGATGGTATGCAGCAGGCGCTGGGTGTAGTTGACCTGCTTGCTCGAACTCTGATCTGTAATTTGTCGGGTAAAATTCCAGTCCGAGTCGATCTCGACGATATGCTCGATATCATAGGTTCGATCATAGGTGTAATTGGCCTGCTCGGTCGACGCGGTGCCGACGGTACCCTCGATCCACTGCAGCAGGTTGCCGGCAAGGTCGTAAAGAAGGTACTCGTAGGTGGAGCCATTGGTTACGCTCGAATTGAACCCCACCAGGTTTATCTTGCCGTTGAGCACCGACTTGTTCAGGCCCGTTATCCAGCTACCGCCGTTGATGCGGATCTTGGCTTTACTCTCATCCACCTGTGGATTGACGTCCAATATCGTGAACGGATAAAGATATCCCAACGTTG
>JAAEPH010000256.1 GCA_024232855.1 Gammaproteobacteria bacterium
CCGTGGTCGCCGGCCTGCAGCGTGCGCTCGAACAGGGCAGAAGTGAACTCGGCATCAGCAGCCAGCTGATCCTGTGTTTCCTGCGCCACCTCGACGAGGAGGCGGCCTTTGCAACGCTGCAGCAGGCGCTGCCACACCGCGACAAGATCATAGCCGTGGGCCTCGATTCGGCCGAGGCGGGAAATCCCCCCGATAAATTTCAGCGCGTATTTGCGGCCGCACTCGAAGCCGGCTTCAAGACCGTTGCGCACGCCGGAGAAGAGGGTCCGGCGAGCTACATCCGCGACACCATCTCGCTGCTCGGCGTGTCACGTATCGATCACGGCGTGCGCTGCGTCGAGGACCCGGGGCTGGTGCGGCAACTGGTTGCTGACCGCATGCCACTAACCGTGTGCCCGCTGTCGAACGTCAAATTGCGCGTATTCGAGGATATGCATCAGCACAATGTTGTTGAACTGTTGCGGCGGGACCTTTGCGTCACGGTAAACTCCGACGACCCGGCCTATTTCGGCGGTTACATGAACGACAATTTTCTTGCTCTCGCCGCGGCGCATTCGCTGAGCCGCGCCGAAATCGCCCGCTTCACCCGGAACGCAATCGAGGCGAGTTTCGCCGGCAGCGCGCGCAAGCAGCAGCTCGCCGCAAGCCTTGAAGCATTTTTGCATCAAACTTGATCCGTGCTTCAGGTGGCGTGTGAATACTGACCAGGTAGTATGAAAATCGTTTATAGGGCAGGGGATATTACCGAAGCCGAAATAGTCAGGGGCATGCTGCTTTCATACGAAATTGATGCACATGTTAGCGGCTACTATTTACAGGGAGGTATCGGAGAGACGTCGCCACTAGATCTGGCTAAAGTTCATGTGGCTGACGAAGACTATGAGAGCGCAAAGGAAGTTCTTAGCGAATATGAAGGAAGTCAACCACCACAGGGCGGAACGGGTAGTTCAGCCGAGAGCGGCAATTCTACCTCCAGGCCAGGTGTTCTAGTTACCATTTTGGTTGTAATTGCAGTAGCAATATTCAGCTTCTGGGTCGGCGTTTGAAATGAATTCGCAAATAACACGATCGGCCTCACAGGAGCTGAAGTGTTTACGCAATATGAGTCTAAAGAGTAGTAAGCACACAACGTTTCCTCGCTTCTGAAAGGCATTAACAGGGATGAATCGCGCTGGATTTACCGGGGTCTCATTCGATAAGCCCGCCCGATTGCCTGTTCCAGAGCTCAGAATAGAGACCTTCGGAATTCGAAAGCGTTTCATGGCTCCCCTGCTGCACGATCCTGCCCTGGTCGATAACCACTAGCCGGTCCATCGCCGAAATGGTCGAGAGTCTATGCGCGATGGCGATAACGGTTTTACCTTCCATCAATCGCATCAGGTTTTCCTGAATCGCGGCTTCGACCTCCGAATCGAGCGCCGATGTCGCCTCGTCGAGCACCAGAACAGGCGCGTCTTTTAAAAACACGCGTGCGATGGCGATACGCTGACGCTGCCCCCCCGATAATTTCACGCCACGTTCGCCAACCTGGGCCTCGTATCCATGGCGGCCTTCCTGATCGCTCAGACCGAGAATAAAGTCATGTGCATTGGCTCGCTCAGCTGCACGGACGATATCGGCATCACAGGCATCCTGGCGACCATAGGCAATGTTTTCGCGTACCGAGCGGTGTAACAACGAGGTGTCCTGGGTGACAACGCCAACCTGGCCGCGTAAGGATTCCTGGTCGACCCGCGAAATATCCTGACCGTCGATGATTATGCGACCGCTTTCGAGATCGAACAGGCGCAGTAATATATTCATCAGGGTCGTTTTGCCGGCACCGGAACGACCCACAATGCCGACCTTTTCGCCGGGCTGAATGCTCAGTGAGAAGTTGTCTATAGCGCCGCTTTCCCTGCCGTAGTGAAAGCGAACGTTTTCGAACTCAATCGCGCCCCGGGTAACCACCAGCCGAGGGGCATCCTTGATATCGGTGACGGTTTGTACCCTGGAAAGCGTATTCATGCCATCGTGAGCCATTCCGAGATTTTCAAACAGGGTAGACATTTCCCACATGATCCAGTGCGACATGCCGTACATGCGCAACACAAGGCCGATCGCCACGGCAATGGCGCCGACACTGGCGACATCGTTTAACCACGACCAGATCGAAACGAAGCCTACCGAAAACAGTAACAGCGCATTCAGTAAGTCATTTGAACTTTCAAGCCAGGTGGAAAGACGCATCATACGGTGCACGGTGCCCATGAAGTCATCCATACTTTCGCGGGCATAGCTTTCTTCCCGCCCGGCATGGGCAAAAAGTTTTACCGTCATTATGTTGGTGTAACTATCGACCACGCGTCCAGTCATGGTGGAGCGCGCGTCGGCCTGGATCTCGGCGGCGAGATGCAGTCGGGGCAATAAAACTGACAGCATCAAAATGTACAGCACCACCCACACGACAAATGGCACCACCATCCAGATGTCAAAACTCGCCACCAATGCGAGACCACCAATAAAATACACGCATATGTAGACCAGTACATCGGTCAGTTTCATCACCGCTTCGCGCACGCCAAGCGCGGTTTGCATCACCTTGGTAGCTACCCGGCCGGCAAATTCATCCTGGTAAAATCCAAAGCTCTGGCGCAGCAGGTAACGATGCGCCAGCCAGCGAATTCGCATCGGATAGTTGCCCATGACGGTCTGGTGACTGACAAATGACAGCAAGAGGCCGAGTAATGGCATCGCCACCAGCACCATCAATGCGATCATTACCAGGGTGTCCCCTTCCTGTTCAAGAAAATGCGCCTTATCTACCGCTGTCAACCAGTCAATGATGTTGCCGAGAAAACCAAACAACATCACTTCGAGGATTGCCAGTACGGTGACCAGAAAAGAGGTCAGGAATATCCAGGGCCATACACCCCGGGTGTAATGCCAGCAAAACGCGAACAGGGTCGCGGGCGGACGCGAGGGCAGTTCCGGCGGGAATGGTCTTAAAAGATTTTCGAAATAGGCAAACATGGGTTAACAGAGTCCATAGTCAGTTTTGAAACAGGGCGAGCGACTGGGTCACGAGCATTCGCAGGTGAAACGTTCATGGCTATCGAACGATCACGGGCGAACCCCGCGCATGACGAGCATTCCGGTAGTCAGGAACTTTCGTAAGTCGTTAATGCATCCGTATCATGGTTCTGTTAACTGTCTTTTTGAATTAATCGCGGCTTTACAAGGCAAATTTACCCGCAACCGAGCAGCGCTGCTGATTACCGCGGGCGGCAGCATAGCATCTTTGTCGTGCCGGGTCTTCACTCTTTGCCTGGTCGATCAGCGCGTTAGCCGAACTACTATCATGCTCGGGTTACGCAATGGCCCTGTTCGGCAAATGGCATCCGGGCGAGGTTGAAGGCCGCCCGCCCACGGATCAGCCTGCAACTCGAGGCTACTCCGTCGAACGATCAGGCTTTGTCTTACTATAAGAACCGGGATTTGATTCTTCGAAAAACTCCCACCTGTTGAAAGACCTGCCCTGGAACGTGTATACAACACTTTACAGTGGCGCGCATAACCCGTTATAAACAGGAAGATCATGAAAATTACGCGGATTGAAATATATCGTAAAGACCTGACCTATGTCGGCGGGAAATATGCCTGGGGCGGCGAAATAACAACCGCGGCACTCGCGCATTTCGCGGCGTCGACGCCCCCGGAGCTTCTGTACAACACGACCGATCTGCATAACTACAACCTCGAAACAACCGGTATTCCCGGGCCCGAGACCCGCGAAGGAAAATTGTTCGCGTCTGACTCGCCCGGTCTTGGCGTCGAGCCCGACCTCGACTCTCTCGGCGATCCCGTAGCCATCTACGAGTAAGCCCGGAATCGAACACAGCACAGAACTCGCGTGATCCAGATGACGCTCGCCGCCTGATATGTTCTTATAACGCTTTAACCTAGAAAACGCAGTAGGATCACGAAAGTCTGCACACCAAAAGTAGGCGCTTTAGGCGAGCGATTGATTCATCGGTATGCCGCATCACTAGCTATATGAAAAAAGTGCTTATCACCAATAAGGTGACCAGCGGAACGCC
>JAAEPH010000257.1 GCA_024232855.1 Gammaproteobacteria bacterium
CTGGGCCGGCACTGTCAGTGGCTCTGGATGACGGCTTGCCAGGCATTTCTCTCCACGACGACAATGGTTGAAATTCCAGAGCGCAATAGAGCCGATCAACGCGCTGGTGGTTCCAGGGGCGTGGCGACCGGGCGCACCGACCAGGCCAGGGCATTGAAGCGGCGTATGGGTGAAGCCGGGGTCGATACTTACACGGTTGAGCGGGGGGTTCCGGGCTGTTGCAGCATGCGCAATGTTGACAACAGCCGCTGCATGTCCGGGTTGCCGATAAAGGAAAGATTGTACGGGTGTTCGCAAATGATTTGATCATAACCGGCGCTCGCGGGCAGGGTGGCCAGCAATTTTGCGATCTGGCCCCATAACACCAGGGTGATGCGCCGCGAGGCATTCTGAGCGATCCGGTTGAGCAGACAATCGAGAAACCGCGACCAGTATCGGGCTTCCAGGGCCGGCTTTCGCTGTGGATGCAATACCGGGGTCGCGTTCAGCATCAGGAATCCGGATCGCTCCAGGTTGGCGAACAATTCCCCCAG
>JAAEPH010000258.1 GCA_024232855.1 Gammaproteobacteria bacterium
AAATTCGATTGGATGCTGCAATCGGCACCTTCCCGTCATTGCGAGTCGCGCAGCGACGCGGCAATCTCCAAACGATATGCCAAACTTCATGAGATTGCTTCGCTGCGCTCGCAATGACCCGGTATGGCCGGTTCGGGCACAGGCTGTGTGAAAACTCCGATATTGATGCTTGTTCTTCTGTGGGGCATCTTCCGGCTTCAAGCGATCAACTCTAAGCGGTTTTCATTTTCTTTGGGTTTTATTGGGCAAAAAATCTGCATTGGTTAAATAGCCATAGATTCGTGCATATTCAGCGTATTTTATGAAGATAAGGCTATGAGCCCTATGCCGTTATCGCGGCGATCAATTTATCCTGCCCATGGATCGACATCATTCGCCTCAGGTTATAGGCCAGGACATGCAGGTTCATTTCTGTACCGACATTTTTCAATTGCCTCGTCAGAAAATGAGTCGCGCCCATCCAGCTCTTTATCGTTCCAAAAGGATGCTCAACCGTTTGCTTTCTGATGAGCATACTATCTGGCATGGATGCCATTAAGTCTTCCAGGTGATCAATTTCATCCTGATGCTCCCAACGCGTTATTCTGCGGGATTGTTTACTGTTCGAACATTGTGACTTCAACTCACATGCCCGGCAGGTTGGTGCATCTACCCAGTATCGTTTCACCGTTAACCCCTTCTCGTCGCTGGTAAATCGATAGAGCAGCTCTTGACTGGCCGGGCAGATATAGACATCTTTTTCTGCATCGTATTTAAACAGGGATCGATTAAATATCCCTTTCTTCTCACTGCCCGAGGTATCGCCCTTGGGTACTAGCGCAGTCATTCCAGCATCCTGGGTATCTTTGATGTCCGGACCACTGTAGTAACCTTTATCGGCAATCACTGTGATCGTCTTTTGAGCGAGTGCAGCTTGTGCTTGTTTCCCCGTTTCGCATAGCTGTCCTCGATCGGGTTTATTGGTAACCTCATGGGCGACAATCAAATGGTGTTCGCTATCAACCGCAGTTTGTACGTTGTAACAGACTGACCTGGTCATCCCTTGTGTTTTCATCAGCCGAGAATCCGGATCTACCGTGGAAAGCTGCTTTTCCGGGTGTTCATTAACGCGCACTTGCAGAATCTTCAACTCTGAAAGCCGCTTCTCGAGCCAGGCAAGTTTCTCTTTAATGGGTGTTCCATCAATATGTTTACCATCCTCCTTGTCTGAGTCATCCAGTTGCTTCAGATATTTATCAATATGCTTTTCAACCCGGGCGATATGAAACTGCAGTTTCTTCGGGGTGTAGTTATTGTCCTTGCTATTGACCGCCTTAAACTTACTGCCATCAATCGCGACAATCACTTCTGTAAACATGTTCATTTGACGGCAAAGACCAATGAATGCCCGGCAGGTATTCTTGATGCCCTTACCATTGTCCTTCCGGAAATCAGCAATCGTTTTAAAGTCAGGCGCCAGGCGGCCCAGTAGCCACATCAGTTCAACATTACGGCCTGCTTCCCGTTCCAGTCGACGCGATGACTGGATACGATTTAAGTATCCGTAAACGAATAACTTGAGCATAGTGGACGGGTGATAAGCCGGGCGACCGGAATCAGCGGGCACTGTCTTGAAACCCAAATTTGAAAGATCAAGGCTATCGATAAAGTAATCGATGACTCGAATTTCGTTTTCTTCGGTTAGGTAATCATCCAGACGATCGGGGAATAATGTGGCCTGTGCTCGGCTTGCGCCTTCAATGAAACCGTTCATTGGATAGCCCATCAGCTGGAAAGTATGATTATACCTTCATAAGGAGTTTTCACACAGCCTGGGCACTTAACAGCCGCCCCTTATAGTGTCTTGAAGGTCCGGTTTGAGCAGTCGGCTCACATCTAGATGCCGCACTATTACGGTCAGTCGCGGCCTGCAGTGAGCAATTTTGTTCCCTGGAAAACAACAACCGCCACCCGAGGGGCAGCGGTCATGTTTTGCTTCAATGGTAGCTGTGGTCAGAAAATGGGAAGTCTGAAACCTGTCACTATACCCCCGCCTGTGCGGGGCTTTTTTTGCAGGGACCATGCCGGCGTTTTCGTATCGCTTCCGTACCCGGTTGCAAGTTCTCGTTTTTTTCTCTAAACTCGCTGAGAATAAAATGAGAAGAGCTACCGAGATGTTGACTTCACAGGAACAGAAAACGCTGCAGTTTATTCGTAATTACCTGGCACAGCATGGCTGTGCTCCCAAGTTCAGGGAAATCGGGCTTGCTATCGGGGTGAATTCGCAGGGTACGATCCATCGTTACGTTCAGTCGCTGGAAGACAAGGGGTACATCGACCGGGTCAAGGGGAATTCGCGCGGCATGAGCCTGGTCGATCTGCCGTTGGTCAGTCCGCCGACGATCCCGCTTGCCGGCAGGATCGCGGCCGGTTTACCGCTTGAAGCAATCGAAGATCAACAGGAATTGAACCTGGCCGAAATGTTTATGGGGCCGGAATTGTTCGCCCTGCGCGTTACCGGTGATTCGATGATCGACGCCGGTATTCTCGACGAGGACTATGTCATCATCAAGAAGCAGCCCGTGGCCCGTGATGGCGATATCGTGGTCGCGATGATTGATAAATCGGAGGCAACCTTGAAGCGCTTTAAACGCAAAAGCGAGGATCAGATTGCGTTGATTCCGGAAAACCGGGACATGGAACCCATGATTTATCCCGCCGAACGCGTCAGCATTCACGGGGTGCTGGTAGGGCAGTTGAGAAATTATCGCTGACCATCAGCCACTGATGATCGAAGGAATTGTTGATCAGGAATTGTTGATCAGGATTGGGCGATCAGGGTTAGCGGCTTGACTCGAGAGTGCGTAGCAGGTCGCCGATCAGTTTCGGATTTGCCGCAACCACCTCGCCATTTTCGAGAAACTCCGCATCGCCGCTGAAGTCGGTTACGAGGCCGCCGGCCTCGCGTACGATGAGTGCGCCGGCGCCGATATCCCAGGCGTTGAGCCCGGATTCCCAGTAGCCGTCGAGTCGGCCTGCCGCCACGTAGGCGAGGTCGAGCGCGGCCGACCCGGCACGTCTGATATCGCTGGCCTTGCTGAAAAAAGCCCTGAACAGTTTCAGAAAATCATCCAGCTGATCGGGGTTTTTGAACGGGAAGCCGGTAGCGAGCAATGCGCCCTGCGCGGTTTTAAGGTTGCCCACGCGAATGCGCCGATTATTCAGGGTTGCGCCATCGCCACGGCTGGCGGCAAATAACTCCTGCTTGAACGGGTCGTAAATGACGCCATGGGTCAGGCGTCCCTGGTGTTCGCAGGCGATCGACACGGCATAGTGGGGGAATCCGTGCAGGTAGTTGGTGGTGCCATCGAGCGGATCGATGATCCAGCGGTACGCTTCCTCGCCTTCGATAACACCCGATTCTTCGGCGAGAATGCCGTGCCCCGGAAAGGATTTGAGCAGGTCTTCGATAATCAGGGCCTCTGCCTGCCGGTCGACTTCGCTGACGTAGTCGTTGCGCGCTTTTACTTCAACCTTCAAGTCGGGTAGTTTATTGATTTTGCGAACGATGAAATCGCCCGCGTGATGGGCCGCTCGAATCGCGATGTTAAGCATTGGTTGCATGGTGTTCGGCGTGCTGGAAAAGGCGCGCAGTCTAGCAAACGACCTGGAAATAGACCAGAAGGGATTAAATCATAAATACAGCGCATGGCGAAATCGACAGGGGCGCCGACAGATGAAATTGCAGAATATCAGGATTGTCATGGTAGGCACCACGCATCCGGGCAACATCGGCGCAGCGGCGCGGGCGATGCACAACATGTCCATCGGCCAGTTGACCCTGGTCGATCCACAATGCCCGATCGGTGAAATTGCCTATGCCCGGGCTTCCGGCGCCAACGTCATTCTCGATAACCGCGAAACCTGCGCCGATCTGCGCCAGGCGATCGCGGATTGCAACCTGGTTATCGCCACCAGCGCCCGCCGGCGCTCGCTAGCCTGGCCCGAACTCGACCCCGGCGAGCTGGTCGAGAAACTCTTCGCCATGGACGATTCGAGCCACGCCGCGCTGGTGTTCGGGCGCGAACATTCGGGCTTGAACAACGAGGAATTACAGCTTTGCAACCAGATGGTGTGCATACCAACCAACCCGGACTTCAGTTCGCTCAACCTGGCGTCGGCGATCCAGGTGCTCTGTTACGAGATTTATCGCTGCCAGTCCACGCTCACTGAAGCCGCGCCGCGTGAAACGGATGAGCAGGACCTGCCGGCCTCGAGCGGCGAAATCGAAGGATACTTCGAGCATTTGCAGAAGTCCCTCGAGCTGACCGGTTTTCTCAATCCGCGCCAGCCGGGCCTGATCATGCAACGCCTGCGGCGCCTCTACCTGCGTAGTGAAATGACCCGCAACGAGATCAACATTTTACGCGGCATGCTTACGGCGATTGAAAAACGGCGCGGATGAATGTTACAAACCGTTACAATTCGTTACGTTGGTGAAAAGCTTCGTCGTGTCCGGCGCCGTAGTATCCGTATCCGTAATCAATCAACTACGGAGACAATCCATGAAACTTTCTACCCGCATCATCACCGCCGTTTTACTCGTCGCCGGCAGCTCCGGTGTGGTCTACGCCTACAGCAAGCACGGCGACTGGGGCATGACGCCCGCCGAAAAGGCCGAGTTCGTCAGCGACCGGGTCACCAGGAAACTGGATCTCGACAGCGAGCAGCAACAGAAGTTTAACGAGTTGGCCAGCCTGGTCGTGGACATCATGCATGAAGTCAAGGCTTCGCGGGAGGATCACGTCAGCGAGATTTCACGGCTGCTGGAAGAGCCGAGCTTCAACCAGGCGCAGGTGCTCGAACTGATACAGCTGAAGACGCAACTGATCAATGAGAAAGCGCCGATAGTGATCGGCTCGCTGGCTGTCTTTCTCGATTCACTGAACGCCGATCAGAAACAGGAGTTACAGGAGTTCATGCAACGGCATCATCGTCACGGGCATGGTCACGGACACGACCACTGAATCCGCTATTAGCGACGGCGCGGCTTCTCAACCGGGAGCCGCGCTGTACAATAGTCCCGACACGGATAACGGGATAGACAATGCGAAAATTACTGCTGGTGGACGATGACGAAAAGCTGGCCGAGCCGCTGCAGCTGTACTTTTCCAGGTTCGACCTGTCGCTCGACAACGAGACCAACCCGCTTGACGCGATCGAGCGCATAAAGCGCGAAGCCTGTGACCTGGTTATACTGGATGTCATGCTGCCGCAAATCGATGGATTCGAAACCTGTAAACGCATCCGTCAATTCAGCGACATCCCGATCATCATGCTGACCGCTCGCGGCGAAGTGATGGATCGGGTCGTCGGCCTCGAGCTGGGCGCCGACGACTATCTACCCAAACCTTTCGAACCGCGTGAACTGGTCGCTCGCATCGAGAATGTCCTGCGCCGGAAAAACCCCACTAATGCGAACACGGTGTACCACTGGGGTGATTTGCACCTCGATCTGGAGAGGAAGCAATTGCTGCGTAATGATCAGGCCGTTCCGGTTACCGCAACCGAACTCGCCTTGCTGAGCCTGCTGGTGAAAAACCGCGACCGAGTTTTGTCGCGTGACGATATCATGCACGAACTGCGTGGAATCGATGCCGATATCTACAGTCGCGCCATCGATGTGCTGGTGAGTCGCCTCAGGCAAAAACTGCAGCGCCCCGGGCTGATCCGCACCGTGCGCGGGCTTGGATACCAGTTGGTGGAGCAATAGTGCTGGGTTACCTGCGAAGCAAGTGGCAAAGCCTGGTATTCAGGCTGTTGTTTTATTTCCTGATTTCGATGCTGGCGCTTGCGATCGTGCTCGCGGTCAGTTTCGTACAGCGTTTGCGTCCGCATGTGCAAAATCAGGTTCTGCCCAATGTCGAGCGCTACGTCGAATACCTGCTCAACGATATCGGAGAACCGCCGGACCTGGTGGTGGCGCAGCGCCTCGCCGACGAACTGCCTTTCGAAATCAGGATCGAAGGTCAGGGTATGAACTGGTCCTCGAATCCTGCCTTGAGGCCGATATCCAGCTACCATTTCGAAGCGGCGCCTCATCCCTATGAACATGTATTTTTCAGCCATCATCGGCGAAAGGAGTTAATGCTGATTCAGCGACAGGATATTCGCTATCTATTCCAGGTCGATGACAGTATTCGCCGCGGTTCCGAGCGTCGCCACTGGTTGCTGTTCGTATTTCTCGGTGCGCTATTGCTGGTTCTCTACCTGCTGATCCGGCGCCTGCTGCGTCCGCTTACAGCGATTTCCGAACAGGTCAGGCGCATTGGCGAGGGCGATCTGGAGCAGACCGTCGACATCGACGCCAGCGGTGAGCTGGGTAGGCTGGCGGCGGGGGTCAAGCATATGTCGCAGCAGATAAAATACATGCTCGAAGGCAAGTCCGGCCTGTTACTGGCAATCAGTCACGAGTTGCGCTCCCCGCTCACGCGCATGCGTGTCAATCTCGAGTTGCTCGAAGAAAGTGAAGTTCGCCGGAAGTTGATCGACGACTGTTGCGAAATGGAGAACCTGCTGGCGGCCATACTGGAATCGGAAAAGCTGGCTAGCGGTCATGCCCCGCTGTCGCTCAGATCATGCCAGATGTCGAAGTTGATCGAGGAAGTCGTTGCCGTTCACCCCTGCCGAGAGCGCATCCGCAGCAGGCTGTCGGAGGTTGAGGCCGGTGTCGACGAACTGCGATTCAAGCTGCTGTTGAAGAACCTGCTCGACAATGCCTGTCACTACTCGGGAGAGGATCGAGGGGAAATTGAAATTACCCTGCGCGTCGCAGATCACGCGTTTTTGCTGGAAGTGTCCGACCAGGGGGTAGGTATTGCCGCCGACGAACTTCCCCGGTTGACAGAGGCTTTCTATCGGCCCGACAGCGCCAGACAACGCGGCACGGGCGGATACGGGCTGGGTTTATACCTGTGCCGGTTGATAATCGAAGCACATGGCGGTGAGTTACGCATCGACAGCGAGCCCGGTAAGGGCACCCGTGTAATTGTCGAACTACCCCTTGATAATCCTGAAATCCTCAGTTGAATCTACTGCGGTCGTCTACTGCACTGAATCTCATGCATTTTTTCGTTATTTTAAGCTCACCCGTAGAGTAACTACGCGATCGCCTAAAATAATGAAAAAATGCATGAGATTCAGCACATTAGACGCCCTCGCTACGATTCAACTGAGGATTTCAGGATAATAGTTGACCATTTTAGTCAGGATTGTATACTGGCGCAGTTTTACGCAACCTTACTTGCACAATGCGATTAACCACCAAAAGCCGTTACGCAGTGACCTCTCTGCTCGACCTCGTCATGCACTCCGAAAAGGGCCCCGTGTCGCTTGCCGGCATATCGGTGCGCCAGGGGATTTCACTATCCTACCTGGAGCAGTTGTTTGCCAAGATGCGGCGCAACAAGCTGGTCGTGAGTACGCGCGGCCCCGGGGGCGGTTATAGTCTGGGCGCCTCGCCCGATCAGGTCTGTATTGCCGATGTCATTAACGCGGTCGACGAAGAGATGCAGGTTGCCGACAAGGATCTCAACAATGCGTCGAGTGCTTACGAACCTTGCCTGACCGAACAATTGTGGGAAGAGTTGAGCGCCGAAATCGAAAATTTCCTGACGACCATATCGCTGACGGATATGATAAATAGCGACGAGGTTCGGGAACTGTCCCGGGCCCACGATTTGCGCCAGGACCAGGCGGATTTACGGTAAGCGAAATGCCGGTGTACCTCGATCATAATGCAACCTCGCCGATGCATCCGGAAGTGGCGGAGGCAATTCTGCCGTTTCTGCGGAATCCGCCGGCAAATCCGTCGAGTCTGCACAGTTACGGGCGCATGGCGCGCTCCGCGGTGGAGACGGCGCGAGCCCAGGTTGCCGAGCTGTTGCATTGCGGCAGCGATGATGTCGTATTTACCTCGGGTGGAACCGAGGCCAACAACCTGCTGTTAAAAGGTTACCTCGATGCTAGCGACGACAGGCCGATCGTCAGTAGCGCAATCGAGCATCCCAGCATTTTGCAGCCGTTGCGACAGTTACAGGCGGCCGGGCGGAAGGTTATCTTGCTGCAACCCGATCACCAGGGCCGGATCGACCTCAGCGCGGCGGAATCGATTCTTGCCGATGCCAACCCCCAGCTGTTGTCGGTGATGTATGCCAATAATGAAACCGGGGTAATTCAGCCGTTGCAGGCGCTGGCGGCAATGGTCGATCGCGAAAACTGCCTGTTGCACAGCGACGCCATCCAGGCTGTCGGCAAGTTACCGGTCGATGTGACGCAACATGAGATCGACGCAATCAGTTTATCAGCGCACAAACTGCGCGGCCCCCAGGGTGTTGGCGCACTGGTGGTCAAGCGTAAGCCCGGGAGCCCGCTCATCACCGGCGGCGAGCAGGAACACAGGCGGCGTGGTGGTACCGAAAATGTTACCGGTATCGTCGGACTGGGTAAGGCTGCCGAGATCGCAAGCCTTGAAATGGAGCACAAGCAGCATTACTTGATGCAGCTGCGAGATGCCTTCGAAGCCCGCCTGGCAGGCATTCCGGGGTGCCTTGTATTTGGCCAGTCGGCGCCGCGCCTGCCCAATACTACCTGCTTCGCCCTGCCTTACTATCACGGCGAAACCCTTTTGATGGAAATGGACCGGGCAGGGTTTGCGCTGTCCAGCGGGTCGGCCTGCCATAGCATGGTCACCGAACCCAGTCACGTTCTCAAGGCCATGGGGGTTGAAGACAGTCTGGCGTTAAATGCAATAAGGGCTAGTTTCGGTATGGATAACAATCTGCAGGATGTCGAGGCCCTGTGTGCAAAACTTCAGGACCTGGTAGGCCGACTACCTGCCGTTATCCGACAGGCAGCGGTATAGAGAGACAGTTAATGGCAATTCATCTAAGCGATAAAGCGGCATCACGCGTGCAACATTTCCTGCAAAATCGTGGCAAGGGCATCGGTCTGCGCCTAGGGGTGAAAACCACAGGCTGCTCGGGTCTGGCCTATGTCATAGAGTTCGTCGATGAGCTCCAGGAAGGCGACGAAGTATTCGAAACCAAGGGTGTCAAGGTAGTTGTGGACGCGAAAAGCCTGGTGTTTCTGGATGGCACCGAAGTCGATTTCGCCAGGGTCGGCCTCAACGAGGGTTTTCAGTTTAAAAACCCCAACGCCAGGGATGCCTGCGGCTGTGGCGAGAGCTTCACCGTATAGGCCGATCGACCAGTTCAATGCAGTTCCCCGATCTCAGCCAGACCTATTTCGAGCTATTTGGCCTCAAACCGGTTTTCGCAATAGACCTGGACCAGTTGCGGGTCGAACAGCGGCGATTGCAGGCGAGTTATCACCCCGACCGCCACGTCAACGAGAGCGATCGTGACAAGCGCCTGTCGGTACAGGTTGCATCGTGGATCAACCAGGCCTACGAAACCCTGCGGGATCCGGTCAAGCGCTCGCGTTATCTGCTGGAAATCAACGGCGCCGATTTTCCCGATGATTCCACAACCACTTCGGATACCCGCTTTTTAATGGAACAGATCGAATTGAGAGAAGCGCTCGAAGCCTGTCGGCAGGACCCGGACGGTCTCGCCAATAGTGAGCAAATCGAAGCCAGGTTGCGGCAACGGGAAGCCGAACTGGCAAGTGAATTCGTCGCCAGATTTTCAGCCTCCGACCTCGATGCGGCAATCGGCGCCAGCCAAAAAATGCAATTTATTCAACGCATTCAGCATCAGCTTGCCGAAATCCAGTTTGAACTGGAGGATTGTTGATGGCCCTGTTACAGATTTCAGAGCCGGGGCAGTCCGCCACTCCTCACCAGCATCGATCTTCAGCGGGGATCGATCTCGGCACCACCAATTCACTGGTGGCCACCGTACGTAGCGGTGAAGCGGTATGTCTGCCGGATGAAGAGGGCCGTAGCCTGCTGCCATCGGTGGTTCATTTCGCAAGTTCCGGCAGACTGGTTGGTCACCAGGCGGAGGCCCTGCAAAACAGCGATCCGATGAACAGCATCGCTTCGATCAAGCGCCTGATGGGGCGCGGACAGGAAGATGTGTCCCGGCTCGACGATGTCAGGCCTTACGAATTCGTGACCCGGGCCGACAGCAGCGTTCCCAGAATCCATACGCGTGGCGGCGATTTCAGTGCGGTCGAGATATCCGCCGAAATTCTCAAGGTACTGGTGCAACGCGCCCGTCAAAGTATCAATTCCGAACTGGATGGGGTTGTCATCACCGTACCCGCTTACTTCGATGATGCGCAGCGACAGGCGACGCGGGATGCCGCGACGCTTGCCGGCTTAAACCTGTTTCGCCTGCTCAATGAGCCGACCGCGGCGGCGGTCGCCTATGGTCTTGATCAGAATGCCGATGGGTTGATCGCGGTTTTTGATCTCGGCGGGGGCACCTTCGATATATCGCTGCTGCGCCTTAACAGGGGCGTATTTGAAGTGCTGGCCACGGGCGGCGATTCGTCGCTGGGTGGCGATGATATGGATCATGCGCTCGGTGAATGGATAATTGCCGAGGCGGGTTTTAGCGATGTCGATGCGGGCCTGGCGCGGCGTATTTTACTGGCCGCGCGCGCCGCCAAGGAAAATTTGACCTGCGCCGAATCGACGCAGATCACGATCGATGACCGGAAGCATCAGTGGAGCGCAACCATCACTCGTGAACGCTTCAATGAATTGATCCATGGCCTGGTCGCAAAAACCCTGACGGCCTGCCGGCGCGCGTTGCGAGACGCCGCTGTCAGCAAGTCCGAAATCGATGAAGTCGTCATGGTTGGCGGTTCGACACGCGTGCCCCTGGTGCAGTCCATGGTGGCCGAGTATTTTGAACGTAAACCCATGTGCGACCTCGATCCCGACAAGGTGGTCGCTCTTGGCGCCGCCATCCAGGCCGATATTCTTGCCGGCAACAAACCCGACAGCGATATGCTGTTACTCGACGTGCTGCCCCTGTCGCTGGGCATAGAGACCATGGGTGGATTGAGCGAAAAAATAATCACGCGCAACACGGCTATTCCGGTGGCGCGCGCGCAGGAGTTCACGACCTTCAAGGACGGCCAGACGGCAATGTCTGTCCACGTGGTTCAGGGCGAGCGCGAACTCGTTTCCGATTGCCGCTCGCTGGCGCGATTCGAATTGCGCGGGTTTCCGCCAATGACCGCAGGCGCTGCACGTATACGCGTTACCTACCAGGTGGACGCGGATGGACTCATGTCGGTTAGCGCCGAAGAAATCACCAGCGGAGTAGCGGCGGAAATCGTGGTCAAACCCTCTTACGGCCTGACCGATTCCGAGATCGAATCGATGTTACGCGCCTCGATGGATCACGCGCGTGAAGATATCGAGTTGCGCATGCACAAGGAACAACAGGTCGAGGCGCGCAGGGTTATCGAGGCGATCGATGCCGCAATGAAACAGGATGGCGAAGCATTATTGACTGTTGACGAAAGTGCAAGCATCGAAAAGCATCGGCACAGCCTCGAGTCGGCCCTGGAAACCGCTGACACGGAAAAACTCAGGCGATTGGTCAGGGCCCTGGAAGAAGCGAGTGAGTTTTACGTCGCCAGGCGTATGGACAACAGCGTTAAGCAGGCGCTGGCCGGTAAACAAATTGACGAGGTTGATGTTTAATGACGAGGCTAATTATTTTGCCCCACGATGAAATCTGTCCGCAGGGTGCCGAGATTGATGCCGAACCGGGAATCAGCCTGTGCGATGCGATGCTCAAAAATGGCATCGAGATTGAGCATGCCTGCGAGAAATCCTGCGCCTGCACCACCTGTCATGTGTATGTGCGCGAAGGTTTCGATACGCTGGAAGAATCGAGCGAAGACGAGGACGATTATCTCGACAAGGCCTGGGGGCTGGACATGGATTCAAGGTTGAGTTGCCAGGCCATCGTTGGCGATGAACCACTTACCATCGAGATACCGAAGTACACCATCAATATGGTTTCCGAAAATCACTGAGAGACCGGGAGCAGACAATGAGCCTGATATGGACGGATACGCTTGAAATCGCAATCGAGTTGGCGGAGACGCATCCCGATGTCGATCCGCAATACGTTCGCTTCACCGACCTGCATGCCTGGATTTGTGCACTCGACGACTTTGATGCCGACCCCAGTCATTCCAATGAGAAAATACTGGAAGCCATTCAAATGGCCTGGATCGACGAAACTGATTGATTAAATAATAGTTAATTTATTGACACTAAATCGTCAGAAACCCGACACGGTTTTCGTGCTTAATCAAATACTTCGGTTGTATATTTAAGGTGGTTTGACCGTCTTTTCACTCACGCACCAAAATTATTTTCTAGTAACACTAAATCAATAAAAAACAAGTTTTACAAATACTTAAGATAGGTAGTTAATGCTAATTCTATAACCTGTTTTGTGAACTTGGTCACAGTTTGCTTGCAATCATTTTCCGAATCGGTAAATTATTGGTTACAAGCCACTATTAACAACAGTGGATAAATAATTGAAATACAAGCAATTTTGTATTTCAAAATACCCGACCAAAGCGATAGCCGCATGCAATATTCGGTGAAGACATTCATACTGGAGAGAGAAACTATATGAGTAACGTGGCGTATTTCAGCGAAGTTACGGCTGAGCAACAGTCCTATACGGACGAATCCCAACTAAAAACCCATTACGACAGCAAGAATAAGATCGGTTGGTATATGATGAAAGGTGCGCCTCGGCCTTCATATACGAAACGATTGTTAAGCGACATTGACAATTTTTACCAGGCAGTAAAAAAGGAAATGGCTGATACCAATGGTGAAAAATATGACTACATCGTTCTGGGTTCAGTCGTTGAAGGGGTGTTCAGCCTGGGGGGCGATTTGAATTTGTTCAGTCACAATATTCGCAGCAAAGACAGGCACTCAATGATGGAGTATACCCGCCTGAGTATCGATCTTGTTTATCAAAACATGACTCATCTGGGTGAAAATCTGACGACCATTTCACTGATCCAGGGAGAGGCCCTGGGTGGTGGTTTTGAATCGGCAATTTCTTCAAACATAGTGGTAGCTGAAAGAGGGTCCAAAATCGGTTTGCCGGAAGTAATGTTCAATCTCTTTCCTGGCATGGGTGCCTTTTCGGTGTTATCCAGAAAAATTGGAGTCGCCGCTGCCGAGAAAATGATTTTGAGTGGATGCCTGTATACCGCGGAGCAACTATACGACATGGGTGTCGTAGATATTCTGGCTGAGGAAGGAGATGGCGAGTTGGCAATCTATCGGTATATCAAATCAGCACAAAAGAATATGAACTCGTATCGTGCTATGCGCCAGGTAAAAGACATCTGTAACCAGGTGAGCTACCAGGAACTGATTGATATAGGTGAGGTTTGGGCCGATGCGGCAATGAAGCTATCGGAGAAAGATTTACGCATGATGGAGCGACTCGTGCGTCGACAGAGTTCTCGTGAGTACAGTTAGCCCGCATCGCTCACTGATTTAAAGCTCGGTGTTTCTGGTCGGATATGGCTCATTGTTGATCGTCGTGGCAATATTAAATGCTTCGACGGTACTTCGAAAGTCTTCTTCTACGCGTAAGCACATCTGTTTGATTGTTTCGCTATCCATGTCGTAGGGCTTTAACGCTTCGGCTTCTACACAGGTTGCTACAAGTTTGTTGGCGCCCAGTTCGGTGGCAGAACCCTTCAAAGCGTGCAGGTGCTCGCGATACTCGAGATAGTCGTCGTACATTGCTTGCTTGATATCCAAAACATGCTGAGCCCCTTCATTTTTAAAATGTGTGAACAGGGTCAGAATAAAGTCTGGATTATCGCCCAGCATATCCAGTTCGTGCAGCACCATATTGTCATACCACTCAGAGCTACAAAAGTTGCTGTGTAACGATCTTTTTGTGTCGCTTTTGGCGGCCGGCCTGGTGACTTTTTCCTTACGAATATTCTTAGACAACGAGGCAATACATCCAAGCAGATCACGCGCATCGATGGGTTTGGTCAGGAATCGATTGGCACCTGCTTTTAGTGAAGCTTCCTTTGCCTCGGGAGTAGCATCCGCGGTCAACATGATAACGGGCATCCTGCCCGTGGTATCCATAAACCGAAGCGATTTAACGACCTCAATACCGGTTATTTCAGGCATGTTCATATCCAGAATCAACATATCGATGTCATCGAGGTCCTCGCTCAGAAAATCGAGGGCAATATCGCCGCGGCTGGCAATGCGAACCGAATGCCCCGCTTTGCTGAGTATTCCTTCAATAACCTGCTGACTTACCATGTTATCTTCCGCAACCAGAATTTCCAGACCAGAAACGCCGGCCTGTCTTGCATAGTGTTCAGCAATAGTGACGATTTTGCTGTCACTAAAGCTGACGCTTTGTGCCGCATGTAATGCGTTGAACAGGAGTCTTTTTTCTTCGGGGTTTGAGATAGTCGATATGTAGTAGAGATCTGACTTATTGGCCTCGATCATGGTTTCGGAAGAATTGATCAAGACCATCGAAGTATCGTCGAGCAGACCTTCGGAGCTAACCAGTTGGGCAAATTGAGCTGCGTTGATATCCGACAGGCATGATTGATCAACGATGATGGTATCAAATCGTTTATCTTCTTCTTTGGCCTGGATCATTTGTGACAGGGCTCGCGTCGACGTCTTGACCCAGTCAAAATTAATCCGCCAGTTCTTCAATGATGGCCTGATGATATCGGCGGTTTCATCACTGGCCAGCAACAGTACGTGATTCTCCGAAATACTGGTTTCAGGATTCACGCTGGCGATGAAAGGTATTTCAAACCAGAAGGTAGATCCTTTGCCAACTTCACTTGAAATACCGATTTCGCCATCCATCAGTTCGACCAGATCCTTTGAAATGGTGGTGCCTAGTCCGGTGCCCCCATATGAACGACTTGTGCTGGCGTCAGCCTGGGTAAAGTTGTCGAATATTTTGTCGATGGATTCTTCGGCTATGCCGATGCCTGTGTCGGTGATTTCAAATCTGATTCTGGGATTGCTATCAGTTCCATCGGCGAGCCCGACTGACAATGCCACGGATCCTTTTTCGGTAAACTTGATGGCGTTGTTGACCAGGTTTATCAGCACCTGACGAAGATGTTGCTGATCTCCCTTGAGCGCGAAAGGAGTCTCCGGGTCAAACCTGCAAGATACCGTCAGACCTTTCTTTGAACCCTGGGGAGTCAGCATGTAGATAACGGAATTCACCAGGTCGTGTAAATCGAAGTTCCTTGAATCAACCAGGGTTTTACCGGCTTCGATCTTGGCGATATCCAGTACATTCTCTATCAGTTCCAGCAGCGTGTTAGCCGAGTTGTGCATGGTGCGTACCAGTTCTCTCTGCTCGTAACTCAGGTTTGTCTCGCGCAACAAATCACCCATACCAATGACACCGTTCAACGGTGTTCTGAGTTCATGGGACATGTTGGCAAGAAACTGACTCTTGGCTTCGCTTGCCTGTTTGGTCAGGGCGATGGCGGCCTGTAATTTCTTGATCAGGAATGCCGCGTATAGCGGCAACAGGCACAGCATCAGCAAAAGGCTGATGCCAAAGCTGCGGTGCATTTGCCAGTATTCTCCCCATACTACGACTACCGTAAATCCTGCGATTGCGATCGCCTGCGAAACGTAGAGGTTGGTTAAACCAAAGCGAAAGCCATTTCCCAGTATTACCCACAGGTAGAGCAGAAACACTGGGACAACTTCTTCACCCGCAAAGAAGAACAGTACGGATAGTGACCCCATATCAAGGATTGCACCACAGACGCGCCGCATTGTGGATTGCACGGGATTGACGACAATTGCGAGAAATAAAGCCCAGCCCAGGACCGTCCAGGTAAGCAGTATCTTGCTTCCCAGCGAAGTAATAACTTCCCTGAACTGCTCATCTGCACCCCAGGGAACACAGATATAGCTAACCAGCAGCAGGGCAATTACAATCCTTACCTTGGCCTGTTCAGGTTCAGAATCGCCTGTTCCCTTCAGCCTTTTGTTTAAACGGCCCATAAGGCCTGGGTTAGATTTATCGGATCGCATGTTGAGCATCAGAAGGCAATTATTCGCTGTCACCGAAAACTTTATTGATGTTAGCTATGTTATCCATGCGTTCGAAGAATGCATCGATGCAAATCGGATCGAACTGACTGCCCGCGTGTTTGTGCAGGTAGTCCTGGGCATCCGCGGTCGACCAGGCGCGCTTGTATGGCCTCGGGGAAGCCAGTGCATCGTAAACATCGGCGACAGCCACTATGCGCGCCACCAGTGGTATGTCTTTACCGGATAGACCGTTCGGGTAACCGCTGCCATCGAAACGTTCGTGGTGATTGAGAGCAATAATTGAACCGGTTTGTATGTAGCGTGACTGGCTGTTGGATAAAATTGCGTGTCCGATTCGCGTATGCTCCTGCATGGTTCTCCATTCCTCCTGCTCGAATTTCCCCGGTTTCAGCAGGATCCTGTCCTGGATTCCAATTTTGCCAATGTCGTGCATCGGTGCGGCGTATTCGATTTCATCGCATTCCCTGTCGTTGAGACCCAGCGCTTCGCCAATTTCACGTGAATATTTGGCCATGCGTACCACGTGATTTCCGGTTACCTCGTCACGATACTCGCCGGCCTTGGCCAGGCGCAGCAGCGTCTCGTGCTCGCGCGATACAATTTGCTGGGTAGCCACTTCAACCTGGCGCGCAAGCCAGTCGGCGCGATCCTGGATAATGGATTGCTGCTCCTGCAGCTTCAACAGATTGCGGCAGCTGGTGCGGCATTCGATTTGATCGATGGGCCGGGTCAGGAATGCGGTAGCGCCGGCCTCGAGCGCGTCATAGCGTACCGATTTCTCGCTGACCACGGTAATCATCATGATGGGTATATCCTGGCAGGCGGGCCTGGCGCGGATCTTCTTGATCAGTTCGACACCGTTGATATCGGGCATACGATAGTCGGTAATGATCAAGTCCGGGCGGTTGTGATCCAGCCATTGCAACGCATCCCGGGGATTGTCGAAAGATTCGACGCTGGCATCTTCCTCGGCTTGCTGGATGATTTTGGTGAGAATCGTCCTTCCGGTCGATTCGTCGTCGACGATCAATACATTACGTTGCCGTCGCAGAATACTGAGCCTGTGGGCATTTTCGTATGGTTCGATATTTGAATCCTTTGGGAAATCAGTTTTATTGTCTGTGTTCGAAATCAATTCTCTCACCCCGCACTGATTATGTCAGGATCGGTAATCTTAACAAAATCAATGGCTTATGTCGCTTTGGTTAAAATCTTATAAGTATCTCTGCGATATACTGAACAGAACCCCTTTCTATAGTCAATTAATTCAATATAATCAAGTTTTTAGGAAACTTTTTTAATTAATCGGATTACAACTTCCGGCTAACTGCGAAATGTCTCATTCGTATACTTATAGTTCAAAAACGAGAATTCGGCAGCTAGTTGGGGCTGTTTTGCCAGTGTTGATATTGTTATGGAGCGACGCAGGCTTGACGCAGACAATCGAGCTCAGGCTGGGTCAGGCCAGCTATGAAATCGAACTTGCGAGGACAGCTCGACAGCGGCAGGCAGGCTTGATGCATCGCCAGCACCTCTCGTCGTCACAGGGCATGTTGTTGATTTATTCACAAGCCGGTGATCATCGCATCTGGATGAAAAATATGCTCATACCATTGCGGGTTTACTGGATCGACGAGAATTTCACGGTGGTCGGTGAGCGACGCCTGCAGCCCTGTAGCGTTTCGCCGTGCCCGGTGTATTCCGTTCCGGGGGACACGCGCTATATTCTTGAACTGGGCGATTACGAACACCGGCTTGCGCGCGGCGACAAGGTCGAAGGCCTTAGCGGATATTAGCGTCCAACGGTGGCCTCTTGTTCATCCATAACCAGCACTGGGCCAGCAACGCCAGACCCAGTACCGGGATTGCCGCGGCATTGACCCGTTCCCAGCTCAGCCAGTGCAGCAGTGCCCCGGCCGAGAAAGACGAGATCGCGGCCACCAAAAACACCACGAAATCGTTAAAGGCCTGTGCCTTGGAGCTCTCTTCAACCCGGTAGGTTTCGCTGAGCAGGCTGGTGCCGCCGATAAACATGAAATTCCAGCCGATTCCAAGCGCCAGCAGGGCGATCCAGAAATGCCTGACCGTAGTGCCGCTGAAATTGATCACAATACAAACCAGCATCAGCGCCACGCCGCACAGAATAATCCGTTGTACGCCGAAGCGATTGATCAGGTGCCCGGTAAAGAAAGAGGGCACGAACATGCCGAGTACATGCCATTGAATAACAAAAGCAACGTCGCCGAAGTTGTGATGTTGCTGCATCATTTCCAGCGGGGTCGCCGTCATCAACAGGACCATGACACTGTAGCCGATCGCGGCGCTTGCGACAGCCGCGACGAAAGCCGGCTGCGCGGCGATCTGTAACATCGATCGCGTTGTCGCGCGGTAATCCCGGGCCAGGGGTTTGGGCAGCTTGATATAGAGGAGATTGATTGCATTGAGGGCGTACAGGACGATCACCGAAAGTAGCGTGCCGAGGTAGGTGAGGGCAAAAACTTCGCGACTCAGGTTGGCGAGATTCGGACCGATAAGGGCCGCCGCAACACCACCGGCGAGCACGTAGCTGATCGCGCTGTTCTTCTTTTCCGGTGGCGAAACCTCGATCGCGGCAAAACGGAAATAGTGTCCGAAACCGGTGTACATACCGGTACCGAGAGCGCCGATACAAAAAAGCAAAAATGAATCCAGGTAGATTGCCAGCGCGCCACAGGAGGCGCCTGCCAGACCGATGAGCGAGGCCAGCAAAAAGCCCGATCTGCGACCCACGGCCCGCATCAGCAGCGATGCGGGAATCGTGGTGCACATGACCGCCACGAATTGCAAGGCCAGCGGCAGGCTGGCAAGCGCGGGGTTTCTGCTCAGGTGGCTGCCGATGATAGCGGCCGATGTTACCATCAGCGAATTCACCGACATCATGATCGCCTGCGCCAGTACCAGCTGGAAGACGCTGCGATTCAAAGTATCGTCCACAATACGGTTGGAATGACCAGTAGGCTGGCGAAGTTCGCGATCAGGACGATCGATGCAACCTTCTGCGGCTCCTGGTTGAAGCGTTCGGCGACGAGAAAATTGAGTACCGCCGGGGGCAGGGCGCAGAACAGTAGCAATATCGACGCCTGCTCTCCGGGCAAGGGCAGCAGTTGAACGAACGGTATTCCGATTGCGAGCCCGCTGAGCGGGCATACCAGCGCGGCCACGCTGCCGATGCGCCAGTCGTTCAGGTCGATGGAAATCATGCGCACGCCGAGCGAGAACAACAACAGCGGAATCGAAACCTGGCCGAGCATGTGAATCGGCAAGCGCAGAAATTCCGGCACCACAAGCCCCGATATGGCCACACCGATGCCGAGGATGGTTGCCAGAATCATCGGGTTTTGAAACACGGCTTTTAACGACCAGCGCTGCGTGATCATTTGCTGGCCGAGCAGAAAATGCAGGAAATTCTCGATCGCGAACAGTAATACGGCGGCGGGTAGCGCAGTGCTACCAAAGGTCAGTATGATCAACGGCACGCCCATGTTGCCGGAATTGCTGAACATCATCGGCGGGACGAAAGTCTTCCATTGGTAACCCAGCAAGCGTGCCACGGGCCAGGCGATGAGGCCCGAGCCGAGCACGACGACGGCGCCGCCAAGGGTCAGTAGCAGGTAGTCGGAAAGGGCGTAGTCACCGGCCGACAGCGTGTCGAAAATAAGCGCCGGTATGAAGACTTCCATGTTGACGCGATTGCCCGACGACATATCGGTACCGCGGCGATAACGTGCATACAGGTAACCGGCGGCAACGATGCTGAATACCGGGAAGATGATCGCAACAATGCGATAAATAAGTTCAGCTTGCTGCAACTTCTGGTCTGAGCATTCGCGATGCGGTTTTTCGTCTCACCGACTGTCCTGTCCTTGCGGTCGGGTGACCGGGATTTATGTTTTGCCGCAAGTCTACCCGAAACCATCCGCAGGCACAGCCTCGGGAATAACTTGCAGTCCGATTGCACGCCAACTACTGTGCTTTACCCGTTGGATAAAGGCTTTCCAATTGACTTATAAAAACAGGCCCTCTATTCTGCGATATCTGCCCGGGTAACCGGCACTTATAAAAACACAATACAATAACGGAGGAAATCCTCAATGAAGCGAAGAGATTTTGTCAAAAATACTACCCTGGGTATTGGCGGTCTGGCCGCCGCGAGCGCTTTTCCGGCACCCGCGATAGCGGCCGGCAGAGAAAAGCTGACCATGGTCACGGCCTGGGGACGTGGACTGGCCGGTGTATTCGATGCCGCCGATCGCGTCGCCAAAATGGTAACCGAGATGTCCGACGGCCAGCTGGAGATCGAAATCAAGGCCCAGGGCGAGCTGGTTTCCGGGCTGCCGGCGGTTTTCGACGCGGTGACTTCCGGGCAGGCCGATATGTATCACGCCGCCGATTATTACTACGTCGGTCAGCATCCTGCTTTTGGATTTTTTACCGCGGTCCCTTTCGGCATGACCGCGATCGAGTTGAACAACTGGTATTACTTCATGGGTGGTCACGAGCTGCACCTGGAACTGGGCGAGGAATTCGGCTTGCATAGCTTTCTGGCCGGCAATACCGGGGCGCAGGCCGGCGGCTGGTTTCGCAAGGAAATCAACAGCGCGTCGGACTTCAAGGGCTTGAAGTTTCGGATGCCGGGACTCGGCGGCAAGGCGCTTGGCAAGCTGGGCGCTTCGGTTCAGACCATCCCGGGATCGGAGGTATACCAGGCGTTGGCGTCCGGCGCTATCGACGGAACCGAGTGGATTGGTCCGTGGGCGGACGAAAAGGCCGGCTTTTTCGAAATCACCAAATTTTTCTACACTTCGGGCTTCCATGAACCCGGTTCCGGCCTGGCGCTGGGGATCAACAAGGACCGCTGGGACAAGCTGAAGCCGAGTCATCAACGGATGATCGAAATCGCGGCGGGCGAAGTGAATATGTGGAACCTGCACCAGTACCAGGCGAATAACTCGCAGGCCCTGGAGCGACTCATCGCCAATGGCGTCAAGACCCTGTCATTTCCTGACGACGTCTGGGATGCGTTTGGTGAGGCGGCCCAGGAAGTCATGGAGGAAAACATGGGCGATCCGCTGTTCAAGAAGGTTTCTGATTCCATGCGCGATTCAATGAAAAAGTCATCCGCCTGGTATTCCATGGCCGAAGCTTCATACACGGCGCAACGAGACCGTGTGCTCGGTCTGGGCTAGGCCCGAATAACTGACCGGATCAAGGGCCGGGTTATTGAACCCGGCCCGTTCATCCCGCCTGAATCCGCGGGAAAACTGGCTCCAGGTATCTCCAGGTATAAAGGGTTCTTTTATCCCGGTCAGATGATCATCACATTATGGATATCATTACGTCATACCTTTCCGGTTTCGTCGATCTCCTGAAGCTACCCTACATCATTTACCGGTGGCTCCAGCTCGAGACATTCAAGGAAAAAATGAATGTCATCCTGTTGGCGGGAAATTCCACTGAATTTCTAAACCTCGTCCTGGCACTGATTACCCTGCTGCTGATCGCGGGGCTGATACGCCCCGGCTTTCTACGCAAAACCGTGTGCGGGCTGGAAAATTTTACCGGGAAAATCGGGCATTTCGCTTGCTGGTTCGTGCTGATTATGATGATCCAGCAGGTTTTGATAATCGTCGTGGGCCAGGTTTTTCGCGGTAATGAAGTAGTGCTGGCGCCATTGGGATTAACCCTGATCAACGAAGAGCTGCAGTGGTTGTCGGGGCAATTGAAACTATACAATGCGATTTTAATTGCCATGGCCTCCGCATTTACGTTCGTCGAAGGGGGCCATGTTCGCGTCGATATCATTTATAGCCGGCTATCCTACCGGGCTAAAAAAATCAGCGACCTACTGGGCACACTGATTTTCCTGTTGCCGTCATCAATCCTGTTATGGTGGTTTTCCTGGCCGCTGGCGACCAATTCCATGTTTTCGCAACGCCCGATGAATATCTTTTCCACCAAGGCCAGTTGGCGGGCGTTCAAGTGGGAGTCTTCGGGTACCGCCGAATTTACCTGGGTATGGTCGTTTAAGCTCCTGATACTGGTGTTCGCCGGATTGATGATCATCCAGGCGGTTGCCTTCCTGTTGCGCAACGTCCTGGCCCTGCGCGTGCGAGAGGAAATTGAGTCTCACCACCGCATTGATCCAATAGGGGAACAGGATTCAACCGACCCGAAAGCTACCGTGGAACACCTGGCCTGAGACCAATAAAATGAATAAACGGATGGGTTGATCATTATGCTGTTTGGATTATCCGGGGTTGAAATTGCCCTTCTCATTGTCCTGTTCTGTCTGTTTGCCGGCATATTGACGGGGTACCCGGTGGCATTTGCGTTATGCGGCGCGGCTGTGGTCAGCTTCACGATAATCGCGTTACTCAGCGACGCGGGGCTGTTGTACACCATCGAGTTACACGATGGTGTTACGGAAAAAATACCGGTGCTGGAGGGTGGGTGGCAAAAAGCCATGCTGTCGACGCTATCCACCTGGGCCCAGGGTGTTTTTGCGCGCGCATTCGGCGGTAATGTCGAAACCCTGCTGGCAGTTCCGCTTTTCGTGATGATGGGGATAGCGCTGGAGCGTGCGGGGATCGCCGAAGACTTGCTGACTACAATGGCAAAGATATTTCGCGGCCTTCCCGGTGGACTCGCGATTTCGGTTGTATTAGTGGGTACCTTGCTGGCCGCTTCCACCGGTATCGTAGGCGCCACGGTTGTCACCATGGGGCTGATAGCCTTGCCGACCATGCTGCGTCACGGCTATTCACCGGAACTGTCAACCGGGGTGATTGCGACAGCCGGCACGCTGGGACAAATTATTCCGCCGTCGATCGTTATCGTATTGCTCGGTTCGATTGTTGGCGATATGTACTCCATCGGCCAGGAAGCCCGCGCCGATGAACTGGGGATGACCGTACTGGAAATGCTGGGGGAACCCGCGGTCCTGTCCACGGGTACATTGTTTAAGGCGGCGTTTATTCCTGGCCTGTTCCTGGCGCTGCTCTACGCCGCCTATGCCTTTGGCTACGCATTACTCAACCCGAGCAAGGCACCCCCGATAAAATCCCACGA
This sequence comes from Gammaproteobacteria bacterium, assembly GCA_024232855.1. GTDB lineage: Bacteria > Pseudomonadota > Gammaproteobacteria. Next base: position 23,201 of record JAAEPH010000258.1, read on the forward strand.
AACCGATGAGTACGACCTGGCGGCGCATTACGACAATAAAACCGGCTTGATGGTGGCCGCGGTGGTGGGACCGATGGTCGCATTGATAACTCTGTGGGTCGCATTGGCGGCGTTTGGCATCGTCGGATCGCAGCAAGTCGTCGAAAACCACGCAAATGCGCCGGTGTCGCACGGGATCATGGCGGCGGTCGTAATTCTCGGTATCTTGATGTGCCTGGCGCAATCCATCAGGCCACATCATAGCCCACGCCCAATTGTTATCGGTTTATTGGGATTGCTGGTCCTGTTTATTATCGATGCCTGGTTGATCGACCCCGAGGATACCGGTGGCATACGATTTATCTTCTTCCTGCTGCCGGCACTGGCTGTTATTCACGGTTTGAAGGCCGCCATTCCACGCCTGATGGAGGTTGATGCCCTGCGGGTAGTCTCTCCGCCGATAATCCTTATCATTGCAGTGCTGGGCTCGATCCTGGGGGGCATTACCAACCCGACCCCGGCGGCTGCCCTGGGCGCAGCCGGCGCCGTTATGCTGGCGGCCTCGTATAAGTTGAAAAACGACGCCAGGGGACAGCGAATTATCGTGTGGTCGTCGCTGGGGGTGCTGGTAATGTTGTTGCTGCGCGCCAATTTCGATCTGCGTATGACCCTGGACGAGATCAACTTTGAAAGCCTGATCGCCATCGTGGTTGCCCTGATCGCTTTTCACGTCGCTATATTCGGGCTGGCGTTCGCATGCTGGGTGTTGATTCGGCAGGGCATCATGAAACAAGTTGTGCGCGAGACAACGAAAGTGACGAGCATGGTGTTTGCAATCCTCATCGGCTCGTTATTCCTGAGCCTGACGATCCGTTCTTTCGGTGGCGAGGAATACATTCAGGAAATTCTGAAATCTTTCGACGATCCCAGAGTCCTGTTACTGGTTGTCATGGGGGTATTGTTTTTTCTCGGTTTTGTACTCGATTTTATCGAGATTATCTTTATCGTGATTCCCATCGTAGGGCCGGTGATCTACAGCGCCGATCCGGCATTGATGCCCCCCGAGTGGATCACGATCCTGATTGCGGTGAATCTGCAGACATCCTTTATTTCCCCGCCATTCGGCTTTGCCCTGTTTTACTTGCGAGGGGTGGCTCCGCCGAGTATTACCACCGGGCATTTATATCGTGGCATTATGCCCTTCGTCATAATCCAGGTGATCGGCCTGATCATTCTCTGGAACTTTCCTGCCCTTACGACTTTCTTCCCCGAGCTAGTACCCGCGCAGTAAGCTCGGAATTCAGGTTTTAACGCCTATTCGGTTGCTCGTCGGGGCATCCGACGGTAGCGTTTTTAAACGCTCCCAGGCCAGGCGAACATCGGCATTTACCGTATCGGCCTGGATTCCCAGAAAGCGTGCCGGAATAGTATCGGGCTGCAGCACCGAATCCGGGTGCCCCTTGGGAAAAGTGGCGCTGTGGCTGAAGAAGAGGAAACCGTGCAGGTTGATATTGCCGGTGACCAGTTTGAGCGCGGTGAGCTGGTTTTCCAGTTCGAACAGCGGATTTTCAAACTTGAAGCTCTGTTGCCCGATGACCTGGGCCCATTCCGAAATCTCCTCGGCACAGTAGATATTGCCGACATAGCGCTTGTACGATATCAACAGGATCGCATCCCGGGTCAGCGCGAGGCGGTCGATGCTGTAATGGCCATCGAGACCGTCGGGGCAGACCAGGTCGCGCATCTGTTCACAGCCGATGCGATTGAGACAGTCCCGCAGGCGCCATTCACGAAAACGGACGATTATGTGGCGGCGGTTTATGAACAAAATCAACAACACAGCCAGGCCGACGATCGCATAGGCAACGATATCGGGTTGCAGGTTGTTGGGGTCTATTATTTCGCTGGAGTCCATGCGTAGGCATAATATCCAAACTCATCCAAATTTCCATCGCAAATTGCGATTGAGGATCGAAAAAATTACACTTTGCTCGCTGATTCGAGAACGATTCTGATATGACCGCCCCCCAACTCACCGTAAAGCAGCTTTTCGACCGCGAAAGCTGCACCTATACCTACCTGCTCGTGACTTTGACATGAACGACCTGCACCGGGTCTGGCAGGACCTTCCCGAGAACACGCTGGTCATGGACAATCGCACCACAGAGGAATTCGCGCGCGGACATGTTCCGGGCAGCCGCAATATCCCGATGGACACCGAAAACGCGCGGGTGGATGAATTGAAGCAGTACGACCAGATTTACCTCTACTGCCGCTCGGACCGCCGCAAAAGAATTACCGACGTCCACGCCTTAAAGCTGTCTCATTTGCGAAAACGGGGCTTCGATTTCTCAGCAAGCCGATCATCTTAGAGGCAACCGAAGAATCTCCTCATGACTTTCAGGACCGGCTGCCTCTACACTGTTTGATTGTTTGATTGTTTGAGAAATCGAGGCCCCGATATCAACAATTAGATACTTTAAAGGCGTGGACGTAATCCATGCCGTGACCGGCGTGGCCGTGTCGATGACGTGCTTGGCGCCGATGGTGGTCAGTGAGTAAAGCCCGCCGCCGCTCATGGTAATAGCTTCTGAATGCCCACTGCCAGCCATTAGCTTCTCCGCGAATTGCTCACTTGTTACTTAGTCGATCCTGTCGGTTCGTCGACATCGCCAGTACCAGTTCAGCCATGTTACGCGCACCGTTACCACTGCCCAGATTTTTGCGCACGCGTTCCAGGCCTGAGTCGATACGTGCACGATATTCACGATTTTCGAGTAAATCAAATAATTCCCGGCTGACCTTTTGCGGGTTGGCGTCCGCCTGCAGAAACTCTTTTACCACGGCCTCGCGCGCGACGATATTGACCAGCCCGATATGGGGTATGGTAAGCAGGCGACTCATGATCTGGTAGGAGAGCGATGACATCCTGTAAAGAATGCACATCGGCACCTTGAGCAGGGCAATCTCGAGCGTAACCGTGCCGGAACATGTAGCGATCGCATCACAGCAGGAAATCACATCGTAAATCCCGTCCCGAGTCACGCGGACATCGGCCCCGCTATCCCGCGCCTGCCGCGAAATGTCGTCAAAATCCAGGGTCGAGGCGACCGGTAGCACGAATTTCAGTTCGGTATCCTGCTCGTGCATGCGCTTCGCGCTGGCAAACATCACCGGCAGCAGGCGGGTCACTTCACTGCGGCGGCTACCGGGAAAAAGTCCCACGACCCTGGCCTGCGTCGGAATTTCGAGCCGGGCTCTAATGGTATCGGCGGAGGCGCTGGTTTTTACCTTGTTGACCAGCGGATGCCCGACAAAACTGACCGGGATGCCGGCGGCTTCGTAGTATTGCTTTTCGAAGCGAAAGATGACCGCCATGTGATCGATCAACCGGCCGATCTTGTGGATACGTTTCGGTCGCCATGCCCAGACCTGCGGGCTGATGTAAAACAGAACCGGGATACCCAGCTCGCGCGCGTGGCGCGCCATTTTGAGATTGAACTCGGGATAGTCGACCAGCACCAGCAGGTCGGGGAGGGTGTCGTCGAGACGTTTTTTTACGATTGTCATGGCGCGCTTGATATCGCTCCAGTGGCGTAACACTTCGACCAGGCCGATGACGGCGATAATTGACGAATCGAAAAATACATCGACCCCAGCCCTGGTCATCTCGGAGCTACCCATACCGCTGAGTTCGATATCGGGCCGTAGCTGGCGTAACTGTTCGACAAACTCGGCCGCGTGGGCGTCACCGGAGGCTTCTCCGGCCAGAATCATGACGTGGGGCGGTTTCATCCAGCGTCCAGCATTGCCTCGCACACGGTTTCCACCTGCTGTGCGTTCATTTCCGGGAATATCGGAAACGACAGGCATCGCTTTGCGCAGGCCTCGGTAACCGGCAAATCCGGTTGTGCGGTATCGGCAAAGGCCTTTTGCCGATGCAGCGGAACAGGGTAATAAACGGCGCAGGCGATTTCGCGCGCGAGTACCGCCTCGCGCACCGCGTCGCGCTCGTCACAGAGCAGGGTGTACTGGTGAAAAACGTGGTCACGATCAGCGGCGATGGCGGGGGTCGTGAAGCGGCTGTCGGCGAGCAGTCGGTTATACTGCTCGGCAACCCGCAGGCGCTGTCGATTGTAATCGTCGATATGCTTGAGCTTGATGCGCAGGACGACCGCCTGCAGCTCGTCCAGGCGGCTGTTGTAGCCGATGACATCGTGATGATACTGCCGGCTGCTGCCGTGGTTGCGCAACATTTTTATCTGCGCCGCGATTTCGTCGTCGTCGGTCGTGATCATGCCGCCGTCTCCATAGCAGCCGAGGTTCTTGCTGGGGAAAAAACTGAAGGCGCCGACGCAGCCGAGGCTGCCGGTCATCTTGCCGCGATAACGACTGCCGAAGGATTGCGCGCAATCCTCGATCAGCAGTAGCCCGAATTCGTCGGCCAGCGCCATGATCTCTTCCATGTCCGCGGGTTGCCCGAACAGGTGGACCGGTAGAATCGCCCGGGTTCGGGGCGTGATCGCCGCGCGTATTTTTGCGGGGTCGATATTGAAACTGTGCGCTTCGATGTCGACGAACACGGGAATGGCGCCGATGTAGCGAATGGCCTCCGCGGTGGCGATGAAGGTAAATGCGCTGGTGATGATTTCGTCACCCGCCTGTATGCCGGCGGCCAGCAGGGCGAGGTGCAGAGCGTCGGTGCCGGAGGCGCAGCTGATGGCATGATTGACGCCGAGGTATTGCGCCGCTTCCTGGTCGAAGGCCAGCACGTTGGGGCCGAGTATGTAACGAGTCTCGGCGAGCGCCTGCAAAATCGCGCTGTCAATTTCGGGTTTGAGCGTTTCGTACTGACCTTTCAGGTCGACCATGGGTATGTTCATTGTGAATCCTTTATTTGCCGGGTAATGGCGATGGCGGTCTCGAGTGCGCGCCTGCCGTCTTCACCGTTGACCAGCGGCCGCCTGTTAGCGTTGATGGCATCGATAAAATCGAGCACCTCGAGGTTGAGGGCGTCGTTGTCTTCGAAGCGGAGCTCCTCGTGGCTGATGTCTTTAAAGCCTTCCGTATTGTTGGTTTCGCCCTTGCAATTGAGCGCGAGGATCTTTTCCTGAAAATCGGCGGACAGGTAGGCATTCTTCTGGAAAATGCGCAGCTTGCGCTCGCGCTTGCGGCTGATGCGGCTGGCGGTGACGTTGGCAACGCACCGGTTTTCGAACTCGATGCGCGCGTTGGCGATATCGATAGTGTCCGATAACACCGAAATTCCGCTGGCGGAAATATGTTTGACCGGGCTGTCGATCAAATCGAGTATGATGTCGATATCATGGATCATCAGGTCAAGGATAACGCTCACGTCGGTGGCGCGCAGGCTGAATGGCGCCAGCCGTGTTGACTCCAGAAACAACGGCTGGTGCAAGTGCTTCTCGATACCGATCATGACGCTGTTGAAACGCTCGATATGTCCGACCTGCAGCACCAGCCCCTTGTCGCGCGCGATTTCGATCAGGCTGGTGGCCTCGGCCACGGTTTCAGTCATCGGTTTTTCGATCAGACAGTGAATTCCCGCTTCCAGAAATTCGCGTGCGATTTTATAATGCAGGCTGGTCGGCACCACGATACTGATTGCATCCACCAGGGGGATGATGTCGCGGTAATCGGAATAGGCATCGGCGCCGTGTTTGTGTGCGATTTCGCGGGCATTTTCGATATTCGTATCGACCACGGCCACCAGCTGGCAAGCCGCGCAGGCCGCATATTTGTCAGCGTGCCATTTGCCGAGATGACCGACACCAACAACAGCAACCTTGAGTATTTGAGACATAGTGGCAGGGGTAAATTGAAACGGCGCATTATATATGGATGAAAACCCAATTGCTAAGCTTGTTGCCGGAGTCGACGAAGCGGGGCGGGGGCCGCTGGCGGGTTCGGTGGTTGCCGCCGCGGTGATACTGGATGCGGCCAGGCCGATCGACGGGTTAACCGATTCCAAGAAACTGTCGGCCGCAAGGCGAGCGACGCTCGAACAGGAAATCAAGCTCAAGGCCAGGGCCTGGTCGGTCGCTGAATCCAGTCAGGGTGAGGTCGATGAGATCAATGTCCTGCAGGCCAGCCTGCTGGCGATGAAACGCGCCCTGCTGGCACTGGATGTCAAACCCGAACAGGTGCTCGTCGATGGCAATCGCCTGCCCTCCGTCGCCGGTTACCACATGCTTGCCATCGTCGGTGGTGACCTCTCCGAGCCCTGCATATCAGCCGCTTCGATACTCGCCAAGGAGTTCCGCGACCGCCAGATGCTGGAACTCGACCGCCTCTACCCGCAGTACTGCTTTGCACAACACAAAGGCTACCCAACCGCCCTTCATCGCGAGCTACTGAAAAAACACGGCGTCTCCCCGGTGCACCGTAAAAGTTTCCGGCCCGTCAGGGAGTTGCTGCCGTGAGCAACCGATTCGTGCACCTGCACCTGCACAGCGAGTACTCGTTACAGGACAGCACGCTACGCCTGAAGCCGATGCTGCAGCAGGTACGAGAACGCGGCATGGGGGCAGTTGCCCTGACCGACCTCAGCAACATGTTCGCCGTGGTCAAGCATTACCGGGCGGCAACCTCCATGGGGGTCAAACCGATCTTCGGCGCCGATGTCTGGATCCATCATCCCGAGCGTCCCGACGGGCTCAGTCGCCTGGTCCTCCTGTGTCAGAACGAGCAGGGTTACCTGAACCTGAAGAAGCTCATTTCACGCGCTTACCAGGAAGGGCAGACGGCGGATCGCGCGACCGTACAGATCGACTGGTTGCGCAATGCCAGCGATGGCCTGATTGCGTTATCCGCGTGCCTGGAAGGCGACATTGGCCTCGCGCTCAGGTCGCAAAACATGGAACTGGCTGAATCCTGTCTGCGCGAATGGCTGGCGATATTCGACAATCGCTTCTTTCTCGAGTTACAACGCACCGGGCGCGCGCGCGAAGAAGCCTACATCGCGCAGGCGGTGACCTGGTCAGAAGCACTGCAGGTCCCGGTTGTCGCTACCAACGACGTGCGCTTTGTCAATGCCGATGATTTCGAGGCGCACGAAGTCAGGGTCTGTATCTGCACCGGTTTCACGCTCGAAGACGAGCGCCGGCCGAAACTCTTTTCGCCGCAACAATACCTGCGATCGGCCGACGAAATGGTCGAGTTGTTTGCCGATATTCCGGAAGCGACGGCCAATTCGGTCGCTATCGCCAATGCCTGCAACCTGCGTCTCAAGCTGGATGAAGCCTACCTGCCCGAGTACCCGATACCGGACGGATACAACACCGACAGTTACCTGCGCCACGTCGCCGCGCAGGGTCTCGACCGGCGCATCGAATTTTTGCAGCAACAACTACCTGCCGGTAAGACGCTGGATCGCGTGCCTTACGACGAACGTCTTAAGATCGAACTCGACGTCATTGTCGAAATGGGATTTCCGGGCTACTTTCTGATCGTCATGGACTTCATCGCATGGGCTAAACGGCAGGCGATTCCGGTCGGGCCGGGGCGGGGTTCTGGTGCCGGCTCGCTGGTCGCCTATGCCCTCGATATCACCGATCTCGATCCGCTCGCCTACGAATTGCTGTTTGAGCGTTTCCTCAACCCCGAACGCGTCTCCATGCCGGATTTCGATATCGACTTTTGCATGGATCGGCGCGACGAGGTCATCGAGTATGTCGCTGATCACTACGGGCGCAACCAGGTTTCACAGATCATTACCTATGGCAGCATGGCCGCGAAGGCGGTAATTCGGGATGTCGGCAGGGTCATGTCACATCCTTATGGCTTCGTCGATCGTATCGCCAAGCTGGTTCCCTTCGAGGTCGGTATAACGCTCGACAAGGCGTTGGAGCAGGAAGAAGCGCTGCTCGAACTCTACCAGCAGGAAGAAGAGGTCACCATGCTGATCGATATGGCGCGTTCGCTGGAAGGCCTGACGCGTAACGTCGGCAAGCACGCTGGTGGTGTCGTCATCTCACCCAGTGATTTGACCGATTTTACGCCGCTGTACTGTGAACAGGGCGGTGCCGGGCTGGTGTCGCAGTACGACAAGGATGACGTCGAAGCCGTGGGACTGGTCAAGTTCGACTTTCTCGGCCTGCGTACGCTGACCATCATCGACTGGGCGGTACGCGCGATCAACGCTCGACGCGGTGACGATAAGCTCGAGATCGAGCGTATTCCGCTGGACGATGCCGATAGCTTCAGGTTATTGCAGGCCTACCAGACCACCGCGGTTTTTCAGCTTGAATCGCGCGGCATGAAGGATTTGATTCGACGCATGCAACCCGACAGTTTCGAAGACATAATCGCCCTGGTTGCATTGTTTCGGCCGGGACCGTTGCAGTCAGGCATGGTCGATGACTTCATCGATCGCAAGCATGGTCGCTCGCGGGTCGAGTATCCGCACCCGGCGCTGGAAACAATTCTCGAGCCCACCTACGGTGTCATCCTGTACCAGGAGCAGGTCATGCAAATTGCCCAGGTACTGGCCGGATACACTCTCGGCGGCGCTGATATGTTGCGGCGCGCGATGGGCAAGAAAAAACCCGAAGAGATGGAAAAGCAACGCGCTATTTTTACCGAGGGCGCGGTCGCCAACCAGGTTGAACCGGCCACTGCCACCTACATTTTCGACCTCATGGAAAAGTTTGCAGGCTATGGTTTCAACAAGTCGCATTCGGCCGGTTACGCGCTGGTTTCCTACCAGACCGCCTGGCTCAAGGCACATTACCCGGCCGAATTCATGTCCGCGGTGCTATCCGCGGACATGGATAACACCGACAAGATCGTCACCCTGATCGACGAGTGCCGGAGCATGAAGCTCGACGTTCGCCCCCCGGACATCAATCGCTCGAATTACCAGTTTACCGCGGGTGAAGGCGGGGAGATTTTTTATGGCCTGGGCGCGATCAAGGGGGTCGGCAAGGGTGTGATCGAGAGCCTCATCGAAACCCGCTCACAGCTGGCCTATGGTTCCCTCGATGATTTCTGCAAGCGTATCGATTCACAGAAGTCGAGCCGCAAACTGATCGAGGCCCTGATCAAGGGCGGTGCGATGGACAGTTTCAGTGACAACCGCGCGGCGCTGATGGCGCACCTGCCTTATGCCTTACAGGCGGCCGAGCAGCAGCAAAACAATCTCGATGCAGGCATCAACGACATGTTCGACAGCATCGCACCGGTTAGCGAGGCCGAACCGGAATTGCCGCAATGCCAGTGCTGGGACGAAAAGCAGCGCCTGACGCTGGAAAAAGAAGCCCTCGGCCTGTTCCTGACGGGACATCCGCTGGCCATGGTCGAGGCTGAAATCCGCCAGTTTGCCCCGACCCGGCTCGGGCAGTGGCTCGAAAAACTCGATAACGGCGGTAGTGGCGGCGGCGGTGAACGCTTTCGCCAGAAGGAACAGGACACCCGGGTCTGCGGGCTGGTTGTCGATATTCGCATGCGCAACGGTTTCAGGGGTCGCGAGGCATTCGTCACCCTCGATGACCGCAGCGGCCGCGTCGATGTGCGCGTGTCCCCGGACATGCTGGCGCAAATTGAAGCCATCATACAAAAGGACCTGATTTGGGTGGTTGATGGCGGAATCGCCTACGACGATTTCAACAATGGCATCAAGCTGCGCGCCAGCAGAGTGCAGTTATTGGATGACTACCGCGTCGGCAATGCCCGCGCCCTGCACATTCGCCTGCACGCGCCGGCCGAGCAGCAGCTCGACGATGTCATCGAGGTGCTCGAGAGTTACCGCGGTAGCGACGCGATGCCGGTCGTGTTTCACCTGCGCCGTGAAGACTACGACTACCAGTTGCGCACCAATGGCGGCTGGTCGTTAAAACCGGACGAACAGTGCCTGCTGTCGCTGCAACGCTGCCTCAAACAGGCTGAATTCTACTTCGAGTACCAGTAACGATCCGCCTGGCCGCTCACGCGCGAATACGGCGGTAGTACAGATAAGCGAGCAACCCGGCCAAAAGCAACCACCAGGGTGGCTCCGAGGTTTGTTGTTCGCCTTCGAACTCCAGCCCGCTGTGGTTTTTCAACGACTGCGCTTCCTTGCGCTGTAGCATCTCCCATTGCGATGCTGCCTCGACGGCAATCAATGACGTCGTGGGGATTAACATGCCTTTGCCGCGGCTCATGCCCAGCAAAGCTTGTCGCGCGGATTCGAGATGTGCCGGATTCAAACTCAGATTGCGCCATTCGATCCAGATTGCAACCAGTTCCGGCCAAACGGGATTTATTGCGTCACCCGCTTGCGGAACTGCCTGCGTAAAAACAAACCGGTTGGTTTCAGGATCGAAAATCTGCATCGGTCTGGAACCCGGCGCCTCCACGATCGAATTTTGTCGAGCGGCAAGAATCCTGAGCTTGCTGTTTATTTTCAACGCCACGACATTTTTCGTGAATCCTTCTTCGAGCCCTGTTTCGGATGATATAGGCACCGCCCGTAATCCATCCCGATCGAAGCGATACCAGCGCTGCATATCGGGAATGAGCCTGTGCCATTGATCCAGCGCCACCACCTGGTCGACGGCCTTTTTTCTGCCTTCGAGCACGGCGAACACGGGGCGCTGCTGGAAAGATTGGTCACTGATCGATTCGTGATAGCGCATCATTTCCGATGCCAGGGCCTGCTCCAACCATAGCCCGCCAGCCTCGGGTAGTTGAATACTGTCGATGTAACGCATTATTGTGTCCCGGTCGCCGGCGTCCAGAAACTCACCTGCAAACGGTTTCGACAGGGTTATATTCGCCGCGGTGACCTTGAGTCTGGAAATGCCCAGCTGTTCGCTCGCTGCAACAATTCTTGCAACGTAGTCCGCCGTATCGAGTCTGGACTCCTTCGAATAGTCGAGGATCACATGCAGATAAGTGCTTCTTTGCAGCGCATGCGCTTCGAGCAGGCCGGCATCAAGTAAAACCCCCCGGGCGGATGCGATCGAAGGTCCGGGGATATCCGGGTTCAGGTCAATGGATTGCTGACGAAGGCTGATATTCGCATTCATCTGCGGGTGAAAGTCGAAATCCAGCTCAACTTCGCGTAACCCGCTTGCCGGGAAGGGATAAAGTCGCAGTTCCGCCAATCCGGAGGTTTTATAGTACAACAGCGCAGGATCCCGCCTGACTTCGGTGATTTTTTGAAAGACCCATTGCGCGGTTTTACGATCGAATATCCGTCCGCTGACCCATTCGTCGCCAATCTTCAGCCGGAGCCCGGTGACAAAAACGCCCTCAGGTAATGCCAGATCGCCGACAAACAGGCTGTGTACATCGCTCGTCTGGTTCAACAGGTTCAACCTCAAGGTGACTTGCCCCGGTGCCAAATTTCGCAGCGCGGTCGATTGCACAATAACGTCCCGATTCGGTGCAACCGGTTGCGGACGGAAAAAACGTCGACGATTGTTGTCGAAATTACCGAAAACGGATAGCTGTCGCCGGGGTGGTGCTTGGTTGGTCAGCAATCGGTAAAGGCGCGCAATTTTTGCATCGGTCAAGACCAGGTCGCCAAAAACTACGCTGTTATAAAAAGCGGACAGATAGGGAAGCTGTAGACCGGCTTTTCGATCGTGCAGTTCGATCAGCGCCTTTGCCGACCGGCTCATCTGCCGGACCGTCAGGCCTTCTTCCTGCAGGTCATGCGAATAAAAATAGTCCAGGCTGGTATCCAGCGCGCGTTTATCCAGCAACGCCTCCAGGTAAAAGCCCATGGGCAAAACGAGCAAGCCGGCAAAGCAACAGCCCAGCGCTTTTTTGCGACCCAGCTTGTCGCTGGCCAGGTGAAAGTCCTGCAAAGTCACCTGGCTCTGGAACAGGCCCAGCGCCAGCGGCGTCAACATCAGAAAACCCATACCGACGACCATGATCGCCAGCAGCGACAAGGGCAGAAACGGCAGAAACACGATAAAAAAGTAAGCGATGAACGGGAAGGTGAGGCACCTTAAAAACAATCGCGTCGCGATAAAATTCGGTACCCCGGGTTTCAGCATCAATACCGCCCCGTTGAGCAATGTAAACAGATAAACCGCCGGGTCCTGGAAATCGACCGGAAACGAAATTGTGTGGTTGAGCGACAGGCCTGCTATCGGTGCCGCAACGCCAAGCAACGCGGCAAATATGTTATGTCTCTGTATCAGTCCCAGGACCGAATTCTTATGCGCTAGGTGATCGAACAGGCGAATAATCGATCCCAGGAACGCAACGACTATCAGCGTCGCGATGACGATACTGATCACCACTGTGAACTGCCCCAGCCAAAAGGGTTGCAGGAGCACCACAAACAGATACCAGATCACCGGCGCGCCAAGCACGGTGCTCACCAGTATCGGCGTGCGCAGCGAGTCTTGTACACGGGAGAAAAAATAGTTCGTCAAGGCGTAGAGCGACAAAAAAGCGCCTGGCATCAACAGGGTTATCGTCCATCGTCCGACATTTCCTTCGTTCAAAATCCAGGGTTGAATCGAATCCGGAATGACGCCTAGCCCGTAAGCCAAGAACAGCCACATGGCGATAACATGCACGAGTAGCGAAAACAGCATCAATTTCCAGCCAACCTGGAAACATCTTTGGTGAGACAACCAGATCAACAGGGCAAATACAGCAAGCATGACAAGCGCCACGACAAGAACCAGCGATGCAGTCACGGCTTGCTCGCGGTTGGCTTCAGCGCCGATTAATGCCCATGCGCGGGTATTCAGGATCAGTAACAGGGATTGCGGAATCAGAAACCCGAAAATCAGGGCCAGCGAAACCGGCTTCAGCGTTATTCGATCAGGTGTTTGCATCGGCCCGACCTGGTCCCTGTTTTTCAATTGCCCAGGCAACAATCAGAAAACAGCACAGAAAAGCAATCGAGCCGGTCACTACGTGCAGCTCGACAGCGAGATGATCGGCGTCGAAAAATGTCAGAAACTGATGGGCATGAATCGCGGACAACACGCGCATGCTGTTGGCAAACAGCGCGACCGGATATGCCAGCGACAGCCATATTAGCAATTTCTTGCGGGTGTGCAGCCGATAGACCAGATAAGCGACCAGTAAACTGAAAAATGTCGTGCCACTGCAGGTTTCACCGAGGAGGAAGCGGGTTGCACCTGGTCGAAACAACCACTGCTGACCGTCGTAAAATCCGAATCCAATGTACTGCTCCAGCACCAGTCCGGTCGGATAGATAAACGCGGATTTCAAAAACACCAGCTGTTGAAACAGCAACCGGCAGGCAAAAAAGACCAACAGCAGCAAAATGAATGGCCGGGCGACGGAAATCCGGCTGGAAACGCCTTTCCAATTCAGAAATTGGGTAATCGCGGCTCTCATGCCACCAATGCCGCGTTGACCGGGCCTGCACTACCCGAACCGGCACCAACAGCATGGAGGGCGGCATTGGGTAATCTTGCTACAGTTTCCAGCCCCATCAATTCTTCCGCCTGACCTGTCAAAACCAGTCAAAATCTACACGATCGCACTGATGAAGTAAATCACCGTTTTACGTAGCGATATGCACATGGATGTGCAGTAGTAGAGCAACGCAGGAGCAATTGCCGAGAAAATCGGTGAGCGATGCAGGCTAGTCAGGTCGGTGCGAATATCTCGCCGTTGTCGTCGCAGTCGTCGCTCATCAGGTAGAGGAAAGCGTCGACATGTTCTTGTGGCTCCGGCAGTTGCTCACTGTCATCCGCCGCGGGATAGGCGCGAATTTGCAGGGGCGTGCGCGTCTTGCCGTGATTGAGGCAATTCGTGCGTAGCTGGCTGCCGGCGTACTCGCGTGCGAGTAAGCCCGCCATCGCCGTGAGTCCCCGCTTACCAGGATAACCTGGTCCTCGAGCATGACCTCGACGGCGTGAAATGATGCCGGTATCGCTGTCATGATGCCTTCATAAGCTCGTGCTGTAGCAGGTCAGCGGGTTTATCGATCACGCCATCGGCGTTCCATTGCCGAAAATCGCAACCATCCTCGATGTAGCCGTAGCTGGCGACCAGGGTTTTCATGCCGGCGGCGCGGCCGGAGATTACGTCACGCTCGTCGTCGCCGACGTACACGCAGTTGCGGCAATCGACGCCGATACGTTCGGCAGCCACCTGCAGTGGTTGTGGATGGGGCTTGCGGTTCGGCAGCGTATCGCCCCCGATGACGACCGCGCAGCGCGCCGCCAGGTTCAGTTTCTCGAGCAGTGGATGCGTCAGCCACTCGGGCTTGTTGGTGACGATACCCCAGGGGATGGAACGCGCCTCGAGTTCGGCAAGCACCGCCTCGTAACCGTCGAACAAGCGGGAGTCGTCGGCGACGATTTCACGGTAATGCTGTAAAAAGCGCTGTCGCAGGGGCTCGATCTCGGCTTCGTCGACATGGTCCTCAAAGCCGAGCCGGGTCAGCACCAGGCCGCCCTGCGAGACGTAGGGGCGTATCGATTCCAGCGGCAGCGGCGCGCGCTTTTCCTCGACCAACAGGTTATTCAATGCGCCGACCATGTCGGGCGCGGTGTCGATCAGGGTACCGTCGAGATCAAACAGTACAGCGTCAGGCATCAAACTCGGCGGTCATCAGGTAGTTGACGTCGATATCGCTTCCAAGTGAATAACGGTCGCACAGCGGGTTGTAGCTCATACCGCTGATATCGCGCACACGCAAACCATTCGCGCGCAGCTGCGTGGCCATTTCGGAGGGCTTGATAAATTTGCGGTACTCGTGGGTGCCGCGTGGCAACAGGCCGAGTATGTATTCGGCGCCGAGGATGCCGAGCGCAAACGATTTCGGGTTGCGGTTGATCGTCGACAGAAACAACATGCCTTCGGGTTTCAGGCAACGCGCCGCGGCGTCGATAACCGAGGCCGGGTCGGGAACATGCTCGAGCAACTCGAGGCAGGTGACGATATCGAAGCGCGCCTCGTTGTCGGCGGCGAAATCCTCCACCGTGGAGAGTTGGTAATCGACCTCGAGGCCGGATTCATGCAGGTGTAGCCTCGCGATCTTGAGCGATAACTCGGCCACGTCGATGCCGGTGACGCGGGCGCCTTTTTGCACCAGCGCCTCGGCCAGGATACCGCCGCCGCAGCCGACGTCGAGCACCTGTTTGCCATCAAGCTCCTGTGCCTGGTCTTCGATGTACCTGACTCGTAGCGGATTGATGTCATGAAGCGGCTTGAATTCGCTTTCAGGATCCCACCAGCGACTTGCGATCGACTGAAACTTGTCAATCTCGTCAGGATCTACATTGGCTTCGGCTGGCATTGGCTAACTCTCTATCTTCTTTTCCCAGGACGCAGCCATGGTAACAATTTTATTCGCATCGAGATGGCAGAACTCGTGGTTCCTGAGCTGGGCGACACCGTCGATCCACACATCGGAGACCTGCCGGCTGGCCGCCGCATAGACGATCTGGGCGACCGGGTCGTAAACCGGCTGGGTGTTCAACTCCGCGAGGTTGATGGCGATCAGGTCGGCGCATTTACCGATCTCGATACTGCCGATGCGATCCGCCATACCCAGTGCGCGCGCGCCGTTGATGGTTGCCATCTCGATCGCCTGGCGAGCGTTACAGGCACTGGCGTCGCCACTGCTGCCCTTGGCGAGCAGGGCTGCCGTGCGCATTTCACCGAACATGTCGAGATCATTGTTGCTGGCGGCGCCATCGGTACCGAGGCAGACATTGACACCCTTATCGAGCAGGGTCGTAAGCGGGCAGATTCCACTCGCCAGCTTCAGGTTCGACTCTGGACAGTGCGCCACGTTGACGCCCGCTTCGGCGATACGCTCGATTTCGAATTCATTGAGTTCGGTCATGTGCACCGCGATCAGGCTCGGGTTCAGCAGATTCAACTGGTCCAGGCGTTGCAGCGGTCGCTGCCCGTTTTTGTTTTGTGCCTCATCGACCTCGGCGCGAGTCTCATGCAGGTGTATGTGTACGGGGAGGTCGAGTTCGTTACTGTACATGGCGATCTGGCGCAACGGCTCGTCCGAGACCGTGTAGGGCGCGTGCGGCGCCAACGCGCTGTCGACCAGCCCATAGCCGCGAATTTCATCGTGCACCGCAAGCGCCTTGTGCAGGTACTCGTCGGCATTCCGTGCCCATACGCTGGGAAAATCGAGCACGATCAGTCCGACCACGACGCGCATGCCGATCTGCTGCGCACATCGCGCCACTTCGTCAGGGAAGAAGTACATATCGTTCATGCAGGTGGTTCCCGAGCGGATCATTTCAGCCGCGGCAAGCCTGAAGCCATCGGCGGCAAAACCGGCATCCACCCAGCGAGCCTCGGCCGGCCAGATGTGATTGGAAAGCCAGTCCATCAAGGGTAAATCGTCGGCGATACCGCGCAACAGGGTCATCGAGGCGTGGGTGTGGCTGTTGACCAGGCCCGGCAGCAGGACATGGTCGGGCAGGTCGATGACCCGCGCCCGTGCATAGCATGGCAACTGTCGAACTTCATCGATGCTGGTCAGGCTGTGGATTCGATTGTCTTCGATGACGACGGCACAATCGCGCAATACTTCGAAGTCCGAATTGACGGTTACAATCCAGCCGGGTTGTAGGATCTGGTAATCATGCTGCATAGCCGAACCATACAAGATTTGGCAACCCCTGAAAACGAAAATTGAGACCCGCGCGACACGCCCGAGAGGTTTTTTGACGTTATCGGGTAAAAACCGCCAAATCCGCTTATTCTGTCCCTGGCAATGCGTTCTTATCAGTAGTGTTAATCCTTGGGTCTGTGGTAAAATCGCTCAGGTTCAAAATCCAGCATTCCTGCGACATTTCTTAGTATCGAGAATCGAGTTTTATGGCTGATATCGCCAAAGAAATTTTCCCTGTTAATTTAGAAGACGAGATGCGCCAGTCGTATCTCGAATACGCCATGAGCGTGATCGTCGGGCGCGCCTTGCCCGACGTACGCGATGGCCTGAAACCGGTGCACCGACGCGTGTTATACGCGATGAGCGAACTCGGCAACGATTACAACAAGCCCTACAAGAAATCGGCGCGTGTCGTCGGTGACGTGATCGGTAAATATCACCCGCACGGCGATACCGCGGTGTACGACACCATCGTACGCATGGCGCAGCCATTCGCGATGCGCCACATGCTGGTCGACGGCCAGGGTAACTTCGGCTCGGTCGATGGCGACTCCCCGGCGGCAATGCGTTATACCGAAGTGCGCATGTCGAAAATTGCGCACGAATTGCTGGCCGACCTGGAAAAAGAAACGGTCGACTACCTGCCCAATTACGACGAGTCGGAATACGAGCCGGTGGTGCTGCCGACCAGGGTTCCGAACCTGCTGATCAACGGATCCTCGGGGATTGCGGTTGGCATGGCGACCAATATCCCGCCGCACAACCTGGCCGAAGTGGTCGATGCCTGCATTCTGCTGATCGACGAGCCGGATTCCGATATCGAACGCCTGATGCAGTGCATCCCGGGGCCGGACTTCCCGACCGCCGGCTTCATCAACGGCGCACGCGGCATTCGCGAAGCCTATCGTAGCGGCAAGGGCAAGATTTACCTGCGTGCCAGAACGCATTACGAGGAAGACAAATCCGGGCGCCAGAGCATTATCGTCACGGAGTTACCCTACCAGGTCAACAAGGCGCGCCTGCTCGAAAAAATCGCCGAACTGGTCAAGGAAAAGCGGCTCGAGGGCATTTCCGGCCTGCGCGACGAATCCGACAAGGATGGCATGCGCATGGTGATCGAGCTGCGCCGCGGTGAAATCGCCGATGTCGTCCTCAACAACCTGTACAAGCAGACGCAGATGCAAAACGTGTTCGGCATCAACATGGTCGCACTCGTAAACGGACAACCTCGGCTCCTCAATATCAAGCAAATACTGGACGCCTTTATCGTGCACCGTCGCGAAGTGGTGACGCGTCGCACGGTCTTCGATTTGCGCAAGGCGCGCGATCGCGCGCACCTGCTCGAGGGGTTGGCGGTGGCGCTCTCCAACATCGACGAAATCATCGAACTGATCAAACAGTCTTCGAGCCCGGCGGTGGCCAAGGCGGCTCTACTGGAAAAGCCCTGGCAGCCCGGGGTGGTCATGGAAATGCTGCAGCGTAGCGGCGCCGAATCGTCGAAGCCGGACGGTATTGCCGATCATTTCGGCCTGATCGGCGACAGCTATCATCTGACCGAAAAGCAGGCACAGGCCATCCTCGACCTGCGACTGCATAAACTGACCGGTCTCGAGCAGGACAAGATCATTTCCGAATATCGGGGTATTCTCGATAAAATTGAGGATTTTCTGGATATCCTGAATCGGGACGAGCGCCTCAAGCAGGAAATCCGACGCGAGCTCGAGGAAATCCGCGAGGAATTCTCCGAGCCACGCCGCACCGAGATCATCATCGATCACTCAGACTTGACGGTCGAGGACCTGATCGGCGAAGAAGACGTCGTGGTCACCATTTCACACCTCGGATACGCCAAGGCGCAACCGCTCGAATCCTACTCGGCGCAACGTCGCGGCGGCCGTGGCAAGGCGGCGACAAAAGTCAAGGATGAAGATTTCGTCGAGCAGATGTTTTCCGCCTCGACCCACGATACGCTGCTGTGCTTCTCGACTCGCGGTAAGGTCTACTGGCAAAAAGTCTTCCAGTTGCCGATTGGCAGCCGCACCGCGCGCGGTCGTCCCATGGTCAACCTGCTGCCGCTCGAGGAAGATGAGCGCATTACCGCGATTCTGCCGGTGCGCGAATACCCTGAAGACCAGTTTATTTTCTTTGCCACCGCCAGCGGCAAGGTCAAAAGAACACCGTTGTCGAATTTTTCACGACCGCGTGCAAACGGCATTATCGCGCTCGATTTGCGCGACGAAGACAGTCTCATCGGGGTGCAGTTGACGGACGGCAGATCTGGCCTGATGCTATTTACCAGCGCCGGTAAAGGTATTCGTATCGATGAAAATGATGTGCGCGCCATGGGCCGTACCGCGGCCGGTGTCAGAGGCATCAAGATGAAACCGGGCGACGAAGTCATTTCGTTGATCGCGGTTGAGTCCGACGAAGGACAAATCCTGTTTGCCACCGAACACGGCTTTGGCAAGCGCACCAGTATCGCCGAGTTTTCGGTGCAGGGCCGCGGTGGACAGGGCGTTATATCGATCAAGACATCCAAACGCAACGGTCGTGTCGTAGGCGCCATCAAGACCACTGGCGATGAAGAAGTAATGCTCATCAGCGATGGCGGCACCCTGGTGCGCACGCCGGCGAACGATATTTCGGTGCTGGGTCGTAATACCCAGGGCGTGACCCTGATTCGACTCGGCAAGGAAGAGCAGCTGGTGCAGATCGAAGCGGTAGCCGCAAGTGTAGACGGCGCGCCGAAGGAGACCGACAGTACGAATTCATGAGTGAAGATGCCCTGCAAAAACTGCGCGAGCGCATCGACGCCATAGACGCGGAGTTGCTCGATCTGTTTAACCAACGTGCGGGCTGTGCCGTCGATGTGGCCACGGTAAAACGCGCGCTCAGCGACGCCGCCGACGAATCGATCGACTTTTTTCGCCCTGATCGTGAAGCCCAGGTGATCAAGCGCCTCAAGGCGTTAAACCGCGGTCCGCTCAGCGACGACGAAGTAGGGCGCCTGATTCGTGAAGTCATGTCGGCCTGTCTGGCGCTGGAGCAGCCGCTGAAAGTCGCCTATCTCGGGCCCGAGGGCACCTTTACCCAGAGCGCGGCGCTGAAGCACTTCGGCCATTCGGTCACGACCGTGCCGATGAGCAGTATTCCCGACGTGTTTGCATCGGTGGAATCCGGACATTCCAACTATGGCCTGGTGCCGTTCGAAAATTCCACCGAGGGCGTCATCAGCCATACCCTCGACATGTTCATGGATTCCAGCCTCAAGGTTTGCGGCGAAGTGGAAATTCGCGTGCATCACCACCTCGCCAGCAAGTCACAGGACGTTTCCCGGATCAGGCACATTTATTCTCATCAACAGTCTTTCGCGCAATGTCGGCACTGGCTCGATCAGAATTTGCCCGGTATCGATCGCCTGCCTGTCAGCAGCAACGCCGAGGCAGCCCGGCTCGCCGCTATCGAAGACGCCGCCGCCGCAATCTGCGGATTGCCCGCGGTCGAGATCTTCGACTTGAAGATATGCCACGAAAACATCGAGGACATGTCCGATAACACCACGCGTTTCGTCATAATCGGCAAGCAGGACGTGGGACCCAGCGGCAACGACAAAACCTCGCTGCTGATTTCGACGAAGAACGTTCCAGGCGCCTTGCTGGGCTTGCTGCAACCGCTCGCGGATCACGGTATCAGCATGAACAAGATCGAGTCGCGACCGGGCAAGGGTCACAAGTGGGCTTACGTGTTCTTTATCGATATCGACGGGCATCAACTCGACGGCAACGTGGTCGACGCGTTAAATGTGCTGAAACAACAGGCCGCGTTGTTTAAGATACTGGGTTCTTATCCTAAAGCCTCACTCTGATGTCCGTAATCGATTCCGCACTGGTGCAAATCAGGCAGCTGCACCCATATTCACCCGGCAAGCCGGTCGAAGAACTCGAGCGGGAGCTCGGCATTCGCGATGCCATCAAGCTCGCCTCCAATGAAAATCCGCTGGGTTGTTCGCCACGGGTTAGCGAGGTGCTGGGGCAGGCGGGTCAGCACCTCGAACTCTACCCCGATGCCAACGCCTATTACCTGAAACAGCGCCTCGCGCAAAAGCTCGCGCTCGGCGAGAACCAGATCACCATCGGCAACGGTTCCAACGATGTCATCGACCTGGTGGCGCGCAGTTTTCTCGATAGCAGCGCCGAGGCCGTGTTTTCGCAGTATGCCTTCATGGTCTATGCGATGGTGACCCAGGCCTGCGGCGCGACCGCAAAAGTTGCCGACGCCCTGCCGGAGACGGCGGCCCAGCCCTACGGCCACGACCTCGATGCCATGCTGGCGCTGATCGGCGATAAGACACGCGTCGTTTTCATAGCCAATCCCAACAATCCGACCGGCAACTGGTTGCTGCGCGATGAACTCCGGGATTTTCTCGACGCGGTTCCCGATCACGTCGCCGTGGTCGTCGATGAAGCCTATTTCGAATACGTTTCCCGCGCGCAGTATCCGGATTCGATGCAATGGCTGCAGCACTATCCCAACCTGATCGTGACCCGGACCTTCTCCAAGATTTACGGGCTCGCCGGCTTGCGCATCGGTTACGCGGTATCGAGTCCTGAACTCTGTGACCTGCTCAATCGGGTCAGGCAACCGTTTAACGGTAATACGCTGGCGCTGGCCGCGGCCCGTGTCGCGCTTGACGACGAGTCTTTTGTCGAGCAGAGCCGCATCAGCAATCAGCAGGGACTGCAACGTATGCAGGACTGGTTGGCCGAACACGAGCTTTACTACATCCCTTCGGCCGGTAATTTCCTCACTGTACGCTTCGGTGAGCGCAGTGCCGAGATAAACCAGGGTTTGCTCGAGCGCGGCATCATCGTCAGGCCCGTGGCGAATTACGGCATGCCGGAGTTTCTGCGCATCAGCGTCGGTAACGCTGACCAGGTCGGGCAACTATTCGATGTTCTGGACGAAGTACTATGATCCACACGCTCAGCATTATCGGCGTCGGCCTCATCGGTAGTTCGCTTTCGCTGGCGTTGAAGCAGGCCGGGATCGTCGACCGCGTCATCGGATTTGGTCGAAATCGTGAAAACCTCGAAAAAGGCGTCGAACTTGGTGTTCTCGATGGCTTCGAAGCATCCATAGAAGCGGCCGTGGCCGATGCCGATGTCATCGTCGTGGCGGTGCCGCTGGGGGCGATGCAGGGCGTGTTCAGTGAACTCGCGGGCTCGATAAAGCCCGACGCGATAGTCACCGACGTCGGCAGCTCCAAGGGCTCTGTGGTCGCCGCGGCGCGCGCGGAACTGGGCGCAAGCCTGAAGCATTTCGTGCCCGGTCACCCGATAGCCGGTAACGAAAAGAGCGGCGTCGAGGCCGGCTTTGCCAGCCTTTTCCAGAATCGCCGGGTTATCCTGACACCGCTGCAGGAAACCGATGCCGATGCGACCGCGCGCATTGACGCCATGTGGCGTGATTGCGGCGCGGAGATCGAATACCTCGAGGTCGATCATCACGACAAGGTGCTTGCGGCAACCTCGCACTTACCGCACATGCTCGCCTACGCGCTGGTGCATCATCTGTCGAACCTGAACGATCACGATGAAATCTTCCGCTACGCCGCGGGCGGTTTTCGCGACTTCACCCGCATCGCTTCGAGCGATCCGGTGATGTGGCGCGATGTCTGCATGGCCAACGGTGATGCGCTGGGTGAGCTGATCGAACAGTATCAGCGCGAGCTGGATCGAATTGGCGTTGCCATCAAATCCGGTGACCGTGCCGAGTTACTGCGCCTCTTCAGCAGAGCCAAGACGAAACGTGATTCACTGATAGGCAATTGCTGATGACAGGCTTCGTGTGCAGTCCCGGCACGCGCGTCAACGGGGACATTCGCGTGCCCGGCGATAAATCGATTTCGCATCGATCGATCATCCTGTCTTCGATCGCCAATGGCCGCAGCCACATCTCGGGCTTTCTGCAAGGTGAAGACAGCCTCAATACGATCACGGCATTTCGCCAGATGGGTGTCTCCATCGAACGAAACGGGGACCGTGTCCGTGTAGACGGCGTCGGCTTGAACGGTCTTGACGCACCCGCGGGCGACCTCGACATGGGCAACTCGGGCACCGCGATGCGATTGTTGCTGGGGCTGCTGGCCGGCCAGAACTTCGATTCGCGGCTGATCGGCGATGCTTCGCTTTCGTCGCGGCCGATGCAGCGGGTCATCGACCCGCTGCAGTCGATGGGCGCGCGCATCGAAAGTGAAGCCGGTGGCCGAGCGCCTTTGCAGGTTCGGTCGAGTGGGGGGCTGCGGGCGATTCACTATGACATGCCGGTCGCATCGGCACAGGTCAAATCCTGCCTCATGCTGGCCGGTCTTTACGCCGATGGCGAAACCGTCGTTCGCGAACCGGCACCGACGCGGGATCACAGCGAGCGCATGTTGAAAGCCTTTGGCTGCGAGGTCGGAAGCACCGATTCTGTAATCCGCATTCGCGGCGGCCAGGCGTTAACCGCCTGCGACGTCGAAGTGCCGGCGGACGTTTCTTCCGCGGCGTTTTTCATGGTTGCAGCGGCGATTGCGCCGGGTAGCGACATCACCCTGCGACATGTTGGAATCAACCCGACTCGGACCGGCGTCATTGATATCCTGCGTTTGATGGGTGGTGAGATCGAGTTGCTCAGCCGGCGTGAAATCGGGGGAGAACCGGTAGCGGATATTCGCGTACGCAGTGCGCAATTAACCGGCATCGATATCCCGCTGGAACTGGTGCCTCTGGCCATCGACGAGTTCCCGGTATTGTTTGTCGCCGCCGCCTGCGCCCGCGGCATAACCCGCCTGAGCGGCGCCGGGGAACTGCGCGTCAAGGAGAGCGACCGCATCCAGGTCATGGCCGATGGCCTCGCCGAGCTCGGAATCGAAACGCAGGTAAAGGATGACGGCATCGTCGTCGAGGGTGGGCCAATCGGCGCTGGCAGGGTGGATGCACACGGGGATCATCGCATTGCGATGGCCTTCAGCGTCGCCTCGTTGCGCGCCGCGGGGGACATACGCATAGAGGATTGCGACAACGTCAAAACCTCGTTTCCGGAATTTGTCGAGCTGGCCCGAGCGGCAGGCTTACGGATCGATATCGATGATGAGTAGGGAACCTTTCGTCGTCGCCATCGATGGGCCAGGCGGGTCCGGAAAGGGCTCGCTCGCCTTCAGTATCGCCAGGGCGCTGGATTTTCACCTGCTCGACAGCGGCGCCATCTATCGGTTGCTCGCGCTCAAGGCGGAAAAACTGGGTGTCGATCTCGATGACGAAGACAAGCTGCTCGAATTGCTGCCGGATTTCGATATTCGCTTCGAAACGGGCGCGGAACTCGCGATTCCGTATCTCGACGGCGAGGACGTGGCACAGTCTGTGCGGCTCGAAAGCTCGGGTGATGCCGCCTCGCAGGTCGCTCGTCACGGTCGGGTGCGCAAGGGTCTGCTGGCCGTGCAAAGGGCTTTTTTCAAGCCCCCGGGGCTGGTTGCCGATGGCCGTGATATGGGTACCGTGGTATTCCCGCGGGCGCGTTTCAAGTTTTTTTTGCGCGCCAGCGTCGAAATTCGTGCGCAGAGGCGATATAAGCAGTTGATAAATATGGGGTTATCGGCTAATATCGCCCACCTTCAAGCGGATATGGCCGAAAGAGACGAGCGCGATCAGAATCGCAACGCCTCGCCGCTGGTACCCGCTGAAGATGCATTAGTCGTGGATTCGAGCTTGCTGGACCTGGATCAGGTTACCGAACTGGTTCTCGGTCACATTAAAGAGAACGGATAAACGACACGATAAGGCCCCTGTAGATACACTGTCTGCAGGGTTTTTTAACTAACCAGATGGTTAATTCATCTCGATTAACTATCATCATATCTTTTAGGATTATTCCATGTCAGAAAACTTTGCGGAAATGTTTGAGCAAAGCATTAACCAAATGAATATGCGCGTTGGTGAAATCATCACCGGCGAAGTAGTCGATATCAACCGTGACGTCGTCATCGTCAACGCGGGCCTCAAGTCTGAAGGCGTCATCCCCGTTGAACAGTTTTATGATGAAAACGGCGAACTTGATGTCAATGTCGGCGACACTGTCGAAGTGGCGCTGGATTCCTTCGAAGACGGCTATGGCGAATCTCGCCTGTCCCGCGAAAAAGCCAAGCGCGCCCGCGCCTGGACACGTCTCGAGGAAGCGCAGCAAGCCGACGAAATCGTTACCGGCCGTTTCACCGGTAAGGTCAAGGGTGGATTTACCGTCGATATCGGCGAAATTCGCGCCTTCCTGCCCGGCTCGCTGGTCGATGTTCGTCCGGTACGCGACACCGCCTATCTCGAGGAAAAAGAACTCGAATTCAAAATCATCAAGCTGGATCAAAAACGTAACAACGTCGTGGTATCGCGCCGCGCCGTGGTTGAAAAGGAATTCAGCGAAGAACGCGAAAAACTGCTCGAAACCCTCAAGGAAGGCGAGCGCGTGCGCGGTATCGTCAAGAATCTCACCGATTACGGTGCATTCCTCGACCTCGGCGGTATCGATGGCCTGCTGCACATCACCGACATGGCGTGGAAGCGGGTCAAGCATCCGTCTGAAGTGGTCGAGATCGGGCAGGAAATCGACGTCGTCGTACTCAAGTTCGACCGCGAAAAGAACCGCGTTTCCCTGGGTCTGAAGCAAATGGGCGACGATCCATGGGAAAACCTCATGCGCCGCTATCCCGAGGGGCAACGCCTGTTCGGCCATGTCAGCAACATTACCGACTATGGCTGTTTCATCGAAATCGAGGACGGGGTCGAAGGCCTGGTTCACGTTTCCGAAATGGACTGGACCAACAAGAATGTCAATCCCAACAAGGTTGTCACCCTGGGCGATGAAGTCGAGGTCGTTATCCTCGAAATTGACGAAGAGCGCCGTCGCATCTCGCTGGGCATGAAGCAGTGCAGGCCGAATCCATGGGAAGAGTTCGGCACGACCAACAACAAGGGCGACATTATTGCCGGCAAGATCAAGTCGATTACCGATTTCGGTATCTTTGTCGGTCTCGAAGGCAACATCGACGGATTGATTCATTTGACCGACCTGTCCTGGAACAAGCTCGGCGAAGAAGCCGTACACGACTACCAGAAGGGACAGGAAGTCGAAGCCATGGTATTGTCGATCGATCCGGAACGTGAACGTATTTCACTCGGTATCAAACAGATCGAAAAAGATCCGTTTGCAAGCTTTATCGCGGGCAAGCCGAAAGGTAGTATAGTCACTGGTACCGTGATTTCGGTTGACGCCAAGGCCGCGGTCATTGATCTCGGTGATGGTATTGAAGGTCTCTTGCGTGCCTCCGAGATGGCGACTGACCGGGTTGAAGATGCGCGTCAATTTACTAGTGAAGGTGAGCAAATAGAAGCTAAAATCAGCGGTATGGATCGCAAGGGTCGCAGTATCTACCTTTCGATCAAGGCCAAGGATAGCGACGAAGAGCAAGAGGCGCTCAAGGATTACGCTGCAACCAGTGATGCCAGGGCGGCCACCACCAGTTTTGGTGATTTGCTCAAGGAAAAAATGGATTCCTGATCCACAATCGGGTGACGGGGTAAAACCCGTCACCCAATCAGATTATCGGACCTTGATATGAAAGATACAGAATTTGTACCCTCGATGACCAAGTCAGACCTGATCGACAACCTGTCGAGAAACCAGGGGCATCTGGCATACAAGGATGTCGAGTTGGCGGTAAAAAGCCTGATCGAAATGATGAGTAGCGCACTGTCCAATGGCGAGCGCATCGAAATCAGGGGCTTCGGCAGTTTTAGCCTGCATTACCGTCCACCGAGGACCGGACGTAATCCCAAGTCCGGCGACAAGGTCGATCTGCCGGGTAAGTACGTGCCGCATTTCAAGCCAGGCAAGGAATTACGAGACAGGGCCAATAATCAGAAATAGGCCGCCTGCGTCGGGGCTGGGCCGGTCACCGAATCATGGACATCTGGTTATTTTTTCTGGTTTTCGCAGCCGTTTTATGCGGCTGGTTGCTGGGTCGCTGGCAGCCTTTTAAAAAAAATAGCGGCAAACAGCTTCCCGACCAGTTCACCGAACGCTACGCCAAGGGATTGAATTATCTCCTTGCCGACGACTCCGATAACGCCATCAAGGTCTTTACCGACCTCATCGAAGTCAACAAGGAGACCATCGAAATCCACATCGCGCTGGGCAACCTTTTCCGCTCCAAGGGCGAGGTCGATCGCGCCATCAAGGTTCACCAGAACCTGCTGGCGCGCCCGAACCTGACGCGCACACAGCGTCATATGGCGATCGCCGAACTGGCCAGCGATTACCTCAAGGCCGGGCTGCTGGACCGCGCCGAAAAACTCTACCGCGAAATGATCGAACTCAATGCCGATCCGCAAAAGGCCTATCGGCATTTGCTGGATTTGTACATTACCGAAAAATCCTGGGAGGACGCGGTCGAGTGCGCCCAGGCGTTGTATAAAATGGGCCAAACCGAAGCGGGTATCGTCTACAGCCAGTGCCTGTGTGAAATCGCCGCCGAAGCGATCGCCAGCGGCAATCACCGCCTCGCGCGTAAGCGTCTTGACCAGGCACTGGAAGTTGATGCCGATTCGGTGCGCGCTTCGCTGCTGTTGATACAATTGCACCTTAAAACCGAAAAATCGTCGGCCGCGAAACGAATATTTTCGCGTCTGGTGCGCCAGAGACCGGATTACCTGGGGCTCTTCATAGAGCCGGCACGACAGGTTTTCTTGCATGACAAAGACCGGGTTTACCAGGATTTCCTGCAGGAGCAGTACCGGCAACATCCCTCGACCCGACTCGCGATCGCGCTGCTGGAGCACTATGCGCGCTATGACCAGATCGAAAAAGCGCGCGAGTTCCTGTCGGATATCCTGCACCAGTCACCGTCCTTTGAAGCTTTCGAGTTCGCGTTGCGCTTTCTCAAGTCAAACCCCGAGCAACTCGGCGAAACCTGGGAAACCCTGTCGGTTTTTCTGAAGACGCTGCAGGATAAGAAAATCGAATACGTGTGCTCACGCTGTGGCTACGAAAGTCATGCAATACAATGGCTGTGTCCGAGTTGCCGTAACTGGGCCTCGATGAAATCGGTGAGACCATGAACGACCCCAGGATAATCGTTGCACTCGATTTTGCGGGAAAAAAGCAGGCGCTTGAGTTTGCGCGCAAGACGACCCCCGCGCAATGCCGACTGAAGGTGGGCAAGGAGCTGTTCACCAGCTGCGGTCCCGCCCTGGTCGAGGAGCTGGTCGCCGCCGGCTACGACGTGTTTCTCGATCTCAAGTTTCACGATATCC
Source organism: Gammaproteobacteria bacterium (assembly GCA_024232855.1). GTDB lineage: Bacteria > Pseudomonadota > Gammaproteobacteria. Next base: position 51,110 of record JAAEPH010000258.1, read on the forward strand.
CCAACACGGTGCAAAAAGCGGCAAGCGCCGCCGCGAGGCTCGGCGTGTGGATGCTGAACGTGCATGCGCTGGGCGGGTCTGCGATGATGCGGGCTGCACGCGACGGGGTCGAAATCGTGGCGCGGCGCCCCTTTTTAATCGCGGTAACGGTGTTGACCAGCATGTCGGAGCAGGATCTGCGGGATTCCGGTATCGATAAACCCTTACCGCAACTGGTGCGGCAGCTGGCTCGCAACACGCTCGACAGCGGTCTCGATGGCGTGGTCTGCTCCGCCCGCGAAGCCGCCGGGTTACGCGCTGATATCGGAGATGCCGCGCTGCTGGTGACACCCGGCATACGCCCCGAGTGGGCCAGGGCGGACGATCAGCAGCGCATCGTAACGCCCCGGCAGGCTCTGGCCGCGGGTGCAAGCTACCTGGTCATCGGCAGGCCCATCACAGGGCATGCGGATCCCGCGTATGCGCTGGAGCTGATATCCGAGTCAATCGCACAGCGTTGAAGCTGCGTGGATGACAGCCATATCCCGAATCGTTAAACTAGCGCTAGATACCCTGAACCTGGCCTTTGCAGATGGACCCCAACTTTTTAGATTTCGAACAACCGATTGCTGAATTGCAGGCCAAGATTTCGGAACTGCGCTACGTTACCGACGACTCGGATATCAACATCAGCCGCGAGATCAAGACACTCGAGCGCAAGGCGGATTCGCTGACAAATTCGATCTTCGGCAAGTTGACAGCCTGGCAGATCTCGCAGTTATCGCGCCATCCCAACCGGCCTTATTCACTCGATTATATAGAGCGCATGTTCAGCGATTTCGAATTCCTGCACGGGGATCGCGCTTACGCCGACGACCATCCGGTGGTTGGCGGCGTGGGTCGTCTCGACGGTAAGCCGGTCGTGGTCATCGGCCAGCAAAAAGGGCGCGATACCCGGGAAAAGATCAAGCGTAATTTCGGCATGCCGCGACCCGAAGGTTACCGCAAGGCCCTGCGCCTGATGGGATTGGCGGAAAAATTCAAAATGCCGCTGTTGACGCTGGTCGATACACCCGGAGCTTACCCCGGCATCGGCGCCGAGGAAAGAGGGCAGAGCGAAGCCATTGCCCGCAACCTGTTCCGGCTTGCCGAGCTGAAGACTCCGGTCATCTGTACCGTCATCGGCGAGGGCGGTTCCGGCGGTGCGCTCGCGATCTGTGTCGGCGACCGCATCAACATGTTGCAGTATTCGACCTACTCGGTGATTTCTCCTGAGGGCTGCGCATCCATACTGTGGAAAAGCGCCGACAAGGCCTCGCAGGCCGCGGAAGCGATGGGCATTACCGCGCAGCGCCTGTCCGAGCTTGAACTGATCGATAATGTCATTCCGGAACCGCTCGGCGGCGCTCACCGCAACTACGACCAGATCGCCAGCTCGTTGAAACAGAAGCTGATGGAAACGCTGGACACGCTCGAAAGCGTCAGTATCGACAAGCTGCTGGAGCAGCGTTATCAGAAGTTAATGGCTTTTGGCGAGTACCGCGAAACCTGATCGCCTTCAGTCCGGCCCGCGCTCACTCACATGCAATCCTGCCTGGCGTTAATACCCGACGATACCGAGCGGGTTTACCTGGCGTATAGCGGCGGCCTGGACTCGAGTGTCCTGTTACACCTGCTGCTTTCCCTCGACAATAGTTTCACGCTGATTCCGTGGCACGTAAACCATGGCCTGCTCGAAGCGGCGGCGCGCATGGAGCAATTCTGCATCGACCAGGCACGGCATTATGGTTTGCAGATTCGCGTCGACCACCTCGGGCTAAGCGACGTAGGAAGTAACATCGAAGCCGAGGCGAGACGTCAGCGCTACCGGCTTTTCGCAGCCTCGAGCGGGCCTGGTGATTGTATTCTGACCGCCCATCACGCCGACGATCAGGCCGAGACTTTTCTGCTGAATGCCCTGCGCGGGTCGGGAAGCGCGGGCCTGCGCGGCATCGCCCGGCAACGCGGTCTGGGTGAAGCCCTGCTGTTACGTCCGTTACTGGATTTTAGCCGCCGGCAGCTGGAATCTTACGCCGCCGAGCACGCTCTTGCCTGGTTTGATGACCCCAGTAACGAGGATAGCCGCTTCGACCGTAACTACCTGCGTAACGAAGTAATCCCGTCGCTGCGCTTACGCTGGCCACATTTCCATGAAGCCCTGTCCACGGCAGGCCAGTTGCAGGCGGAAACCCAGCAGGTGCTCGATGAAATCGCCCGGCTTGACTTCGAGGCGCTGGCGCAACCCCGCTTGAACAGCGACCCGGTGCTGGACCTTGCTGGTATGCTGCAACTTTCTTCCGGACGCTGTAAAAACCTGCTGCGCTACTGGGTCGCGCAGGCGGGGCTTGCGGCTATTCCTAACGCGCGCCTGCGTGAATTGACGAAGCAGTTGCACGCCAAACCCGGCGCGGTGCCTGAAATCGCGATGTCGGGGTACTCGATACGACTTTACGACCTGCGCCTGTTCCTGGTGCGCGATGACGCGCTGCGACGCTATAGCGGGGAATTTGAGTTCGGTTTACAGCCGCGGATCGAAATCGAGGACTTCGGACTGCACTGGCAACGTGACGAGATTTTCAAACGGTTGCAGGCCGAAGATCACAACCAGCAACTCACGCTTAAATTTCGTGACGACGGCAAGCAAAACAGCGATCGTCGCCGTCTCAAGCGCCTCTTCCAGCAGCAGCGCGTACCCCCGTGGGAGCGTGCCGCGGTGGCCCAGGTTTACCTCGACGGCAAACTTTGCGGGTTGCTGTCATGAGTCGCGAAGACGACAGGGACCGGGTATTTTCCAGGCCCCTGAGCGAGGTGCGGGCTTTCGAGTTCAATGAAACCGTTGCCGCGGTTTTCCGGGACATGATATCGCGCTCGGTTCCCGGATACTCGCTGTTACTGCGAATGATCGGGCTGTATGCCGGCATCTTCGTACAGCCGGGCAGTCGGGTTTTCGACCTTGGTTGCTCGTTGGGGGAGGCCAGTCTGGTCATTGCCGACCAGGTCGAGGCGGGCGCCTGTAAAATTATTGCGGTCGACAACTCGGAGGCGATGATCGAGAAGTGCAGGCAACACCCGGTAAGTCCGAACAGCATCGAGTGGCGCTGTGAGGACATCCGCCAGACCCGGATCGGCAACGCCTCCATGGTGGTGCTAAACCTGACCCTGCAATTCCTGCCACCCGACGAGCGACTGCCATTGCTGCGCAACATATTCGAAGGCATCAACCCCGGAGGCATACTGGTATTGTCGGAAAAAGTCGAGTTTGCCGACGCCACCGAGAGCGGGCGCATGCAGCAGTTGTACGCCGGTTTCAAGAAAACCATGGGCTACAGCGACATGGAAATCAGTCAAAAGCGCAATGCGCTGGAAAACGTCCTTGTTCCCGATACCGAGCAGCAACATCTGCAGCGCCTGCAAACGCTCGGTTTCGGTGAAATTTACCAGTGCTTCAGGGGCTTTAATTTCGTTTCTTACCTGGCGATCAAGGTGTGACGCACGCCGCCCTGTTCAGCTACCTGCGCAGTCATGGTCTCAATCAGTGGGCGCGGCAACTCGAATCCGCGAGCACGCGCTGGCTCACCGGACACGGCGATTACGCGCGCTGGTCGGCGGCGCTCGAAGCCTTACCTGCCCTCGAAAACATACGGGCGAGCTTCGATAGCGCGGCGATTACGCTCGATGCGCATTGCGCCGATAGTGATGCGCTGCGCCAGGCTTTGCGCGGTCTGATGCCGTGGCGAAAGGGACCGTATCGTTTCGCCGATGTTTTTATCGATTGCGAATGGCGCTCTGATTTCAAATGGGAACGGGTCGCTCCCCACCTCGCCGCGTTAAACGGTCGGCGCATACTCGATATCGGCTGTGGAAACGGCTATCACTGCTGGCGCGCGTTGGCGCAGTCACCCGGGTTTGTACTCGGTATCGAGCCCTCGGTGCTGTTCAACCTCCAGTTTCAGGCGGTGCAGGGCTACCTGCAACGAAGCGATATCGACATGCTGCCGATCGGCATCGAAGATATCCCCGCCGATCTGGACTGGTTCGATACCGTGTTCTCGATGGGCGTCCTGTACCACCGTCGCAGCCCGCTCGACCATCTCTATCAATTGAAGGGATTTCTCAGGAGTGGCGGAGAACTATGCCTGGAAACCCTGGTTGTCGAAGGCGGTCCCGGGCAGGTGCTGTTACCCAGGGATCGCTATGCGCGCATGCGTAACGTCTGGTTTATTCCCTCATCGGCCGAGCTTCTGCTGTGGCTGGAACGTTGTGGCTTCGTCAATGTCAGGGTTGTCGACGAAAGCGATACCCGCCTCGACGAGCAGCGCAGTACCGGCTGGATGCAGTTCGAGTCCCTGCGGCAATCCCTCGACAGCGACAATCCCGGGTTGACCGTCGAAGGTCTGCCGGCGCCGCGACGCGCGGTCGTAATTGCAAATAAACCCTGATTCGCCGTTGGCGAAACCGCGTCGTTTTTTGTGGGTAAATATGTCGATATTATCGGCCGGTCGATTGTCTTCAAAATGCGATTCTGCTATCGTTTCTTTCCATCCTACGTTCCATACGTGCTTTCTACTCAGGGTCTATGAGCCGATTCATATTTATTACTGGTGGTGTTGTTTCATCACTGGGCAAGGGCATTGCATCTGCCTCTCTGGGCGCCTTATTACAGTCGCGCGGGCTTAGCGTCAACATGATCAAGCTGGACCCCTATATCAATGTCGACCCCGGGACCATGAGCCCGTTTCAGCACGGCGAGGTCTATGTTACCGACGATGGCGCCGAGACCGATCTCGACCTGGGGCACTACGAGCGTTTCGTCGGTATCCACTGTTCGCAAAGCAGCAACTACACCACCGGACGTATTTATGAAAGCGTGATCGCCAAGGAGCGCCGCGGCGACTATCTCGGCGCGACCGTGCAGGTTATTCCGCACATCACCGATGAAATCAAAAGCTCGGTGCTCAACAGCACCAATGGCGCCGATGTCGTGCTGGTTGAAATTGGCGGAACCGTCGGTGACATCGAATCGCTGCCTTTCCTCGAGGCGATTCGCCAGATGGGTTTCGAACTCGGCCACGATAACGTGCTTTATATTCACCTGACCCTGATTCCTTACCTGCCCGCGGCGGGTGAAATCAAGACCAAGCCAACCCAGCACTCGGTCAAGGAGTTGCGTTCGATCGGTATTCAGCCCGATATCCTGCTGTGCCGCGCCGACCGTGAAATTCCGCTCGACGAACGCCGCAAGATCGCATTGTTCACCAATGTCGCCGAGGATGCGGTTATCTCGGCTGTCGATGTCGACCACATCTACAAGCTGCCGCGCGAACTGAGCGAGCAGGGACTCGATGATATCGTCGCCAGGCATTTCTCGCTGAACCTGCCGGTGGTGGATCTTTCCGACTGGGACCGGGTCGTCGAGGCAATGGAAAACCCCGAAAACGAGGTATCCATCGGCTTCGTCGGCAAGTACGTCGATCATACCGATGCCTACAAGTCGCTGAATGAGTCACTCGCGCATGCCGGGGTGCACACCCGCACCCGTGTCAACGTCGTCAAGATCGACTCCGATTCGATCGAGACCGATGGTATCGATGCCCTCGAGGGGCTCGATGCAATCCTGGTGCCGGGTGGATTCGGCAGCCGAGGCATAGAAGGCAAGATCGCTGCCGTCAGTTATGCGCGCACCAACAATATCCCCTATCTCGGGATCTGTCTCGGCATGCAGGTCGCGGTTATCGAGTACGCGCGCAACGTGCTCGGGCTCAGCAAGGCGCACAGTTCCGAATTCAATCCGAAGACGCCCGACCCGGTTATCGCGCTGGTCACCGAATGGGTGGATCGAGACGGTTCGGTTGAAACCCGCGATGAACATGCCGAGCTTGGCGGCACCATGCGCCTCGGCGCACAAACCTGCAAGCTGGTTCCAGGCACCAAAACACGGCGCGCCTACGGTAACGAGGAAATTTTCGAGCGCCATCGGCATCGTTATGAATTCAATAATAATTACCTGGAGAGACTACAGGATGCCGGGCTGGTGATTTCAGGCTTATCGGTCGACAACTCACTGGTTGAAATGGTGGAACTGTCGGATCACCCCTGGTTTATCGGTTGCCAGTTCCATCCGGAATTCACGTCACAACCGCGTGAGGGCCACCCCCTGTTCAATAGCTTTATCAACGCGGCCGTCGAGTATCACAAGGCCGCTTCAGAATGAAACTCTGTGATTTCGAGGTGGGCCTGGAACAGCCGCTGTTCCTGATGGCCGGGCCCTGCGTGATCGAATCCGAGCAACTGGCGCTGGACACGGCGGCCGAGCTGCAGCAAATCTGCCGGCAACTGCAGCTTCCCTTTATTTACAAATCCTCTTTCGACAAGGCGAACCGTTCCAGCAGCAAGAGTTTTCGGGGCCCCGGCATCGAAAAGGGCCTGGCGATACTGGAAAAAGTGCGTGACAGTCTCGATGTACCGGTGGTTACCGATGTACACGAAGACAGCCCGCTGGAAGAAGTCGCCAGCGTTGTCGACGTACTGCAAACCCCGGCATTCCTGTGCCGGCAGACCAACTTCATTCAAAATGTCGCCGCGCAGCAAAAGCCCGTCAACATCAAAAAGGGGCAGTTTCTGTCACCCTGGGACATGCAGCAGGTGGTCGCCAAGGCACTCGAAACCGGTAACCGCCAGATCATGGTGTGCGAACGCGGCGCCAGCTTCGGCTACAACAACCTGGTGTCGGATATGCGCTCGCTCGCGGTCATGCGCGCAACCGGCTGCCCGGTGGTTTTCGACGCGACGCATTCGGTGCAATTACCGGGCGGGCGGGGCAGTTCTTCCGGTGGACAACGTGAATTTGTGCCGGTACTGGCGCGTGCCGCGGTGGCCGCGGGCGTCTCCGGGCTGTTCATGGAAACCCATCCTGATCCTGCAAAGGCGCTTAGCGACGGTCCCAATGCCTGGCCGCTGGCGGATATGAAGTCGCTGCTGGAAGTGTTGATGCGGCTGGACCAGGCTACCAAGGCAGCGGTTATGCATGAAACCGCACTGTTAGACAGTAACCATTAATCAACTGGAGTAACTATGGCCAAAATCAGCAAGGTCATTGGCAGGGAAATTCTCGATTCACGCGGCAACCCGACGGTTGAAGCCGAGGTTGAACTCGACAACGGGTCGACGGGCAGGGCGGCGGCGCCCTCCGGTGCATCAACCGGCGAGCGCGAAGCCATCGAGCTGCGCGACGGCGATAACAACCGCTACCTCGGCAAGGGCGTCAGCAAGGCCGTGGGGCACATCAACAACGAACTGGCGAGCCTCGTGCTGGGGCGCGATTGTAACGAACAGCGCGGCCTCGACCAGGCGATGATCGAACTCGACGGCAGCGAAAACAAGAGCCATCTCGGCGCTAATGCCTTGCTCGCGGTTTCGCTCGCGAATGCACAGGCGGCGGCGCTGGCGGCCGGGCAACCGCTTTACCGCTACCTCGGCGGCGACGCAGCGCACCTGTTGCCGGTGCCGATGATGAATATCATCAACGGTGGCGCGCACGCCGATAACAGCGTCGATATGCAGGAGTTTATGATTCTGCCGGTGGGCGCCCCCAGTTTCAGCGAAGCGCTGCGCTACGGCACCGAGGTATTCCACGCGTTGAAATCGGTACTTTCCGCAAGGGGCATGAACACCGCGGTCGGCGATGAAGGCGGTTTCGCGCCCGACCTGTCCTCCAACGAAGAGGCGATCGAAGTCATTCTGAGCGCCATCGACAAGGCCGGCTACCAGGCGGGTAAGGATATTTACCTAGGTCTCGACGTCGCCAGTTCCGAATTTTACGAGTCGGGCAAGTACGTACTGGCCTCGGAGAATCGCTCCTTCGACGCCACCGGCTTCGCCGATTACCTCGGCGGCTGGGTCGAGCAGTACCCGATCATCAGCATCGAAGACGGCATGGATGAAAGCGACTGGGAGGGGTGGGCGATCCTGACCGAAAAGCTGGGCGACAAGATCCAGCTGGTCGGGGACGACCTTTTCGTCACCAACACCGGAATCCTCGCACGTGGTATCGAACAGGGGGTCGCCAACTCCATTTTGATCAAGTTCAATCAAATCGGCACGCTCACGGAAACGCTGGACGCCATCTCGATGGCGCACGCGGCAGGTTATACCACCGTCATTTCACACCGTTCCGGCGAGACCGAGGACGTCACCATCGCCGATCTCGCGGTCGCCACCGGCGCCGGCCAGATCAAGACCGGATCGCTGTCGCGCTCCGACCGAATCGCCAAGTACAACCAGTTGCTGCGCATCGAGTCGATGCTTGGCGACACCGCGCAATACCCGGGGAAATCCGCTTTCAGGAACCTATAGGCTTGCGTCCATGGACCGATGAAGATACTGATTATTTTCCTGATCCTGTTACTCATCGGCCTGCAATACAAGCTGTGGTTCGGTGATGGCAGCCTTTCCGAGGTCGTCCAGCTGAGCCGTGAGCTCGAAATACAGAAGCAGAAGCTACAGGTGCTCGAGGAACGCAACAGAATTCTCGAAGCGCAGGTGCTCGACCTGCAAAACGGTCTCGACGCCTTCGAAGAAAAGGCGCGCAATGACCTTGGCATGATCAAGCAGGGTGAAACCTTTATCCAGCTGATCCCCGCGGAAGGGGGCTCGATTGGACAGTAAGGCCGGGGTCTGGGCAATCATTCCGGCCGCCGGCAGTGGCAGCCGCATGGGCGGCAGCACCGCCAAGCAGTATCTTGCTTTCCAGGGTAAAACCGTTATCGAGCACTGCCTCGACCGCCTGTTGTCGCATGCCGACATCGATGGCGCCGTCGTTGTGCTGAGCGAAGATGACGACCATTGGGACAAACTCGCTTATGCCTCGAACAAGCCCATGTTTACCGCCATCGGCGGCAGTGAGCGACAGCATTCGGTTTACAACGGATTGACTACCCTGCAGCACCGCTGTGGAAATGACGTCATCGCGCTGGTGCATGACTCGGTGCGGCCGCTGGTGAGCCACGCCGACCTGGGCAATGTTATCGATGCCGCGCGCCATAACGAAGCCGGGGCGATACTCGCCACCGCGGTTGCCGATACCCTGAAACTGCAAAATGAACGGATGGAGATAGCGAGCACGATGTCGCGCGAACACCTGTGGCGGGCGCTGACACCGCAGGTATTTCACCTGGCGCCGCTGTTGAATGCGCTCAAGCGGGCGATCGACGACGCAGTCGCCATTACCGACGATGCCCAGGCGGTCGAAATGATCGGCTATGCGCCGACGCTGGTCAGCGGCAGCGCGGACAATTTCAAGATTACTTCACCCGGTGACCTGGAGCTGGCGGAGATGATCTGGTTACACCAGCGCGATCAGCACAATGATGAATAACACCACCGCCGCCATCGGCAGCACATAACCCATCCAGTCCTTGAGGCTGCCCTTGGGCGAATTCTGGACCGCGTGTTTAGCGCGTGGGAAAAGGTAAATGACCATCGCCAGCATGAACAGCGCCGATCCAATTTTTAACCAGTCCATCCTAACCTCGTAATTTTTAACAGGCAAAAATAAGCCCCGTTTACGGGGCTTATCTGCTTTTGATTAAGACAATCCTGGCCCGCATATCTCACCAGGATGGCGGGCCCTCGCTTGTTCTTTGAATCCACAAGGGATTTTCTTCAGCGGGTTACGCACTGTTATTCCGCTCCTTCAGAAAATCCCTTGTGAATCCAAAGCCCTGCGCGATCATCCCGCCCCCTGGTGAGCGATGCGGGCTAGTCGTCGCCGAAAGCACCAAGCAAGTGCAGCAATGCCTGGAACAGGTTTAGAATCGAGAGGAACAATCCCGCGGCAGCCATGATGTAGTTGGTTTGCCCATCGTGAATCATGCTCGAAGTTTCCCACAGGATGAAGGCGCTCATGATCATAACGATTGCCGCATTGATCGCCAGGAACATCGCCGGAATATCGAGGAAAATGTTCAGAATCGCGGCACCCAGCACGACCAGCATGCCGACCATGACAAAACCGCCGAGGAAGCTGAAGTCTTTGCGGGTTGTCAATGCGTACCCGGAAAGCCCCAGGAAAATAACGCCGGTACCGCCCAGCGCCATCATGACGATACTGGGATTAACCGCGAGATAATAATTCAGCACGGGCCCGAGACCGAAACCGAGCAGGCCGGTAAACGCAAAGATAGTCGGGATACCGGCGGCCGAATTCGCGGTGCGCGGCAATACAAACCAGAGGATACCGATGGCGACCAGGTCCGCCACCAGTGCGGCGCCGTGGCCAATACTGGAAACGACGCCCAGAAAGGCGGTGAAACCACTGAAAATCAGCGTCATGGATAGCAATATATAGGTATTGCGTATGACTTTATTGGTTTGCAGAATCGCCTCTTGCGAGCGGGTTACAGCAGTGTTCATTTGCATTTCTATCTCCGTTTTACATTTAGTCGAATAGACTGTTGGGCATCATTCTAAGTTCCCGCCCAACCGATATCAAGCAATTCCGCAGGCGTTTGCCAGACGGGGTCGCAATACAATCGATAAGTCACGAGATGCGGCCGATTCGAACGAATTCAAGTCTCAAAGATCGATATTTGGGGATGACTCGCCGACGTAAATGATTATAATACGCCAGCGTTTATTTGCGCGATTAGGCGCAAACAACACCGAGTACCGAAGGAGAGCTGGCTGAGTGGTCGAAAGCGGCGGTCTTGAAAACCGTTGACCCGAAAGGGTCCGGGGGTTCGAATCCCTCGCTCTCCGCCATATATAAAGCCTAAGTCATTAAAATACTTAGGCTTTTTTATTTAAGATAAGGTATGTCCCACCAATTATCCCACCAGTTAGATATTTGCTTCCCCCTATGGCATTGCTTTGCCCAAACATTCAGGATTGCCGCAAAGGTATCGTTGAGCTTGGGGAGCGAGGCTACTCCAAACTTTTTTAAAAAATTTTAGGGTAGGTATCGATTTCTAAGAACTTCAAAGGCATTTTTCAATTATTGCTATATAAGTTGATACCTGAGAATATTGTAAGAACAATTAGCAATATTTCGAGACATTCTTGCTAGTGATAGATATATCTGTTTCGCAATTAGTCATCTAAATCACTATTCCTTTAAAGAAGGTCTTTTCTGAGGCTGATTTTTCCCAATGCTGGCACTCTGAAGGTCAAGATTAACGCATTTAGTCAACGCCAGTATTGGGAAAAATTAGCAACCCATCGAGGCCGTGGTATGAGGTTGTGGCAAAGTTGAAATCGAAGTCGAAAGAAGTGCGGATAGCACCAGAAATACCCGTCGGATCATCCCGACGAATCGGAGTTTAATTGCCTTCCCTAAGCTATGGTAGTCCTATCATCATCTATTGATTATTCACCTCCTGCATTTCAGCTGTAGTTATCGATTCTTCGTTTTCATAGCAGTCCTCTTTCAGCAAACGAAATCACTTCTTCACCAACGATAAGATGATCGAGAACTCGAACATCGATTAAAGCCAATGCATCCTTCAGCCGTTTTGTGATCCTCTCGTCAGCTACGCTCGGCTCTGCGACTCCGGACGGATGATTGTGCGTAAATATAACAGCTGCTGCGTTATGGCTCAGGCAGGCTTTTACGACCTCCCTGGGGTATACGCTAGCACCATCAATGGTTCCCCTGAACAGCTTTTCAAAAGTAAGTACACGGTTCCTATTGTCAAGGAATAGGCAAGCGAATACTTCATGCTCATAAGTGGCTAACTGAAGTTTTACGTAATCTCGACTGGCTTGAGGACTGGTCAGTGATGGTGAGTCTGGATTGTACGATATACGAGATTCCAGGATTTTAAGTGCTGACTCAATAATGGCATCGTCGTTAGGTATAGCTATGTGATTTTTATTCATGATGATCTCCA
>JAAEPH010000259.1 GCA_024232855.1 Gammaproteobacteria bacterium
ACTACCACAAGTTACAGCCTAACGGTTTCAGTCAGTGACGGCACAAACACAGGCACAGGTACTATTACCGTTACTCTAAGCAACGTTAATGACAATGACCCAGTAGTCACAGCAGCTACTTTTGAAATCGCTGAAAGCGCTACCAATGGCACAGCTGTTGGTACAGTAGTAGCTACTGATCCAGATCCTGGTACTTCATTCTCAGCATGGGCAATCACTGCAGGCAATACCGGTACAGCTTTTGCTATCGACGGCAGTAGTGGAGATATTACAGTTAATGATGGAACACAACTGGATTATGAAACTACCTCCAGTTACACCTTAACGGTTCGAGTCAGTGATGGCACATTAACAGGCACAGGTACTATCACCGTTGACCTAGACGATGTTAATGAAACGCCAGTAGTCACAGAAGCTACTTTGACAGTCGATGAAGACGCTGACATTGGCACAAACATTGGCACAGCCGCAGCTATTGATCCCGATGGGAATTCATTGTCAGGATGGAAAATCATTGCAGGCAATACCGATGACGCTTTTGATATCGTCAGCAGTAGTGGAGAAATTACAGTTGCTCAAGCACTGGACTATGAAACTACCTCAAGTTACAGTCTAACGGTTGAAGTCAGTGACAGCACATTAAAAGGCATAGGTACTATAACTGTCGATCTGAACAACCTTAATGACAATGATCCAGTAGTCACAGCAGCTACTTTTACAATCGCTGAAAGCGCTACTAATGACACAGCTGTTGGTACAGCCGCAGCTACTGATCCAGATGATGCAGTTACTTCATTCACACGATGGCCAATCACTGCAGGCAATACCGGTACAGCGTTTGCTATCGACAGCAGGAGTGGAGAAGTTACGGTTGTTGATGAGACACAGCG
>JAAEPH010000260.1 GCA_024232855.1 Gammaproteobacteria bacterium
GCTATCTGATGTAGTCTCTGAGCCATCATGCGTGTAGGTAACTGTGCCATCATCATTGTTTACTAGAGTACCGTTAGTAGCTGCACTTAGGTTGGTAATAGTTAAAGATGATGTTGCTGTTTCTACATCGGTATCATTAGTGCGAACATTGATAACAACATTGTCACCTTCTGCAACTGAAGCTTCATCGTCATTGGCAACAGGCGGATCATTAACATCATTAACATTAACGGTAATAGTACCTGTTCCTGTTAATGTGCTGTCACTGACTTGAACCGTTAGGCTGTAACTGGAGGTAGTTTCATAATCCAGTGCTTTAGGAACTGTAATTTCACCAGTGTTGCTGTTGATAGCAAAAGCTGTACCGGTATTGCCAGCAGTGATATCCCATTCTGAGAATTCAGTATCTGTATCGACATCAGTAGCTGCGGCTGTGCCAATGTTTATGCCAATGGCAGTATCTTCAGTGATATCATTAATAATAGCTGTTGTGACTACTGGGCTGTTATCATTAACATCACTCACATTAACGATAATAGTACCTGTACCTCTTAATGCGCCATCACTGACCTGTACCGCTACACTGAAACCCTACGTAGTTTCATAATCCAGCAC
>JAAEPH010000261.1 GCA_024232855.1 Gammaproteobacteria bacterium
AATCATATTCTGACCCAAATAGCGCTGACGGAAGTTCACTAGGTTTGTCCTCCTGTTTTGGTTTTTGTCGGGTACGCCGTCCCCCCCTATGCACACTCTTCGCCTACTCGACCCGCTTGCGGTTTACTTTGCGAAAACGGTCAACGATTTCCCTCCTGAAGGGTTGTTTGGCATTTGTATTCTGGATGGGTGGTGGAAGTCCATTGACGTGGTCAAGCTTTTTGATACACCCCAGTCAAGCGGCATTTCTCATTTCCAGTAATTGTCTCTCATAGTTGCTTGGGCTGACATATCCCAGTGTCGAATGTAATCGGTGTGGGTTATACCAGATGGATATGTAATGCAGAATATCCTGCTGTGCTTCATAGCGAGTTTGATAATTGCGCCATTGCACCCGTTCCTGTTTCAGGCTGCCAAAGAAGCTCTCAACTGAACTGGGTGATGTCACCGCCAAATTCGTTGAGCCGTTTGACCGCCCAGGGCGACATGATCTTGTTCAGGTAGCGCGGCTCGATGCCGTAGTCCTGCTGCAGAATATCAGCGTCTTCATTGACGTCGAACAGGCCCAGCGGCGATTCGAAAACCGGTGAATCCTTGATCGCGTATATCGGCACCCGCTCCATCAGGATCTTGAGCCGGTCGGCAAGCGACGACTTACCGCCGCCGACCGGTCCCAGCAGGTAGAGAATCTGCTTTTTTTTCCTCGAGACCCTGGGCGGCGTGTTTGAAGTAGGAAACGATTTGTTCGATCGCATCCTCCATGCCGAAAAACTCGGGAAAAGCCGGGTAGCGCGCGATCAGCTTGTTGGAAAAGATGCGGCTGAGCTGTGTATCCTGCGAGGTATCGATCAGCTCGGGTTCACCAATGGCCTCCAGCATGCGCTCCGCCGCGGTCGCGTAAACCAGCGAGTTTTCCTTACACAGATCAAGATAATCCTGCAGGCTGTATTCTTCCTCCAGGTGTTGTTCGTAGCGCTTTTGGTAACTGTCGAAAATGCTCATTTGGACCACCTATTCCGTAAACGGATCAGGATCGGCGCCATTGGCATCGTGTCGTATTCTACAGGCGCCGCCTGATAGAAAATGTGACGTTTTAATCGTGTGACTAGTCAAAGCATAGTCAAGTTTTAGACGAAGTCTTCGGCTTTTCGTTAGCAAAATAAATAAATTCACAGGATTGTGAACTTACTCTCTATGCAGTACGCGTCTGCGGGCATGGGATTACATTTCGACATTAACTTTGCGCCAGACAAGTCTCGACGCACAATGGCAGGCCTGTTATTGGCTGATATCCGTATCGCTGCTGTCGCGCAGGCGCAGCGCCAGCTGGTACAGGTCGTTCTTCTTGCCGCCAAGGCGCGCCGCGATCCGTACCGCCTGTTTCACCGGAACCTCGTCCAGCAGTACGCGCAGCAGGCCAATATCATCGCTTTCGAGCCGTTCGCGCCCGGCGCTCGCGGAATTGTCGATGAGCACCACGAATTCACCCCGGGTCAACGCCTTGTCAGCATCGATGCGCAGCAGTAGTTCGGAGGCCTTACCCGATAAAAACTGTTCGCGCAGCTTGGTCAACTCCTTGGCGATCACGCATTGCCGGTCTGGAAATATCTGCGATAACTGCTGCAGCAAGCCCTCGATGCGGTGGCTGGATTCGAACAGCACCAGGGTTCCGGCCTGGTCCCGCAGCGCTTCCAGCTGCGCGGCGCGTTGTTGCTTCTTCGATGACAGGAATCCGAAAAAATGAAAACTCGTGGTCGCAAGCCCGGCCGCGCTGAGAGCGGCGATCGCGCTGTTCGCACCCGGAATCGGTGATACCCGAATGCCGGCCCGCCGCGCCGCACACACCAGCCGGTACCCGGGATCGGATATCAATGGTGTTCCCGCGTCCGATATCAGCGCCACGTCCTTGTCGTCGGCAAGCCGTTGCAGAATTTCCGCGCAGCGCGATTCCTCGTTGTGCTCGTGGCAGGAAATCATGCGCGTGTCGATTCCGAGGTGATTCAACAGGTATTTACTGTGGCGGGTATCCTCGGCCGCAATCAGGTCGACCTTCTCAAGCGTGGTGATTGCCCGCAGACTGATATCGTCCAGGTTTCCGATTGGAGTCGCGACAATATAGAGTACGCCGGGCATATAAAAGAGTGTACACTATTAGCCTGATGCAATAATCGTCTGACCTCCGTTTCGAACCATGCTTGACCCATCGATGACTTCACATCGTTCACTTCTGTTCATGCCGCTGTTGTTGCTGGGACTTTACGCCTGCCAGGCACCGGCGCCGGGGCCCGTGGAACCCGCGCCCGATGCCATTACACCGCCTGGCCCGGAAATCGATGCCGACATATCGGTGTTGACGCCGACCGAGGAAGACATTATTCGCGCCTTCCAGCACGAGATAGAAGAGGACTGGATCGCGGCCGCGATCCTGTATGACAAGCTGGCCTACTCCGCTGTGCAACCGGAACGCTCCGCTTTTCTGATCAAGGTAGGGCTGATGCACTACCGCGATGGACTCTACGACGAAATCGATCCCTTCTTTGACGAGCTGGGCAAACCGGACATCCTGCCAGCCGATCTGAAATACAAGCAGGTCATTCAGGCCGGCGGCTACTTCGGTCTGGGCAAGATTTATCAAAGCCTGCTGGCATTGCCGGAAATCGACGAAATCGAGGATTACGTCTTCAAGGCGCTTGCGCTCAACATCCGATCGCTCGGTGTGCTTGCCATCGGCAAGCCGCTGGAAAGCGCCCAGTTACGAATGCAGATCAACGAATTCCTGAAAACACCGCGCGAATTCGAAGATAACTACGACTTTATCTGGGATGCCCTGAATCGAATCACCGAGCCGGCGATGATTCGTGCGCTGTCCGAGTCGCAGACTAGCGAGGTACGCGGCTGGCTGGAGTTAAACCTGATCGTGCGCCGCTCCAACATGCTGCCGGTCAAGATGGAACCCTGGATCGATCAATGGTACCAGCGCTACGGCGATCATCCGGCCGCCGCCAGTTACGCCATCAACCTGCTCGAGGAGAGCAAGCGTATCTTTATCAACCCGCGGCGCATCGCGTTGATGCTGCCTTTTTCCGGCCGCCTCGAAAAGGTTGCCGAGGTCATCCAGAACGGCTTTCTCTACGCCTATTACCAGGATCCCGGCCAGCTTGCCGAGCTCGAGATCATCACCGCCAGTAACGATCCGGCCGTGTTTAACCTGCAGTACGAGCAGGCGATTCAAAACGGCGCTGATTTTATCGTCGGGCCGATCGACAAGGATCTAGTCGATTTACTGCAAAAACGTGAAACGCTCGATGTTCCGACCCTGACCCTGAACTATGGCAACGAACTGGAAGAGGCCCGACTCAACCTCTACCAGTTCGGATTGCGTCCCGAAGACGAAGCCGAGCAGATTGCCGATTTTGCCCTGGCCCAGGGCAAACATTATGCGCTGACGCTGGTTCCCGATACCGAGTGGGGTTTTCGATTGCAGCGCGCCTTCACCAAACGCTTCGAGTCGCTGGGCGGACACGTCGTCGACAGTAGCGTCTACCCGGCGAAAAAGAATGACTACTCGGCGGCAATCAAGAACCTGCTCAACCTGACCACGAGCGATCATCGCAAGAGCATTCTGCAACAGGTAATCAAGGAACAGGTCAAGTTCCAGCCTCGCCGCCGCCAGGATGTCGACATGATTTTTATCGCGGCCAATTCGAGGCAGGCCCGGTTGATAAAGCCGCAGCTAAAATTCCACCATGCCCAGGACCTGCCGGTTTACGCGACCTCACATATTTCATCGAGTAACGCTACCCCCAAAGACGACCGCGATCTGAATGAAATCCTGTTTGTCGACATCCCCTGGCTGCTCGATAACCGCAACAATGCCGACCACAAACAGATCAGTATCTACTGGCCTTACGAGAGCCAACGCTTTAGCCGGCTGTTCGCGCTCGGCATCGACGCCTACCGGATGATTCCGTCGCTGCGGCGCCTGATGATCAACCCGGAGGAGTCGATTCAACACAATACCGGCCAGCTATCGGTCGACAGCACCGGTCGCGTGAAGCGCTCGCTGCTGCTGGCAACCTATCACAACGGCCGTACCCGCTTGCTGCAAACGCCGAATACGTCAATCCCGCCAGGCGCGATAACACCCTGAACCCGTGAGCATCAATCTTCGCAAGGGAATGCGTTTCGAAAAACAGGCAAGGGATTACCTGGGTGCACAAGGACTGCGCCTGTTACAGTCCAACTACCACTGCCGATTCGGCGAGATCGACCTGATAATGCGCGACGCCGACACCGTCTGTTTCATCGAAGTGCGCTTTCGCAAATCGCTGGACTATGGCGGAGCATCGGCTTCGATCACCGCCACCAAGCAGCGCAAGATCGTCAAGACCGCCCTCTTCTACCTCAGCTCGAATCGAGGCCTGCTAAACCATCCACTGCGTTTCGACGCGCTGCTGATCCAGCAGCAAGCCGACGGCAACCACGACTTCAACTGGATCCGGAACGCCTTCTACGCCGAGTGATCACGCGTCATCCCTGTGCAAGCAGGAATCTCACAAAGCCTGAACCCTCGGGGACAGATTTCAATCTGTCCTCATCGAAGCACGGACCGGACACCCATATTAAAAAGTAATTCCAGCCCCGGGAAATAATCCAATGCCTTGACCCTTTGACTGACAGGGTTGCAAACTCGTACCTTCGAGGGGGACACGGCACATTTTTCGATGATTGATGTACTGGCATCAAACAGCTCGGCTAAAAAATCGTGGCATGTCCCCGAGGGTTCAGTCGTTGGGAGATCCCGGATAGCCGTTGCGCAATTTCCGGGATGACATCGCCTTAAGGCGATGTCACTTTATGACTTTGAGGGTGGGGCCTTTGGGTCTGGCTTCTTCGCCCGGGGATTCTGCGTCGGCTTCTTCGGCGGGAAACATCATGCCTTCGCCGTTTTCGCGCGCGTAGATGGCCAGCAAAGACGAAATCGGGCAGTAAATCTGCTCCTCGACACCGTTGAAGCGCGCCGAAAAGGAGATGTGCTCGTTGGTCATTTCGAGGTCCTGGATTGCTGCTGGCGCCAGGTTCAGGACGACCTTGCCATCGCTGGAAATGCCTTCCGGGATCAGGACCTGGTCGCTGCCGGTGTCGACCAGGATATAAGGCGTGTTGTCGTTATCCAGTATCCAATCGTAGAGCGCGCGCACCAGGTAGGGTTTACTCGACGTCATCGCGATTCGGCGCGTCAGGCCACCATATCCCGCTCTTGCTCGGAGAGACTGGCCTGGAACGAGGGGCGCGAGAAGATGCGTTTCATGTATGTGGTGATCGGCTTCGCCGACGCCGGCAACTCGATTCCGTAGTAAGGCAAACGCCACAGGATCGGGGCGATGCTGCAGTCCAGCAGGCTGAACTCGGCGGAGAGAAAATACGGCATCGCGCCAAACACTTCCCCCGAATTGATGAGGCTCTCGGTGAGCGCCTTCTTTGCCTGGGTTTTCTTCTTTTCCGTGCCGCGTTCAACGTCGCCGAGCAGGGAAAACCAGTCGCTTTCGATGCGGAATAGTGCCAGCCGGCTCTTGGCGCGGGATACCGGATCAACCGGCATTAGCGGCGGGTGCGGAAAGCGTTCATCGAGATACTCGATCAATACCCTGGCGTTGTACAACACGAGGTCGCGATCGACCATCGTCGGCACGGTTGCATAGGGGTTTAAGTCGAGCAAGTCTTCCGGCAGATTATTCGTATCTACATCGTGGATCTCGACCGTAATGTCTTTTTCCGCAAGCACGATGCGCGCGCGGTGACACTCGGGGTCGATCGGTGAAGAAAAGCAACTCATCACCGAACGGCGATTAGCCACTACTGACATAATATTGAATCCTTAGTTAGTGTACGTCCTTCCAGTATTCTTTCTTAAGCGGGTAAGCCAGAATCAGGAAAACGAACGGGAAGATGATGACACCGGTACCAACATTTTTTTGCTGGTCGGGCTCGAGCATGCCGATATTGGCTTCAACCGGCGCACCGACGGTTTTGGCGCGTGTGTTCGGACTCCAACTGGCGACAAAAGGCAGCGCCGTCATGACCGTGCCGGCAACCACCGTTGCCGCGGTCAAAAAAAGTAATCGGCTGTTATCTGCATCATCTGAAGACATTCGAATTCTTCTCCGATTGAAAGATTTGGAGTCAGGGGATAAAGAGCCCTTATCCCGGACATAAAAAACGGCCGCTAGCATAGCTTACTTTGACATTTGCGTCGAGAGGGTATCGCGCTTAAATCAAGCATTTGGCGGGCTTTTCGGGAATTTTATCTACCGTCGTCAAACCGGGTTGGCAATATCGATAAATTGCTGCCTGACGGCGAAGCGATTTGCAATCTCGGCCGCCAACGCCTGCACCCCGAAACGTTCGGTCGCATGGTGACCGGCGGCGATGTAATGAATGCCCAGTTCGCGTGCGATATGGAAGCTGGACTCCGAAACTTCGCCACTGACAAAAGCATCGACGCCGCAGGCGGCGGCAGTCTCGATAAAACCCTGCGCCGCGCCGCTGCACCAGGCAATTCGTTCTATCGCGTGATCACCGCCATCGATCACCAGCGCCCTGGTATCGAGCCGCGCTTCAAGTTGATGGGTTAATTCCGCAAGGCTTTGCGGCCGTGGCAACCTGCCCTCGAACAGCAGGCCCTGCTCGCCGAAGCTGCGCGACAGTTGCCAGTCCATCACCCGCGCCAACTGCGCGTTGTTACCGACCTCGGGATGCGCATCCAGCGGCAGATGATACGCCAGCAGGTTGATATTATTCCTGATCAGGCTAGCAATGCGCGTCGCCTTGTAGCCGGTAATCACTTGCGACTCCCCTTTCCAGAAGTAGCCATGGTGGACAATCAGGGTATCCGCGCCCTGCTCGATGGCGGCCTCGATCAGCGCCTGGCTGGCGGTGACGCCACAGACGATATGCTCGACCCGCGGGTTCGCTTCGACCTGTAGCCCGTTCGGACAATAGTCATTAAAATCATCGACTTTCAGGTACTCGTCGCAGAAATCGCAGAGTTGTTTTAATTGCATTTCGTATAATCCCGTGCCTCGACCGCTATGATACTATCGCGCGATGAAACTAATCAAAGTTGTCGGCTTTTTATTTCAATTCGGTTTGATCGGCCTCGCGCTCGCGGTCATCTACCTGGTCGCGGTAAGCGACCGCGACCGGGCTGAAATTCTGGCCTTCCTGTCGCCATCCGCGGGCCAACATCAAACCTTCTCCCCTGGCGGCTCCGGCGTTCTTTCCTATGCCGACGCGGTGAATTCGTCGGCACCGTCGGTGGTTACCATTTACACTTCGAAAACCGTTACCGAGAAACCGCACCCATTACTCGAAGATCCGGTGTTCAGCGAATTTTTCGGCGATCAGCTGCAACGCCGGCGACGCAGTTATAGCGAAACCAACCTCGGCTCCGGCGTCATTATCGGCTCCGAAGGATATATTCTCACCAATCAACACGTCATCGATGGCGCCGATGAAATTCTGATTTCCCTGGCGGACAGCCGCGGCAGCCAGGCGGTGCTCATCGGCGAGGACCGGGATACCGATATTGCGATACTGCAAATTCCCATCACCGGGCTTGCCGGCATCAGGACCGCCGACCAGACGATACGCGTGGGCGATGTCGTACTCGCCATCGGCAACCCTCTCAACGTCGGCCAGACCGTCACCATGGGCATCGTCAGCGCCACCGGACGCAACCGTATCGGGCTCAATACTTTCGAAAACTTCATTCAGACCGACGCCGCCATCAACCCCGGGAATTCCGGTGGCGCCCTCATTAATGCCCGCGGAGAGTTGATCGGGATCAACACGGCGATCTTCAGCCAGAGGGTCGGGGCGCAGGGTATCGGTTTCGCCATCCCGATTTCGCTGGCGCTCGACATCATGCAGCAAATCATCGAGTTCGGCGAGGTAACCCGCGGCTGGCTCGGGGTCGAAGGCATCGAGATCAACGCGCGCGCGGCGCTCGCCACCGGTGATCCGGGCATCAAGGGAGCCCTCATCGTCGGGGTTTACATCAACAGCCCGGCGGACATGGCCGGGATCCGCGCCGGTGATATCGTCGTCGCCGTCAACGGCGAGGCAGTCTCCGGAATTCGCGACCTGCTCGATAAAATCACCCTGCACAAACCCGGTGAACGGATACAGATCACGATATATCGCGGCCCGGACAAAATGACCCTCGACATGAAAATATCACAGCGACCATAGTAGTCAGGCTCAGCCAGCCGGCGGATTAAAACACCATTAGTCGACCTCGACCAAGTCGGCAATGCCATCGGCGGGCAGCGGATCGGC
>JAAEPH010000262.1 GCA_024232855.1 Gammaproteobacteria bacterium
CGCTTCGAAGTGAGCGGCGAAAATCCACTCAGCGACGCGGAAACGCAAACCATTCTTGAACGCTTCACCGGCCAGCACGCTGGGCTGGAAGGTCTGCTGGAAGCGGTGGATGCACTGCAGGCAGCGATTAAGGAACGCGGTACTTCTTCATTCAGTCGCGTTGTTTTGCCTCAGCAGACTTTGCAGGGAGGCGTGGTGCGGTTGGAAGTCATCGTGCTTACAGTTTCAAAGGTGAACGTGACCGGAGCGACACATCATAGCGAGAAAAACATACGCAACAGCGTACCGGCCCTGGTCGAAGGGGTGCAGCCGAGTACGCGTAAGCTGGCCCGTACATTAGAGCTCGCTAATCTAAATGCATCCAAGGAAACCACGCTCACATTCAAGGAGAACGAAGCAATGCCAGGTACATTGGAAGGCACCCTGGACGTAGAGGACAAACGTCCGTGGAACGTTTTTGCTTCCGGAGACAATTCCGGTAGTTCAGAAATCGGGACGGCGCAGATCACACTGGGCGCATCTCACGATAACCTGTTCAATATGGACCACGTGGGCTCCTTGAGCTACACCACCGCACCGGAAGATGCCGATCGGTTGAAGCTGTGGGCCGGAAGTTACTATGCGCCGGTGTATTCATGGGGCGGCGCCTTCTTGCTTTATTATGTGGAATCAGATGTAGACACCGGCCTGGTACTGGACGCATTCGAAGTCAGCGGCGCGGGCAAGTTTGGTGGCGTGCGTTACAGCCAGGAGTTCTATCACTTCGGTTCGCTGAAGCACCGCGTTACGATCGGTTTTGACGACAAACTGTTTGAAAACAATGTCTTGTTAGGTACATCGAATTTGGGTAGCGATGTGCGCGCTCAACCTGCATCGCTACAATATTCCGGCGAGATTGAATCTTATCCATGGTCCACCAGTTTTTACATCTCCTACGCGAGAAATCTGCCGGGTAACGGACGCAACTCAACGCCTTTTTACGAGGCCAACCGGGCCGGCGCGACAGAAGATTGGGATGTGTCTCGCGGTGGCGGCACGCTGAGCTATAACTTCAGTAACGGCCTCGTCGCACGGGGCGCTTTAGAATTGCAATACAGCGATGAACCCCTGATTGCGGGCGAGCAATTCGGGCTTGGCGGCGCACATTCAGTGCGGGGCTTCGAAGAACGTGAAATTTCCGGCGATTCGGGCACGCGTTTAAGCGCAGAAATCTGGTCACCGCCGATTGAGTTATGGGGAGACCTGCGATTTTTGGGATTTATCGATGGAGGTGAGATCAGCCGTGAGGGAACGCCGGTGTCAACCGGACCACGTGATGATGACATATTGTCTTACGGGGCGGGCCTGCGTTGGCAGTGGAAGGAATATGTAGGCGTTTCGCTGGATGTCGGTCATGTTGTTGAGGAAGCCTCGGTGGAAGATAACTCGTCCGGTACCCAGGCGCATTTCGCCATGCTGGTGAGGTTCTGATATGGGAACGGCGACGAGAAAAACCCGATGGGCTATCGGCTATGTGGTTGGGGCGACCCTGTGGGTATTGCTCTTTTCCACGTCCGAGGTGTACGCACAGACACAGGTCGGGCAAGTATTGTTTGCCAAAGGGGCTGCAACGGCTTCAAGGGAAGACAGTGTACGACTGATGGGCAACGGCACGCCGGTGTACCAAAAGGACTTGTTAACAACCGGCCAACGCAGTATGGCCATCATAGAACTCAATGACGGCACTCGAATGACCATTCGTCCGAATTCGGTTTTTAGAGTCGACCAATTTACTCAAAAAAGTGGTAGTGAAAGTGTATTGTTGAGCATGTTTAAAGGTGGATTGCGCGCCATTACCGGATTAATTTCCAAACGGAATTCTGACGCTTTCATTTTACACACACCGGTGGCGACTATCGGCATCCGTGGTACTGATTTCAGTGCCCGGATTTGCGCCGATGACTGCCTCACCGAGGCGGATCGTGTGGCCGATGAGACCGGGGAGGCGTCATTGCCCACGGTAAATGCCGTTGCACGCCTGGCTTTCGCCAAGGGTGTGTTGAGTGCCACGTCTATCGATGGCAAACAGCGGGTGGTTCATCTTGGTGGGGCGATATATGAGGGCGATACCTTGCTGACCGGAAATGATGCGTTTGCTGTGTTGACTTTCCATGATGAAAGTCGGATCACACTACAGGCCAACACGCATTTTCAGATTGAACGTCATACGTATACGGAGAAAAAGTCAGACGAAACAGGCGCTCTGATGCACTTGTTTCAGGGTGGGATTCGGGCGGTCTCCGGACTCATATCAAAAGTCCGACCAGCTTCCTATAAAGTAGAGACTCCCGTAGGCACCCTCAGCACCCGGGGTACCAGTTTCGATGTTCTCTGCCCGACAGCCGATTGTTTCGTAGAAACACGTAGTGGTTTACTGAGCTATGAATCCGATGGAAAAATCATCGAACTACCCCCGAAGTCGGTGGCATTTTTCAGGCAGAACACAACGGTGCCACGTTTCGATATTCCGATCCCGGCGACATTGTTGCAAAATCTTGGCCCCAGGCCCGAAGAAATTCGTGTCGATCCGAAGCTGTTTGAAACGGTGAACCGTCCGCCGGATGCGGGCACGCTGAATGTGGCCGTGTATGACAAAGGTCAGGTGGACGTGACTTTGAATAACGGTACCCGCCTGAGCCTGGGTGAAGGCGAATCGGCACAAGCCGGTTCGGACGAGCTGTTTCGACTAGAGGGGGGTGTCCCGAAATTCGTTTCCACTGATACCTATAACATCTCCCCCGATATCGACGTGGAAGGCGGTGCGCTGCCACTGAACAAACTGGATAGCGGCGGACCAAACAGTCAAGAATGCACGTTTTAGCCAGGCTTTGTGGCCGATGAGGGCCCGCTAGGCTATGCGAAAACAATGGCTGCATGTGCTGGCGCCATTGATACTATTGGGCCTGGTACTGACGCTTCATTACCGCTTTCCACAGTTCATACAAAACCTGCGTATGCAAGCGTTCGATATTTACCAGCGGGTCGAACCGAGACCGTATACACCCGTTCCGGTACTGATCGTCGATATCGACGATTCCAGTCTTCACAAGTTGGGCCAATGGCCCTGGCCGCGCACCCGAATGGCCGATTTGATTGACCGCCTGGATGGGGCAGGTGCAAGCGTGATCGGCCTGGATATTATTCTTGCGGAGCCGGATCGCACCTCTCCCGTCAACGTGTTGCCGCTGTGGGCACCCACCCCGGAAGTTGAAAAGCTGAGGGAATCGGTTCAACTGCTTCCGGATCACGACAACATCCTGGCGGCGGCGATTTCCAATGCTCGCGTTGTCGATGGATTCGCGCTTACCCAGCAAACCGCGCCGCAATTGCCACCACAATCTGCAGAAATTGCTATCAATGGACCGGACCCTGGGCCGTTTCTGCCGACATTCACAGGCAGCATAGTCAATCTGAATAGCATCGGATCCAACACGCAGGGCAGCGGCGCATTTAACTTTCTGCCGGAAGCGGATGGTGTGAGCCGGCGCGTACCGTTAATTCTCAAACTCGGAGATAAGATTTTGCCATCGTTTGCCGCTGAGGTGTTGCGGGTGGCTCAGGGCGCGGACAGTTACGAGGTCCGTGTATCCGGTGACCAGAAAGACTCAGGATACGGTGTTGAGGCTGGTATTCAGGAAATTCGCATTGGGTCGTTAACCGTTCCGACTGACGGACAGGGCCGAATGTGGCTTTACTACACGACGCAGGATGCGCCTAGACGTGTGCCCGCGTGGCGATTGTTGCAATCTGATTTTGACACATCGGTAATAACCGGGAGCATCGTGCTCATCGGCACCAGCGCGATTGGGCTGAAAGATCGAGTCGTGACTCCACTTAATGCAACCACCCCGGGCGTGGAGGTTCATGCATCCATTATCGAGCAGGTGTTGCTCGGAAAATACCTCTATCGACCCGGTTGGGTAGAAGCCATAGAGCTTTTGTATTTAAGTGCCTTGTCGATCATTTTGATTTTTTTACTGCCCCGGCTTGGGGCATTGGGTTGTTTTCTGGTCGGTGGGGCATCGGTGGCCGTGGCATTAGGAAGTTCGTGGTATTCATTTGTCGAGTATGGCTGGTTGTTCGACCCTGTCTTTCCTTCGCTGGGAATCCTGGTGATTTACATTGCGGGCACGCTTATTAACTACGCCAGATCTGAGGTGGAGAAACGGCGGGTAAAACATGCATTCGCGCACTATCTCGCTCCGGAAGTCGTCGAGCGGCTGGTGGCCGACCCTGGACTGCTGACGTTGGGTGGAGAAAAGCGTGAAATGACATTCTTGTTCACCGATATCGCAAACTTTACGTCGCTGACGGAAAACATCGAACCCAGCTTACTGGTGCGTACTTTGAATGAATACCTGGAAGGCGCGTGCTCAGTGGTGTTCAAGCACGGTGGGACAATCGATAAGATCGTTGGCGACGCATTACATGTCATGTTCAACGCACCAAGCGATCAGCCGGATCACGCGGCACGAGCCGTGAGGTGTGCATTAGAACTGGATGACTTCTGTAGCGAATATCAGTCGCAGCAAAATGAGCAGGCTATCGATCTGGGCGAAACCCGAATCGGAGTGAATACGGGCTTCGCGGTGGTGGGAAATTTTGGCGGCTTTCAACGGTTCGACTATACCGCACACGGCGACGCCATAAACACCGCTGCTCGCCTGGAGAGCGCCAACAAGCAACTGGGCACTCGAATTTGTATCAGTGAAAATACCGCCCGACACGTGGAAGGTGTTACCATGCGACCAGTTGGACGTTTGGTGCTAAAGGGCAAGTCCAATGGATTGCTGATTTTTGAGCCCACTTTAAGTCATAGCGACGGTTACTCACCGAAGGAGGCCTACGCTCATGCATACACGGCAATGGATGGTCTTGAACCGCAAGCAACACAATTGTTTAGCAAACTCGCACAGGATTATCCGAACGACGGGTTGGTCCAGTTTCACGCGGCCCGCCTGTTGAACGGAGAAGCGGGCAGTACCATTGTGATGACCAGCAAATGAACAGTGGCGCGACTTCGAACTTGTCTTACAACGCAAATTAATAATGGGTTTCCTGCAAAAATTTAGTACCTGGTTTCATTATCGAGACCGGCGAGCGCATGTTCGTTATGAGATACCTGGGTTGACCATCACTCATGACGGGGTGGACTATACGGCCACTGACTGGTCACTGGGGGGATTCAAGCTCGATGATTTCCGTGCAACGCTGTATGTCGGCAAAAAGCTAGAGGGAAAAATCAGTCTCGAGGGTGGTGAGAAAGGCGTGTTTTCAGCGGAAATTATCAATATTGACGATAGTGGTAATATTAGTGTTCGATTCCTGGCAATAACGCCAAGTGTATTTCTAGCCATGAGCGGACTTTCTACTATGTAATGGTCTAATCCGCGTCCTTCATGTTCAAACCTGTCGAACTATTCATGGGTATTCACTATATCCGCGCGAAGCGCCGCAACCATTTCATTTCACTTTATTTGTTTCAATGTCGTCGATATTGGGAATTGCGTTGGGCCTTACCGCATTGAAGTATAGAAGATATAGACGCCCCACCCTTACCTGAACCGAGGACTACCATCAATGATGGAACCTCTAAGTGGTAGTATTTCTTGACCACTAACGATTTGAGGAGAAGCGTCTATGAAACAGAATATAATCCACATCGGC